>NZ_JAIHOO010000003.1 GCF_019733395.1 Lysobacter sp. BMK333-48F3 | reverse complement strand
CGTTGATGCCGGGCAGGTCGAGGTCGAGCAGCAGCAGGTCGAACTGCGCGGTCGCCACTTCCGCCAGCGCGGCCAGGCCGTTGGCGACGTGGGTGACGCGGTGGCCCTGCGCGCGCAGCAGGCCGGCGATGACTTCGGCCACGGTCGGGTCGTCTTCGACCAGCAGCACCGCGCGCGGGCCGCTGCGCGCCGGCGGCCGCGCCGGTTCGGCGGCACCGCGGCCGGCCGGCGGCGGCTCGGCCGCCGGCAGCGGCAGTTCGAACACGAAGCGCGCGCCCTGCCCCGGCTCGCTGTGCACGGCGATATGCCCTTCCATCGCCACCGCCAGTTCCTGGCAGATCGCCAGGCCCA
>NZ_JAIHOO010000002.1 GCF_019733395.1 Lysobacter sp. BMK333-48F3 | reverse complement strand
GCGAACACCGCCGGCGCCGAGTCCCAGAAGCTGATCCGTTCCTCGCGCAGAATCCGCACCAGCGCGCGCGGGTCGGCGACCTCTTCGCGGGTGGCGACCCGGACCCGGCCGCCCGCCGCCAGGATGCCGAAAATGTCGTACACCGACAGGTCGAAGCACAACGAGGTGGTGAACAGCAGAGTGTCGTCCGCGCCGACGCCGAAACTGCGCTCGACCCATTCGAACAGGTTGATCGCCGGGCGATGCTGGACCATTACGCCCTTGGGCAGGCCGGTCGATCCGGAGGTGTAGATCAGGTAGGCGAGCTGATCGGAGACGATGCCGAGCGCGGCCGGGTCCGGGTCGTGCTCGGGATAGCCTGCGACTGCGTCTTCCTGGTCCAGGCGCAGCACCTGCATCCGCTCGGCGGCCGCGCCGAGCGCGGTCGGATCGTCGAGCAGGCCGCCATCGGCCAGCAGCGCGACCGGCGCGCCGTCCTCCAGCATGTAGGCCAGGCGTTCGGGCGGATACGCCGGATCCAGCGGAAGATACGCGCCGCCGGCCTTGAGGATGCCGAGCAGCGCGGCGATCATCGTCGCCCCGCGTTCGGCGCAGATCGCCACCCGATCGCCCGGACGCAGCCCCATCGCCAGCAAGCGGTGAGCGATCCGGTTGGCGCGCGCGTTGAGTTCGCCGTAGCCGTAGCTGCGGCCGTCGGCGATCACCGCGACCGCGTCAGGACGCAGCCGCGCCTGGCGCTCGAAACCGCTGTGGATCAGGTCTTCGCGCCGGTACGGCACGGCGGTGTCGTTGAACGCGTCGATCAAGCGCGCGCGCTCGGCCGCCGGCAGCACCGGCAAGGCGTGCGCGGGCGTGGAATCGCCGCTCTCGACCGCGCTCAGCAGGCGCTCGATCGCGCAGGCGTAGCGTTCGGCCATCGCCGCGGCGTCGATTCCGGGCGCGCACATCGCCACCAAGGCGATGGCATGGCCGGCCAGGTCGACCGACAAGGTCAGCGGATAATTCGAGCGCTCGCGTCCGGCATGCACGCGCACGCCCGGCAGCCCCGCCCCTGCGCCGGTCGGTTCGGCGCCATGGCGCACGTTGAGCAAGGCGGTGAACAGCGGCAACGGCGCCTCGACGCCGCTGCAGCGCTGGGCCAGGGCCAGCGAAGCCTGCTCGTGGCGCAGCAACTCGGCCAACGCCTCGCGGGTGCGCTCCACCAGGGCGGTCGCGTCGCCGTCGAGCGCGATCCGCAGCGGCAGGGTGTTGATGAACACGCCCAGCGCGCGCGCCGCGCCAGCTTCGCGCATGCGTCCGGACAGCACCGAGCCGAACACCACGTCGCGGCGGCCGGTACAGGCGGCCAGGGTCATCGCCCAGGCCGCATGCAGGAACGCCGACAGCGGCACGCCGCGCGCGCGCGCTAGGCGATGCAGGCGCAACGCGACCTCCTCGCGCAGGGCCAGGCGCGCCTCGGCCGCGGACGCACCGGCATCTCGCGCGTCCAGGATCCCGAACGGCGCGGTCGGCTCTTCGACCTCACCCAAGCTACGGCGGAAATACGCCTCGTGCCCGGCACTACCGGCCAGGCGCGCGCGCGCGACGAAGTCGCGGAACGGCAGCGCCGGCGGCAGTTGCGCCGCCCGCCCCGCCAGGCGCAGGCCGATTTCCTCGACCACGCCGGCCAGAGTGATGTGGTCGCTGATGAAGTGATGGTTGACCAGCGCCAGCAACCAGCCGCCGTCCGCGTCCGGCATCGCGTAAGCGCGCAGCAGCGGCCCCTGGCGCAGGTCCAGGCGAAGCCGGGCCGGATCGGTGTGCGCTTCCAACGCTTCGCGCGGGCTGCGGTCCGCGGCCGGCGCCAGTTCTTCCAACGGCAGCGCCGCCCGCCGCAGCACCACCTGCACCGGCTCGGGCACGCCTTCCCAGCACGCCACCGTGCGCAGCACGTCGTGGCTGTCGACCGTCGCCTGCAATTCGCGCAGGAACGCATCCAGCCGCGGGCGATCGTCGAAGCCGAGCACCGCGCGCAGCAGGTAGGTATCGCCCTGGCTCTGCAGCAGGTGGTGGAACAGGATGCCTTCCTGCAGCGGCGCCAGCGGATAGATGTCCTGGATGTTGCGCATGCCGCCGGGCACGGCCGCGGCGATCGCATCGATATTGGCCTGGGTCAGCTCGACCAGCGGCAGCATCGACGGTTCGATGCGGTCGGCATCGGCGGGGATCCGGTTCGGCGGAACCGCGACGACCGGTTCGGATCCGGCTTCCGCGGTCATGCGCCGCGCCAGCGCGGCCAGTTCCGGCGCCGCGAACACGTCGCCGACCTGCAATCGCCAGCCGGCGCGCGCCAGCGGCTCGACCAGGCGCAGGACCCGCATCGAGTCGCCGCCGAGTTCGAAGAAGTTG
>NZ_JAIHOO010000001.1:5061005-5224492 GCF_019733395.1 Lysobacter sp. BMK333-48F3 | reverse complement strand
GGAGCGTTCGCTGTTGCTGGACACGTTCAACGCGACCCAGCGCAGCTACCCGCCGCTGTCGAGCCTGCACGCCGGTTTCGAGGCGCAGGCGCGCAGCGCGCCGGACGCGGTGGCGGTGGAGTTCGAAGGCGCGTCGCTGAGTTACGGCGAATTGAACGCGCGCGCCAATCGCCTGGCCCACACCCTGCTGGCGCAGGGCGCGACGCCGGACGACCGGATCGCACTGTGCGCCGAACGCGGCCTGGAACTGGCGGTCGGCTTGCTCGGCATCCTCAAGGCTGGCGCGGCCTACGTGCCGCTGGATCCGTCGCTGCCGGCGCAGCGGCTGCAGGCGATGCTGGCCGACTGCGCGCCGCGGCAGGTGCTGGCCGACGCCGCCGGCGCGGCGGCGCTGGCGCAGACGCCGTTGCTGCGCCTGGACCGGCCGGCCGGCTGGTCGGCGCTGGACACCGACCCGGACCCGCAGGCGCTGGGCCTGACGCCGCAGCACCTGGCCTACGTGATCTACACCTCCGGCTCGACCGGTACGCCGAAGGGGGCGATGAACCAGCACGACGGGGTCTGCAACCGGCTGCAATGGGCGCAGGAGGCGTTCGCCGTGGGACCGCAGGACGTGGTGCTGCAGAAGACCCCGTTCGGCTTCGACGTGTCGGTGTGGGAGTTCTTCCTGACCTGGAACGCGGGCGCGCGGTTGGTGCTGGCGCGGCCGGGCGGTCACCAGGATCCGCAGTACCTGGGCGAGCTGATCCAGCGCAGCGGCACCCGCGTGCTGCATTTCGTGCCGTCGATGCTGGAGGCGTATCTGCGCCACGCCGCGGCGGGTTCGCTGGCCGGGGTGCGCGCGGTGCTGTGCAGCGGCGAGGCCTTGAGCGGCGAACTGCGCGACCGGTTCCTGGCGGCGTACCCGCAGGTAGCGCTGCACAACCTGTACGGCCCGACCGAAGCGGCGGTGGACGTGACCTGGTGGACCTGCACGGCGCAAGACCGGGGCGCGGTGCCGATCGGGCGGCCGGCGCCGAACGTGCGCATGTACGTGCTGGACGAGGCGATGCGTCCGCTGCCGTTGGGCGCGGCGGGCGAGCTGTACATCGGCGGGGTGCAGGTCGGGCGCGGCTATCTGAACCGACCGGAGCTGAGCGCGGAGCGGTTCCTGGCCAGCCCGTTCGCGGCCGGCGAGCGCTTGTACCGCAGCGGCGACCTGGCGCGCTGGCGCGAGGACGGCGCGCTGGAGTACCTGGGGCGCAACGATTTCCAGGTCAAGCTGCGCGGGTTCCGGATCGAGCTGGGCGAGATCGAGAGCGCGCTGCGGCAGTGCGCGGGCGTGCGCGAGGCGGTGGTGTGCGCGCGGTCCGAGGGCGGCGAGCCGCGGCTGGTGGCGTATGTGGAGTGCGAGCGGCTGGAGGCGTCCGAGCTGCGCCAGGCCTTGAGCGCGCGCCTGCCGGACTACATGGTGCCGGCGGCGTACGTGGCGGTGGCGCAGTGGCCGCTGAGCGCGAACGGCAAGCTGGAGCGCAGCCGATTGCCGGAGCCGGGGGCGTCGGCGTACGTGCAGCGCGCCTACGCCGCGCCGCAGGGCGAGGCGGAGCGGGCGCTGGCGCAGATCTGGTCGCAGGTGCTGGAGGTGGCCCAGGTCGGCCGCCACGACAACTTCTTCGAACTCGGCGGCGACTCGATGCGGGTCCTGCGCCTGGTCGAGCCGCTGGCGCGCGCCGGCTGGCGATTGCAGGTCGGCGACGTGTTCGCGGCGCCGGAACTGGCCGCGCTGGCGCGGCGCATGACCGCGGAAGCCGGATCCGAACCGGTCGTCGCGGTTCCGCCGAACCGGATCCCCGCCGATGCCGACCGCATCGAACCGTCGATGCTGCCGCTGGTCGAGCTGACCCAGGCCAATATCGATGCGATCGCCGCGGCCGTGCCCGGCGGCATGCGCAACATCCAGGACATCTATCCGCTGGCGCCGCTGCAGGAAGGCATCCTGTTCCACCACCTGCTGCAGAGCCAGGGCGATACCTACCTGCTGCGCGCGGTGCTCGGCTTCGACGATCGCCCGCGGCTGGATGCGTTCCTGCGCGAATTGCAGGCGACGGTCGACAGCCACGACGTGCTGCGCACGGTGGCGTGCTGGGAAGGCGTGCCCGAGCCGGTGCAGGTGGTGCTGCGGCGGGCGGCGCTGCCGTTGGAAGAACTGGCGCCGGCCGCGGACCGCAGCCCGCGCGAAGCGTTGGAAGCGCACACCGATCCGGCCCGGCTTCGCCTGGACCTGCGCCAGGGGCCGCTGCTGCGCGCTTACGCGATGCCGGACGCGGACGGCGGCTGGTTGCTGGCGCTGGTCAACCATCACTTCATCAGCGACCACATCACTCTGGCCGGCGTGGTCGAGGAAATCGGCCTGCGCCTGGCGGGGCGGGCGGCGCAACTGCCGCCGGCGCTGCCGTTCCGCGACTTCGTCGCGCGCGCGCGCCTGGCCGGTAGTGCCGGGCACGAGGCGTATTTCCGCCGTAGCTTGGGTGAGGTCGAAGAGCCGACCGCGCCGTTCGGGATCCTGGACGCGCGAGATGCCGGTGCGTCCGCGGCCGAGGCGCGCCTGGCCCTGCGCGAGGAGGTCGCGTTGCGCCTGCATCGCCTAGCGCGCGCGCGCGGCGTGCCGCTGTCGGCGTTCCTGCATGCGGCCTGGGCGATGACCCTGGCCGCCTGTACCGGCCGCCGCGACGTGGTGTTCGGCTCGGTGCTGTCCGGACGCATGCGCGAAGCTGGCGCGGCGCGCGCGCTGGGCGTGTTCATCAACACCCTGCCGCTGCGGATCGCGCTCGACGGCGACGCGACCGCCCTGGTGGAGCGCACCCGCGAGGCGTTGGCCGAGTTGCTGCGCCACGAGCAGGCTTCGCTGGCCCTGGCCCAGCGCTGCAGCGGCGTCGAGGCGCCGTTGCCGCTGTTCACCGCCTTGCTCAACGTGCGCCATGGCGCCGAACCGACCGGCGCAGGGGCGGGGCTGCCGGGCGTGCGCGTGCATGCCGGACGCGAGCGCTCGAATTATCCGCTGACCTTGTCGGTCGACCTGGCCGGCCATGCCATCGCCTTGGTGGCGATGTGCGCGCCCGGAATCGACGCCGCGGCGATGGCCGAACGCTACGCCTGCGCGATCGAGCGCCTGCTGAGCGCGGTCGAGAGCGGCGATTCCACGCCCGCGCACGCCTTGCCGGTGCTGCCGGCGGCCGAGCGCGCGCGCTTGATCGACGCGTTCAACGACACCGCCGTGCCGTACCGGCGCGAAGACCTGATCCACAGCGGTTTCGAGCGCCAGGCGCGGCTGCGTCCTGACGCGGTCGCGGTGATCGCCGACGGCCGCAGCTACGGCTACGGCGAACTCAACGCGCGCGCCAACCGGATCGCTCACCGCTTGCTGGCGATGGGGCTGCGTCCGGGCGATCGGGTGGCGATCTGCGCCGAACGCGGGGCGACGATGATCGCCGCGCTGCTCGGCATCCTCAAGGCCGGCGGCGCGTATCTTCCGCTGGATCCGGCGTATCCGCCCGAACGCCTGGCCTACATGCTGGAGGACGGCGCGCCGGTCGCGCTGCTGGCCGATGGCGGCCTGCTCGACGATCCGACCGCGCTCGGCGCGGCCGCCGAGCGGATGCAGGTGCTGCGCCTGGACCAGGAAGACGCAGTCGCAGGCTATCCCGAGCACGACCCGGACCCGGCCGCGCTCGGCATCGTCTCCGATCAGCTCGCCTACCTGATCTACACCTCCGGATCGACCGGCCTGCCCAAGGGCGTAATGGTCCAGCATCGCCCGGCGATCAACCTGTTCGAATGGGTCGAGCGCAGTTTCGGCGTCGGCGCGGACGACACTCTGCTGTTCACCACCTCGTTGTGCTTCGACCTGTCGGTGTACGACATTTTCGGCATCCTGGCGGCGGGCGGCCGGGTCCGGGTCGCCACCCGCGAAGAGGTCGCCGACCCGCGCGCGCTGGTGCGGATTCTGCGCGAGGAACGGATCAGCTTCTGGGACTCGGCGCCGGCGGTGTTCGCGCAACTGCTGCCCTACCTGCGCGACGGCGGGCAATCGCCGTGGCTGCGGTTGGCGTTCTTCAGCGGCGACTGGATCCCGCTGGAACTGCCCGACGCGCTGCGCGCCGCGTTCCCGAACTGCCGGCCGATCGGCCTGGGCGGCGCCACCGAGGCGGTGGTGTGGTCGAACTACTTTCCGATCGAGCGCGTCGACCCGGCCTGGTCCAGCATTCCCTACGGGCGGCCGATCCAGAACGCGCGTTATTACGTGCTCGACGCGAACCTCAACCCGGTACCGGAGGGAGTGGCGGGGGATCTGTACATCGGCGGCGAATGCCTCAGTACGGGCTACTTCCGCCGCGAGGCGCTGACCGCCGAACGTTACCTGGCCGACCCCTTCGTCGCGTCGGATGCGCAGGCGCGGATGTACCGCACCGGCGACCGCGCCCGCCATCGCGGCGACGGCCAACTGGAATTCCTCGGCCGCCTCGACAGTCAGGTCAAGATCCGCGGCTTCCGCATCGAGCTGGGCGAGATCGAGGCGCAGTTGCTCGACGCCGGCGATGTCGACGCGGCGGTGGTGGAAGTGCGCGAGTTCGCGCCGGGCGACCGGCGACTGGTCGCCTACGTCGTACCCGCCGATGCCGCCTCCTGGTCGGCCGCGGCCGCGGCCGCGCGCGAGCGGCTCGCCGCGCGCCTGCCGGACTACATGATGCCGTCGGCCTTCTCGGTCCTCGAGGCGCTGCCGCTGACCGCCAACGGCAAGGTCGATCGCGCGGCGCTGCCGACGCCGCAGGGGCCGGCGGCGATCCGGCGCGATTACCAGGCGCCGAGCGGCGCGCAGGAGACCGTGCTGGCCGAAGCCTGGACGGCGGTGCTCGCGGTCGACGCGGTCGGCCGCCACGATTCCTTCTTCGAGCTGGGCGGACATTCGCTGTCGGCGATCGCGTTGATCGAGCGCCTGCGCCAGGCCGGCCATGCCCTGGACGTGCGCGCGGTATTCGAGACGCCGTCGCTGGCGCGGATGGCGAGCCGGCTGCGGATGGCCGGCGGCGACGAAGCGGCGGACCCGTCCGCGGCGGACGGCAGCGGCATCCCGGCCGATGCGCTGCGGATCGAACCGGGGATGCTGGATCTGGTCGCGCTGGACCAGGCGCGCATCGATGCGACGGTCGCCGCGGTCGAAGGCGGCGCCGGCAACGTGCAGGACATCTACCCGCTGGCGCCGCTGCAGGAAGGGATCCTGTTCCATCATCTGCTCGGCGGCAGCGGCGACGCCTACCTGCTGCGCACCGCGATCGCTTTCGACGGCGCCGAACAGGCCGAGGCCTTCCTCGACGCGCTGCAAACGGTGATCGATCGCCACGATATCCTGCGTACGGCCTTGCATTGGCAAGGCCTGGAGGCGCCGCTGCAGGTGGTTCGCCGGCAGGCGCGCCTGCCGTGCATCGACCATGGCCGCCTCGCCGACCGCCAGGCCGCTACCGCGCACCTGCTGGCTGCGACCGATCCGGACCGCATCCGACTCGATCTGGACCGCGCGCCGCTGCTCGCGGCCCATCGGGTGCAAGCGGCCGACAGCGGCGAATGCCTGCTCGGGCTGCTCGCCCACCACGCGGTCTGCGACCACGTCACTCTGGCGATGATGATGCGCGAGGTGTTGGCGCTGCTGTCCGGCGCCGGCGAACTGACGCCGCCGCTGCCGTACCGGCGCTTCATCGCTCACACCCTGGCGGTGCCGCGGCAGGCGCACGAGGCCTACTTCCGCGAGCGTCTGGCCGACCTCGCCGAACCGACCTTGCCGTTCGGCGCGAACGACGTCCGCGGCGACGGCAGCGCATTGCGCGAAGCCGTCGAGCGCCTGCCGGCGGATCTGTCTCGGGCCTTGCGTGCCCGCGCCCAGCGTGCCGGCGTGCTGCCTGCCGCGCTGTTCCACCTGGCCTGGGCGCAGGTGCTGGGCGCGTGCGTGGATCGCGACGACGTGGTGTTCGGCACGGTGTTGTCGGGCCGCCTGCAGGGCGTGGCCGGCTCCGACCGCGCCCTGGGGGTGTTCATCAACACCTTGCCGGTGCGGGTGCGGCTGGACGGGCAAGGCGCGGACGGCGGTCGCGCTGGCGATGCCGCGTTGCGCCGCATGCAGGACGAATTGAACGCGCTGCTCGCTCACGAGCAGGCGCCGCTGTCCTTGGCCCAGCGCTGCAGCGCGGTCGCGCCGCCGACGCCGTTGTTCAACAGCCTGCTGAACTACCGCCGCGGCGAAGCCGCCGACGCGAGCGCCGCGGCCGCCTTGGCGGCGCAAGGCATGCGCCTGGTGGCCGGCGGCGAACGCACCAACTACCCGATCGCGATCGCGGTCGACGACACCGAGGAGGGCTTCTCGATCCTGGCCCAGTGCGCCCACTCGGCGCGGGCGGCGGATCCGCAGCGCCTGATCGGCTATCTGTGCACGGCGCTGGAGGCTCTGGCCGGCGGCGAGAGCGCCGACGGCGTACTGCCGGCAGGGGAGCGTTCGCTGTTGCTGGACACGTTCAACGCGACCCAGCGCAGCTACCCGCCGCTGTCGAGCCTGCACGCCGGTTTCGAGGCGCAGGCGCGCAGCGCGCCGGACGCGGTGGCGGTGGAGTTCGAAGGCGCGTCGCTGAGTTACGGCGAATTGAACGCGCGCGCCAATCGCCTGGCCCACACCCTGCTGGCGCAGGGCGCGACGCCGGACGACCGGATCGCACTGTGCGCCGAACGCGGCCTGGAACTGGCGGTCGGCTTGCTCGGCATCCTCAAGGCTGGCGCGGCCTACGTGCCGCTGGATCCGTCGCTGCCGGCGCAGCGGCTGCAGGCGATGCTGGCCGACTGCGCGCCGCGGCAGGTGCTGGCCGACGCCGCCGGCGCGGCGGCGCTGGCGCAGACGCCGTTGCTGCGCCTGGACCGGCCGGCCGGCTGGTCGGCGCTGGACACCGACCCGGACCCGCAGGCGCTGGGCCTGACGCCGCAGCACCTGGCCTACGTGATCTACACCTCCGGCTCGACCGGTACGCCGAAGGGGGCGATGAACCAGCACGACGGGGTCTGCAACCGGCTGCAATGGGCGCAGGAGGCGTTCGCCGTGGGACCGCAGGACGTGGTGCTGCAGAAGACCCCGTTCGGCTTCGACGTGTCGGTGTGGGAGTTCTTCCTGACCTGGAACGCGGGCGCGCGGTTGGTGCTGGCGCGGCCGGGCGGTCACCAGGATCCGCAGTACCTGGGCGAGCTGATCCAGCGCAGCGGCACCCGCGTGCTGCATTTCGTGCCGTCGATGCTGGAGGCGTATCTGCGCCACGCCGCGGCGGGTTCGCTGGCCGGGGTGCGCGCGGTGCTGTGCAGCGGCGAGGCCTTGAGCGGCGAACTGCGCGACCGGTTCCTGGCGGCGTACCCGCAGGTAGCGCTGCACAACCTGTACGGCCCGACCGAAGCGGCGGTGGACGTGACCTGGTGGACCTGCACGGCGCAAGACCGGGGCGCGGTGCCGATCGGGCGGCCGGCGCCGAACGTGCGCATGTACGTGCTGGACGAGGCGATGCGTCCGCTGCCGTTGGGCGCGGCGGGCGAGTTGTACATCGGCGGGGTGCAGGTCGGGCGCGGCTATCTGAACCGTCCGGAGCTGAGCGCGGAGCGGTTCCTGGCCAGCCCGTTCGCGGCCGGCGAGCGCTTGTACCGCAGCGGCGACCTGGCGCGCTGGCGCGAGGACGGCGCGCTGGAGTACCTGGGGCGCAACGATTTCCAGGTCAAGCTGCGCGGGTTCCGGATCGAGCTGGGCGAGATCGAGAGCGCGCTGCGGCAGTGCGCGGGCGTGCGCGAGGCGGTGGTGTGCGCGCGGTCCGAGGGCGGCGAGCCGCGGCTGGTGGCGTATGTGGAATGCGAGCGGCTGGAGGCGTCCGAGCTGCGCCAGGCCTTGGGCGCGCGCCTGCCGGACTACATGGTGCCGGCGGCGTACGTGGCGGTGGCGCAGTGGCCGCTGAGCGCGAACGGCAAGCTGGAGCGCAGCCGATTGCCGGAGCCGGGAGCGTCGGCGTACGTGCAGCGCGCCTACGCCGCGCCGCAGGGCGAGGCGGAGCGGGCGCTGGCGCAGATCTGGTCGCAGGTGCTGGAGGTGGCCCAGGTCGGTCGTCACGACAACTTCTTCGAACTCGGCGGCGACTCGATCCGCAGCATCGCGGTGGTCGCCAAGGCGCGCGAGCGCGGCCTGGCGTTCGCTATCGCCGACTTGTTCCGCCGCCCGACCGTGGCCGAACTTGCGAGCGGCTTGCGCATCGCGGCGGACACGAGCGCGGATGCCGACGCCGACGTCGACGCCGACGAGCGGCCGCGGCCGCGGCCCTTGGCGGCGGCCGACGCCGCGCGCCTGCCGGCCGGCATCGAACAGGCGTATGCCGCCACGCTGTTGCAACAGGGCATGATCTTCCACGCCCAGTTGGCGCATGCCGAGGGCGCCTACCACGACGTCTTCAGTTACGAACTCGAACTGCCGCGCTGGAGCGAAGCCTGCATGCGCGCTGCGTTGGCGGCGGTCCTGCGCCGCCATCCGGCCTTGCGCACCGGTTTCGTCCACGGCGGCTACAGCGAGTCCTTGCAACTGGTCCACGCCGAGGCGGCCGTGCCGCTGGAGGTGATCGATTGGAGCGCGCACGACGCCGGCCAGCGCGCGGCTGCGGTGGCCGACTTCGTCGCCGACGAGCGCCGCCGCGATTTCGACCTGGAACGGCCGCCGTTGTGGCGCGTATTCGTGCACCGACTGGACGAGCGCCGGATCCAGTACACGATGAGCTTCCACCACGCGATCCTCGACGGATGGAGCGTGGCGCTGATGCAGACCGAGCTGTTCGGCGGCTACCTGCGCCGGCTGGAGCAGGCCGGCGCTGCCGACCCGATCGAGCAGATCGAGCAGATCGACCGGGCCGAACTGCAGCCTTTGCTTGCCTCGCCGGCCGATGCGGTGGCGCTGGAACAGGCGGCGCTGCTGGATTCGCGCCAGGCGGATTACTGGCGCGACGCGCTGGCCGGTTTCCAGCGCAGCGCGCTGCCGGCGCACGACGGCAGCGCGCACGCGCGCGCCGGCTACCACGCCGAGGCGATCGAGATCGCCGCCGACGACGAACGCGCCTTGCGCGAGCTGGCCCATGCCCTGGGCGTGCCGGTGCGCACGCTGCTGTTGACCGCGCACATGCGCGTGCTGGCCGCGCTTTGCGGCAGCCGCGACATCGCCACCGGACTGGTCTCCAACGTGCGTCCGGAGACGGTCGACGGCGATCGCGCCCTGGGACTGTTTCTCAACACCTTGCCCCTGCGGGCGCAGTTGGATGCGCGCAGTTGGCGCGAGCTCGCGCTGCAGGTGCGCCAGGCCGAACTGGGAGCGATCGAACATCGCTATTACCCGTATTTCCGCCTGCATCGCGAACAGGGCGGCGAAGCCTTGTTCGAGTCGATCTTCAACTACGTCAACTTCCACGCCTACGAAGCCCTGGACGGGGCAGGGCTCAAGCTGCTGGGTTCGAGCGTGCACGAGTGGACCGGTTATCCGCTCGATGTGTCGTTCTCGCACACCGGCGGGCGGTTGCTGCTGCAGGTCATCGTCGATCCGTTGCGGCTGTCGCCGGCGCAGGCGCGGCGCATCGCCGGGTATCTGCGCGAGGCGATCGCGGTGCTGGTGTCGCAGCCGGACGCCGACGCTGCCGCGCATTCGCTCGCCTCGGCCGATGAGGCCGAGCGGCTGCGCGGGTGGGAGCAGGGCCCGGCGCCGGTCGACGGCGACGCGCCGACGACCGTCCATGCCGGAGTGGAAGCGCGGGCGCGACAGAGCCCCGAGGCCGAGGCGATCGTCGACGGCGAACGGCGCCTGAGCTATGCCGAACTCGACGTCCGCGCCGAACGCATCGCCCGGCGCTTACGTGCGCTGGGCGCGGGTCCGGGCCGCTACGTCGCCTTGGTCATGGCGCGCGGCGCGGACCAGATCGTCGCGATGCTGGCGGTGTTGAAGGCCGGGGCCGCATACGTGCCGGTCGATCCGGCGTATCCGGACGCGCGCATCGCCGACGTGCTCGCCGACTGTCGTCCGGCCGCGCTGATCGTCGATGCGCCAGCCGCGGAGCGGTTGGCCGGCCTCGCCCCCGCGCCGCTGCTGGCGGTCGATGCGGCTTGCGCGGCCGTCGATCCCGCCGATGCGCCGCACTTCGTCGCCGCCGCGTCCGCCGCCGATGCCGCCTATGTCATCTACACGTCCGGCTCGACCGGGCGGCCCAAGGGGGTGGTGGTCGAACACCGCAACGTGGTCCACCTGATCCGCAACCACATCGCCCAATGCGCGCTGGCGCCGGCGGAGCGGGTCATGCACTACGCCTCATGCAGTTTCGACACCTCGGTGGAAGAGATCTTCCCGACCCTGTGGGCCGGCGCCACGGTCGTCGTGCGTCCTGCGGCGCTGGTCGCGCCCGATGCCGACTTCGAGCGGTTCCTGCGCGAGCAGCGGATCGCAGTGGCCGATCTGCCGACCGCGTTCTGGCATCGCTGGGTGCAGGCGTTGGGCCGCGGCGTCGGCGAGCGGCCCGGAATCGGCCCGGACCTGCGCCTGGTGGTGGTCGGCGGCGAGAAGGCCGAGCCGGCGGCCCTGGCGCAATGGCGGGCATTGCCGGCCACGGCGGCGACGCGCTGGCTCAACACCTACGGGCCGACCGAAGCGACCGTCTACGCCACCGCCCAGGCGCTGGACTGCGCGGCCGTGCCGCAGGCCTGGGACGGCAGCATCGGCCGGCCGATCGCCGGCGTGCGCGTGCGCGTCGTCGACGTCTACGGCCAGCCGGCGCCGGTCGGCGCGGCCGGCGAGTTGTGGATCGGCGGCGACGGGGTGGCCCGCGGCTACCTCGACCGCGCCGAACTGAGCGCGGAGAAGTTCCTGCGCGACGCCGAAGGACGGCGCTGGTACCGCAGCGGCGACCGCGCGCGTTGGCGCGACGACGGGCACCTGGAATTCCTCGGCCGCGACGACGGCCAGGCCAAGTTGCGCGGCTATCGGATCGAACTGGGCGAGATCGAGGCGGCGCTGCTGTCCTGTCCCGGCCTGCGCGACGCGGCCGTCGCCGTGCGCAGCGACGGCGACGGCGAGCCGCGCCTGGTCGCCTATGTGGTGGCCGAGGCGGGTCTGGCGCCGGACTCGCGCGGCCTGCGCGACACGCTCGCCGCCCGCCTGCCGGAGTACATGCTGCCGGCGGCGTTCGTCGCCCTGGAGTCGATACCCTGGTCGACCAGCGGCAAGCTGGACCGGGCGGCGCTGCCGGCAGCGACCGCCGCCGCCGGCGCGAGCGCCTATGTCGCGCCGGCGCCGGGGGTCGAGACGGTGATCGCCGCGATCTGGTCGGCCATGCTCGGCATCGAGCGGGTCGGCCGCGACGACCACTTCTTCGAACTCGGCGGTCACTCGCTGATGATCGTCGGCATGATCGAACGCCTGCGCGAGCAGGGCATCGCCCTGGACGTGCAGACCGTGTTCGCGGTTCCGCGGCTGGCCGAACTGGCCGCGCGCGCGGTCGCGGCGGCGTCCGGCGACGCGGCCGCCGCCAGCGCGCCGCCCAATCCGTTGCAGGCCGGCCCGCAACGGATCGTGCCCGGGCTGCTGCCGCTGGTGGACATCGACCAGGCCGACATCGATGCGGTGGTCGCCGCGGTGCCGGGCGGGGCCGACAATATCCAGGACGTCTACCCGTTGGCGACGCTGCAGACCGGCATCCTGTTCCATCACTTGATCCAGGAGCAGGGCGACCCCTACCTGCTGCGCTATGTGGTCCGGATCGACCAGCGCACCCGCCTGGACGGCCTGTTGGCCCATCTGCAGCGAGTGATCGACCGGCACGATGCCTTGCGTACCGGCGTGCATTGGGAATCGCTGCTGCAGCCGGTGCAGGTGGTGCAGCGGCGCGCCGCGCTGCCGGCGATCGAACTGGCGCTGGATCCGGCGCAGGACGCGGTCGAGCAGATGTTCCGGCTCACCGACCCGCGCGTCGCGCGCAAGGACCTGCGCGTCGCGCCCTTGCTGGAAGCGCGCTACGCGCGCGATCCCGACGGTGGCTGGCTGCTGGCCATCCTGGTCCATCACATGATCAGCGACCACGTCAGCCAGAACCTGATCCTGGGCGAGGTCGACCTGCTGCTGCGCGGCCGTGCCGACTTGCTGCAGCCGCCGGCGCCGTACCGCGACTTCATCGCCGCCCAACGGTCGGTGTCGGCGACCGAACAACGGCGCTATTTCGAGCAGCGTTTCGCCGACCTGGCCGCACCGACCATCGTCTTCGGCGTGCCCGAAGTGCGCGGCAGCGGGCACAGCGTGGTGGCGGTGCACGAGCCGATGGCGCCGGCCCTGGCCGCACGCGTGCGCGCGGCGGCGCAGCGGCGAGGGGTGGCGCCGGCGGTGCTGTTCCATCTCGCCTGGGCGCGCTGCCTGTCGGCGCTGACCGGCAGCGACGACGTGGTGTTCGGCACCGTGCTGTCGGGCCGCCTGCAGGGCGTGCGCGGCTCCGGGCGCGCGCTGGGGGTGTTCATCAACACCCTGCCGTTGCGCTTGCGCCTGCAAGGCCTGAGCCTGCGCGAGGCGGTGGAGCTGGCGTTCGCCGAGTTGAGCGCGATCCTCGGCCACGAGCAGGCTCCGTTGGCGCTGGCGCAGCGCTGCAGTCCGACCGGCGCGCGCACTGCGCTGTTCAACAGCCTGTTCAACTATCGCCACAGTCCGATCGGCGATGCGCAGGAATTGGCGCGCGCGCGGCAGACCTGGCAAGGCATCGAGCTGATCCTCGGCGAGGAGCGCACCAACTACCCGGTCGCGGTATCGGTCGACGACCAGGGCGGCGGCCATGGCTTCGTGGTCAGCGTGCAGTGCGTGGCGGGGATCGATCCGGCCGCAGTCTGCGCGATGGTGCAGACCGCGATGGCGAATCTGATCGATGCGCTGGCGCGCGATCCGGAGCGGCCGCTGGCGACGATCGCGGTCGGCACCGAACACGTCGGCGAACACGACGACGGTCGAACGACGCAACGCAGGGACGAGGTGGTCGCATGAACGCAACCGACGGCATGATGGTCCTGTTGCACGAGCGCGCGACGGTGCCGATCGAGATCGGCGGCGCAGACCTGATCGGAACAGGTCGGATCGGAACGGACCGGATTGGAACGGACCGGATCGAAACGAAGCCGATCGACACGAACCCGATCGAAGCGGTTCGGGTGCCGTGCGAGGATTCGGCGACGACCCTGCCGGGCATGGCCAAGGCGGTCTTGGCCGGATTGCGCCAGCGCGGATGGGCGGGCGAGTGGATCCTGGTCGGCCTGGGCGACCGGCCGGGCGCCCTGGCCCAGGCGCTGGCGCTGGAAATGCTCGGCTGCGACCTGCCGGTCCGCAGCGTCGCGGCGGTGCCCGACGCGGCCTTGCCGGCGTGGGCGCCGCAAGCGCAGGAGCCGGCCGCGGTCGAGCGCCTGCGCGCGGCCTGCGAGGCATGGACGGCGCCGGAGCCGACGCTGCTGCCGACCCAGCGCTGCGCAGCGCACGAGCGGGACGTCGCGACCTGGGTGGCCTCCGCCGCGGCCGCTCCGCGGCTGCGGCCGCCGCCGCCGGCGACCCAGTCGATTCCGCTCAAGAACGGCGGTCCCCTGCGCGCGCCGGTGTTCTGCATTCCCGGCGCCGGCGCCAGCGTGGTCAGCCTGCTCGACCTGGCCCAGGCGGCGCATCCGCAAGCCAGCATGTTCGGCATGCAGCCGCGCGGCCTGGACGGCATCGCGCCGCCGTGCACGACGGTCGAGACGGCGGCGGCTTCGATCCTTGCGCAGGCGTTGCAGGCCGCGCCGCAGGGGCCGATCCGTCTGGTCGGCCATTCCTTCGGCGGTTGGATCGCGTTCGCCGTGGCCTTGATGCTGCGCCAACTGGGCCGGACCGTGGCCAGCGTGGACCTGCTCGATTCCAGGCCGCCGACCGCCGACCCGGCGATGGCCGAATGCGACGAACTGGACGTGCTGGTGCGTTGGGTCGAGTTGGTGCAACTGTCCAGCGAACGCCCGCTCGGCATCGATGCGGCCGGCCTGCGGCCGCTGCCGGCCTCGGCACGGATGCAACTGGTGCATCGGCGCATGGCCGAGGTCGGCCTGATGCCCGCGCAGTCGGATCCCGCCTCGATGCTGGGCGCGTTGCGCATGTTCGCCGCCTGCCTGCGCACGAGCTATCAGCCGGCGGGCGTTTACGACGGCGTGCTGCGGGTGGTGCACATGCCCGATCCCGAGCTCGACGCCGAGGGCAACGACCGGGAAGCCCTGCAGATGCATGCGGGCTGGCTTCGGCACGCGCCGCGGGTGCAGTTGATCCGCGGCGGCGGCAACCACATGACCGGCATCCGCGGCCGGCATGCGCATGCGCTGGCCGAACGCCTGGGGCTGGGGGACTGAGAGCGGCGCGCCGCGCGCCGCAGCCTCAGTACTTCTTTTCCGGGGCGATGTCCTTGTACAGGCCGCCGCCGTCGATGAGGCGGGAGAACTGCTGCGCCATCGCCATCAGGCCGCCGCCGCCGGCCAGCTGGCTCAGCGCGTCCAGGCGTTCCTGGAATTCGCGCGGCGCGGCGGTCGCCAGGTTCTCCGGACTCAGCGCCGAAGTCGGCCGCCGCCAATCCAGGCCGTACAGCGGCGGCGCGTGGTCGAGCATGAAGCGGAACAGGTCGCGCCACGACGGCAATCGCACCTGCAGCACCAGGTGCAGGCTTTCTTCCAGATTCTGCTCGACCTTGTGCCAGTACCCGCGCGGCATGTACATCACCGAGCCGGGCAGCATCTCCACCGATTGCCAGCGTTCCGGCTCGCGGATCGGCTGCGCCGGGGCCTTCAGCTGCATGGCCATTTCCCGCGACGGCGATGAGGTGGGCATGCCGTTGACGGTCGGCCAGTCGACGTAGTCGTTGGGCGCCACGTGCCACAGCTTGCGGCCGCGGACCTGGACCACGAACACTTCCTGCGAGTCCCAATGCCAGGGAATGCCCTTGCCGCGCAGGGAGGTGAAGCCGTTGACCACGGTGGTGCCGGGAATCAATCCGAGCGATGCGTCCAAAGCGCGGTGCCAGCGCCGGATCTCGTCGGTCTTCAGGTCGAGGATCTGGATGGTATTGCCGGCATGGAATTGCGCGACCGCATGGGCCGGGTCGGCGTCCAGCTCGATCCGGAAGCGTTCTTCGCGGGTGTAGTTGATATGGATCCCGCCGTCGTTGCCGGCCGCGCAGAACGCGTCGATGTCGCGCAGCTCGGGCTGCGCCAGCAACGGCGCCAGCTCGGGCTTGGGGTGGTGCGAAACATGCAGCTCGCCGGGCCATACCCTGGCCTTGAACTCCTGCGCCGACATCGGGGCGACGAGGCCCTCGAACAGGCGCGCGCATTCCGTCGTGGTCATCCTGGCCTCAGCGGTATCGGGAGTAGCGAAGGATTGCATGGATGGGCGGGGATCGCCACGGATCGCTCCGGGCCGACAGCATGGCGGGGCCGGTTTCCGACAAGGCGCCGAGGCGCCGCGATCGCGTGTCGGCGCCGGCCGCGCGGATCCTCGTTCGCGGCAGGCCCGACCGCGGCGCGACGCAATGCGCCGGGCGGCCCGGCTGCGCTGGCGCCTGCCGCGCCATCGCGCGTTCCATGTTGCGACGCGGCAATAAAAACGGCGGAGAAAACGCTTTTTGCTTGATCGAAATACCGCTTCTGTCCAGGAAATTGACAGCGCTGTCATGGCCGTGCCAAATCGGGCCCTGGCAGTCGAGGGGACGGGCAGCACCTGCCCGGCCATGCATCGTGGGCATTCGGGGAGGAATTTCGATGAAGCAAACGCGCGGCGCGCTGAAGCGCACTGTATTGACGTCCGCATTGCTGCTGGCGCTGGGCCAGCCGGCGTATGCGCAGAGCGCCGAAACGGCGGCCGGCGCCCAGGCCGCGGCGGAGGCCGGAGCGCAGAGCCGGCCCGGCGCCGCAGACGAGGCGCGCACGCTGGACACCGTCGTGGTCACCGGCATCAAGGGCAGCCTGACCTCGTCGATGAACCTCAAGCGCGACGCGCAGGGCGTGGTCGACGGCATCGCCGCCGAAGACATCGGCAAGTTTCCCGACACCAATCTGGCCGAAGCGCTGCAGCGCATCAGCGGCGTGTCGATCGACCGCAACGCCGGCGAAGGCTCGCGGGTGACCGTGCGCGGCGTCGGCCCCGACTTCAACATGGTCCTGCTCAACGGCCGGCAAATGCCGACCGCCACCGGCAGCCGCGCGTTCGAATTCAGCGACCTGGCCGCGGAGTCGATTTCCGCGGTCGAGGTCTACAAGACCAGCCGCGCCAGCACCCCCGCCGGCGGCATCGGCGCGACC
Source organism: Lysobacter sp. BMK333-48F3 (assembly GCF_019733395.1). NCBI lineage: Bacteria > Pseudomonadati > Pseudomonadota > Gammaproteobacteria > Lysobacterales > Lysobacteraceae > Lysobacter > Lysobacter sp. BMK333-48F3. Next base: position 5,208,094 of record NZ_JAIHOO010000001.1, on the reverse strand, counting down.
ATCAACATCAAGACCGCGCGTCCGCTGGACAAACCGGGCGTGCACGCCAATGTCGGCGTCAAGGGCGTCTGGGACACCTCCGACGACGATCTGCCGGGGGACTTGCGCGGCGATTCGGTCACCCCCGACGCCTCGGGCATCTTCAGCGCCACCTCGGCCGACGGCCGCTTCGGCATCGGGCTGAGCGCCAACTACCTCAAGCGCGAGTCCGGTTCGGCCTCGGCCTTCGTCGCCGCAGGCAACGGCTGGCGACCGTTCCTCGACACCCCGCTGGCCAGCGGCGAAGGCTCGGGTTCGGCCTTGCCGCTGCCGGGCCAGCCGGGTTCGGAGAACATCACCCACCGGCCCGGTCCGAACGACGTCTACTCGATGCCGCAGAGCCTGGGCTACAGCGTCAACTCGGTCAAACGCGAGCGCCTCAACGGCCAGCTGACCCTGCAGTGGGCGCCGACCGACAACCTCACCACCACGCTCGACTACACCTATTCGCAGAACAAGATCGAGCAGATGCGCCACGACATGTCGGTGTGGCTCAACTTCACCCCCGGCATGAGCTCGTGGACTCCGGGCTCGGGTTCCTCGCCGCTGATCTACGACGAGCGCTACAACGGCAATTCCGACTTCGCCAACGGCGCGGGCAAGAGCGCGATCAAGCGCGAGAACAAGTCGCTGGGCCTCAACGTCGACTGGCGCCTGAGCGACGACTTCAGGCTCAACTTCGACTACCACCGATCGACCGCCGATTCCTCGCCCGACAGCCCCTACGGCTCGAACAACACCCTGGCCAGCGCCGGCTTCTTCCGCGCCGGCAACACCATCGATTTCAGCCGCGATTTCCCGGTCCTGACCCTGCACCTGCCGAACGGGACGAGCGCGATCGACCCGGCGCAGATGCTGGTGACCGGATCGGTGTTCCGAAACGAGCGCGAGCGCGCCCAGATCGAGCAGTTCCAGGCCAGCGGCGAGTACCAGTTCCAGAACTATTCCAAGCTCGACTTCGGCGTCGCTTCGACCGACTACAAGAACCGCTCCGCCTTCACCCACGTCCAGCTCGACACCTGGGGCGGCGCCACCAGCCCCAACGACTACCCGGACTCGGTGTGGAAGCTCGCCCACATGGGCGACTACTTCCGCGACGTCGGCGGCGCCAACGACCCGCGCTTCACCGACGCCTTCTTCCTGTTCGACTTCGACCAGGTGCGGCAGATGGCCGAAGACGCCTGGGTGGCCAGCGGCAAGGGCGTGCGCGACGACTATCGCGCCTCGTTCGACTACAGCGGCGCGCGCGTGCCCGGCAGCGCCGCCAACCGCACCGTCGGCGACAGCCGGGTGCGCGAGGAGTCGCGCAGCTTCTATCTGCAGTGGAGCAACAGCTTCGACTGGACCCTGCCGGTGCACGTCGCCGCCGGGGTGCGCTACGAGCGCACCAAGGTCAAGGCCTCGGCCCTGCAGCCGGCGCCGGTCGGCATCGACTGGGTCGCGGCCAACGAGTTCATCATCCGCTACGCCGGCTCGCAGTTCCGCGAGCTCGACGGCGACTACAAGTACTGGCTGCCGGGCCTGGACGTGTCGATCGACCTGCGCGAGGACATGAAGCTGCGCGCCAGTTACGGCGAGTCGATCGGCCGGCCGAACTGGAACAACCTCAACCCAGCGCTGAGCGTCGGCGGCCAGGCGCGCTTCGACGGCGGCGGCGGCGGCGCCGGCAACCCGGCGCTCAAGCCGCTGGAGTCGCGCAACTTCGACCTGTCCTACGAGTGGTACTACGGCGAGTCCAGCTATCTGTCGCTCGGCTACTTCCGCAAGAAGATCGACAATTTCATCGCCGACCAGGTCAGCCGGCAGACCCCGTATCCGGACCTGCACACCCCCGCCGGCGGCGCCTACTGGAACCAGGCCATCAGTGCCGGCGGCTGCGCCAGCACCGACCGGCCGTGCATCCGCAACTACATCCTCAACACCTACAACGGCCAGCCCGGGGTGGTCAGGACCGGGACCGATTCCAACGGTTTCCCCACCGGCACCATCAGCGGCCTCGGCGCCGATCCGGTGCTGGCGTTCAACATCACCCAGCCGGTCAACAACCGCGCCGATACGCTCGACGGCTGGGAGTTCAACATCCAGCACGTGTTCGGCGAATCGGGCTTCGGCCTGGCCGCGAACTACACCATCGTCGACTCGGGCCTGACCTACAACAACGGCAGCCTGGGCACCCAGTTCGCGATGACCGGTCTCAGCGATTCGGCCAACCTGGTCGCGTTCTACGAAAAGGGGCCGTGGCAGGCGCGCGCGGCCTACAACTGGCGCGACGAGTTCCTGACCTCGCTGGGCGACGGCAAGGGCGCCAACCCGATCTACGTCGAGGCTTACGGCCAGTTGGACATGAACGTCAGCTACGCGGTCAGCGACAATCTGGTGCTGTCGCTGGAAGGCATCAACGTGACCGACGAGACGATGCGCACCCGCGGCCGCAACAAGCGCCAGCTGTACTCGTTCGACCAATACGGACCGCGCTACATGTTCGGCGTGCGCTACAAGTTCTGAGCGCGGTCTTGCGCCGAAGCCGCCGCCGCGTTGCGCCCGCAGCGCAGGCGGCGGTCGGCGGCGCGCTCCGGCCGGCGCTGGTCCCGATCACGGAAATTCCGATGCCCCGAACCGTACTGCTCAACAACGTCGAGCACCACGACCTGCGCGTGATCACCGCGCGCGGCGCCCGCTACGGCGACGACGAAATGCTGGCGCCGGCCTGGTTCGGCGAGTTCCGCGAATTGCAGGCGCACTATCCGATCGTCTTCCAGAAAACCGCGGACGGCGGGTTTCGCTCGCTGGCGCTGCTCGGCCTGCGCCAGAACGAAAACCTGTTCCTGCAAGGCGCGGCGGGCGAGGGCGGTGAACGCTGGGACGCGCACTATCTGCCGATGGCGGTCGAACGGCTGCCGTTCTGGATCGGCATCGCCGAGGACGAGCCGATGGTCCATATCGACCTGGATCATCCGCGGGTGGCGCGTGGCGGAACCGCGGGCCAGCCGTTGTTCCTCGAACACGGGGGCAGCACCGCCTATCTGGAGCGCGTGGCCTCGCTGCTGCGCGCCCTGCACGACGGGCTGGGCGAGGAGGCCGGTTTTCTCGCCGCGCTGCAACGCCATCAGCTGCTGGAGCCGTTCGCGCTGGAGATCCGGCTGGACGAGCGCACTCAGCACCGCCTGTCCGGATTCCACACCCTCGACGAGCGCCGCCTACGCGGCCTCGATGGCGCGGCCCTGCATGCGTTGTCGCAGGCGGGGTACCTGGAAGCGGCCTACATGGCGCTGGCCTCGCTGTCGCGGCTGCGCGACCTGATCGACCGCCTGGAGCGCCGCCATGCCGCCGGTGGTTGAAGCCATCGAGGAACTGCGCGGCGTCGACCCGGCCGCGCTGCCCGAGGCGCTGCTGCGCTCGGACCGCCCCTGCGTGCTGCGCGGCCTGGTGGCGCACTGGCCGCTGGCGCGCGCGGCCTCGGCGCAGGCGTCGGCCGATTACCTGAAAGCCTACGCCAGCGACGCGGCGGTGACGGTCAGCATCGCGCCGCCGGACGCCGACGGGCGCATCACCTATCGGCCGGACCTGCTCGGCTTCGGATTCGAGCAGCACAAGGCGCCGTTGTCCGGCGTATTGGACGCGTTGCTGCGCCATGCCGGCGACCCGGCGCCGCCGACGATCTACGTCGGATCGACCACCATCGACACCTGGCTGCCGGGCCTGCGCGAGCACAACGACCTCGGCTTCGGCGCGCTGCAGCCGCTGGCCAGCATCTGGATCGGCAACCGTACCCGCATCCCCGCTCACCAGGATGTGCCCGACAATATCGCCTGCGTGGTCGCCGGACGCCGCCGGGTGACCCTGTTTCCGCCGGACCAGTTGCGCAATCTGTATATCGGGCCGCTCGACCGTACCCCGGCCGGGCAGGCGGTGAGCCTGGTCGATTTCGCCGCGCCCGATCGCCGGCGCTTCCCGCGCTTCGCCGAGGCGATGCGCCATGCGCAGGTCGCCGAACTCGGGCCCGGCGACGCGGTACTGATTCCGAGCATGTGGTGGCATCACATGGAGGCGCTGGACGCTTTCAACGTATTGGTCAACTACTGGTGGCGGCAGTCGCCGCGCTGGATGGATACGCCGATGAACGCGCTGCTGCACGCGATCATGAGCGTGCGCGACCTGCCGCCGGCGCAACGCGAGATCTGGCGCGAGACGTTTCGCCATTACGTGTTCGACGCCGATGCGGATACGCCGGCGCATATCCCGGAGGCCGCGCGCGGCGCGCTGGCGCCGTTGGACGAAGCGCGCGCGCGCGAGCTGCGCGCGCGCCTGCTGCAGGGGCTGAATCGATGAGCGCGATATCGTCGAACGCCGCGCGGTCGGCGGCCGCGCTGGCCTTGTCCGTCGCCCTGGCGCTGGCGCCGGGCGCGAGCCGGGCCGAGGGTTTCCTGCGCGTGCAGGGCCGGCAGATCGTCGACGCGCAAGGGCGGCCGGTGATCCTGCGCGGCGTCGGCCTCGGCGGTTGGATGCTGCAGGAGGGCTACATGCTCGGCTTGACCGGCCCCGGCATGCAGCACGCGATCCGCCGACGCGTCGTCGACCTGATCGGCGAGGAGGACGCCGAGGCGTTCTACCGGGCCTGGCTGGACAACTACGTCGGCAAGGACGATATCGACGCGATCGCGGCCTGGGGATTCAACTCGGTCCGCCTGCCGATGCACTACGAGCTGTACACGCTGCCGCTGGCCAAGGAGCCGGTACCCGGACAACAAACCTGGCTGGAGGACGGTTTCCGCCGCACCGACGCCCTGATCTCGTGGGCCAAGGCCAACGGCCTGTACGTGATCCTGGATCTGCACGCGGCGCCGGGCGGGCAGGGCAACGACCTCAATATCTCCGACCGCGATCCGTCCGCGCCTTCGCTGTGGGACGAGCCGGCCAACCGCGACAAGATGGTCGCGTTGTGGCGCCGGCTGGCGCAGCGCTATCGCGACGAACCCGCGGTGGCCGGCTACGACCTGATCAACGAGCCCAACTGGGGCTTCGCCGACGCGGGCGACAGGAACGGCTGCCGGGAAACCGGCAACGCGCCGCTGCGCGAGCTGCTGGTGCGCACCACCGCGGCGATCCGCGAGGTCGACCGGCGCCACATCGTGATCGTCGAAGGCAATTGCTGGGGCAACAACTATCGCGGCGTGCTCGACGCCGGGTTGTGGGACGACAACCTGGTGCTGAGCTTCCACAAGTACTGGACCGGCACCGGCCGCGACAGCATCGCCGAGCCGCTGGCCCTGCGCGAGCGCTGGAATCTGCCGCTGTGGCTGGGCGAGACCGGCGAGAATTCCAACGACTGGTTCGCGCGCACGGTCGAAACCCTGGAGCGAGAGGGCATCGGCTGGGCCAACTGGCCGCTGAAGAAGCTGCGCTACAACAATCCGCTGCAGGTGGTCGCCAATCCGGGCTACAAGCGGGTGCTGGCGTACTGGGAAGGCCAGGGGCCGCGGCCGAGCCGCGCGCAGGCGCGCGAGGCCCTGCTGACCCTGGCCAGCCGCGACGTGCGCTTCGAGCACAACCTGCGCCGTGCCGATGTGGTCGACGCCTGGCTGCGCGCGCCGCGCGACGACCGCAGCCTGCCGTTCAAGCCGCACCGGATCGGCCGCGGCGGCGGCGAAGTGGCGGCGGTGGACTTCGACCTCGGCCGCAACGGCGTGGCCTACTTCGACCTCGACGCCGGCAACGAAAGCGGCAAGCCGAATGCGGACTGGAACCGGTCGCAGCTGTACCGCAACGACGGTGTCGATATCGAACGCGACGGCGACGGCTTGCGGGTGGCGTCGATGCAGGCCGGCGAGTGGCTCAAGTACACGATCGAAGCCGAGGCCGCCGGCGATTATCGATTGAGCTGGCGCGGTACGCCGGGCCGGCTGCGCATCCGGGTCAACGGCGCAGCGCTGGCGCCGGCGCCGGCGAACCGGCCGCAACGCGCGGCCCTGCTGCGCGGGCGCAATACGCTGGTGGTCGAATCGGTGTCGGGCGCGCCCGGCCTGGCGGCGTTGCGGTTCGAACCCGTTGCCGCAACCGCTGCCGGAGCCGTCCGCTGATGCGCGTGCTGGTCAGCGACATCGGCGGCACCAACGCCCGTTTCGCTTTGGCCGAGCTGGACCAGGGCGAGCGGCTGCGGCACGACAGCGTGCGCGAATACCCGGCCGCGGGCTTCGCCAGCGCCGCCGAGGCGGCGCGCCACTTTCTCGACGAGTCGGGCGAACGGGTCGACGCCGCGGTGTTCGCGGTGGCCGGGCGCGTGCGTCGGGAGGAGGCGCGCATCACCAACCATCCCTGGCAGATCCGCGCAGCCGACATCGGCGCCGCGCTCGGCACCCGGCGGGTCGCGCTGATCAACGATTTCGCCGCCCAGGCGATGGCGATCTCGCGCTTGCGCGCCGGTGACGTGGCGGCGGTCGGAGCGGTCGACTGGCCCGGCTTCGACATGGCGACGGCGCAGACCTACGCGGTGATCGGCCCTGGCACCGGCCTGGGCGTGGGCGGCCTGCTGGTGCGCGAAGGCCGCTGCTTCGCCCTGGAAACCGAGGGCGGCCACGCCGGTTTCGCGCCCTCGCGGCCGCGCGACATGGCGGTGCTGGAATGCCTGATGCGCCGCTACGGCCGGGTCTCGTGCGAGCGGCTGGTGTCCGGGCCGGGCCTGGCCAATCTGTACGCCGCGGTCTGCGAACTGGAAGGCGCCGCCGCCGAGCCGTGGTCGCCGGCGCAGATCAACGCCCGGGCCGCCGCCGGCGATGCCCGCTGCCGGCACGCGGTGGAGCTGTTCTGCGCTGCCTTCGGCTCGATGGCCGGCGACCTGGTGCTGACCTTGGGCGCCTGGGACGGCGTATTCCTCGCCGGCGGCGTGGTGCCCAAGCTGCTGGATGCGTTGCGGCTGGACAGCTTCCGCGACGCGTTCGAGGCCAAGGGCCGGTTCGCCCCGGCGATGGCCGAAGTGCCGTCGCTGGCGATCGTCCACGCCTGTTCCGGCCTGCTCGGCGCCGCGGCGCACGCGGCGGAGACGTATCGCGGCACGATGCGCGCCTGAGCGGCAGGGATGGCGGTGGCATTGGCTGCGTTGGGCCGCGCGGGCGAGGGCTGCGCGGCGCGTGGCGCTGGAACAGGACGATCCGGGCCGCGTCGCACAACCCGGCCTGGCCGAGCCAAAACTCCCGAGCTTTGATAGCCTCCTGTCCGTAGCAAAGATGGATTTCAAACAGTTGCCGGCCGGGTGCCGACAACGCGTTCGAACCGGAGCCGACGATGACCCGGTTCGATTCAGACGCTGGACTTGGATCATGGATACGGGCGACCCACTGTTCGAACGATTCCTGCAGCCGGAAAATCGCGTAGCCGCAACCGTTCAACTGGTCGATCGGGGAGAGTCGGCTGTTCCGATCCTGGTATCGCTGTTCGACGGCAGCGCAAGAAATCAATACGGCGTCGCGTATCGTCGGCTCGGCATGCCGCTGTCGTGTGGATTGATTGCCGCTGGACGTCTTGGCCCTCTCGCCCGTCCCTTGGAACCGTTTCTGGTCGCCGAGCTACGCGCAGGCCATCCGTATGCGGCCGAGGCCCTGGGAGCGCTCGGTGCCCTCGAGAATGATTCTGTCGTCGCCCTGGCCGATGCGCTCCGTCTGGATGTTGAGGTCGCTTTGGGGGCTGCAGCGGCGCTGTATCGCTGCTCCGCGGCCGATCATCCTGCCGTCACGGCGGCGGCGAGCCTTTCCACGACAGCAAAAAGAGCATTGAGCATCGCGAAGCGTGCGTGACACATCCATCCCACGGGCGCGTTCGCGATTCAGTTCCGATCGGAGTCGATCCATGCAAGCACAGATCCGCGACTACGACGTCGTTCGCCTGATCGCCGACGTTCCTCCGGAACGGGTGGACGGCAGCGTCGGTCGAAGACTTCCGCGGGTTGGGGACGTTGGCACCGTGGTTATGGTGCATGGCAGCCGGCCGGAATCGGAGCCAGCGTTCTGCGTGGAAGCCGTGGACCTGGACGGCCGTACCGCTTGGCTGGCAGAGGTATTTGCGTCAGAGTTGGAGCCCGTCCCCTCTGCTCGGGGTGAGGCTTGAGCGCCGCTCGAGCCGGTATGCGCTACCGCCGCCCCGGGAACAGGCCGTGACCGACGAAGAAATTTCCAGGCTGATCAGCGAAAACCTCGAGTACGGCCTTCCAGACTTTTTGCTGCACCGTGATTTCGCCTTGGCGCTGGTCGAATCGGGCGATCCGATGTTCCTGCTGAAAGTGCCGGAGCCCTATCGGACCGCGGTCGTGGAGCTGGGCAAGGAGGTGACGGATCAGTGGTTCGAGATCAGCAACAACGGAGTGATCGACCGCTCCGCCCATGCTGGAGCGCTGCATTCGCTGGTCATGAAGTTTCTGAGCGATGTTCCCCTTGGACAATTCAGGGACTGGAACGGCCCCAAACGGGTTCGGAATGGGGACTAGCGATTCGTCTCCGGCGGCCGCTGCGCGCGACCTGGCCCGACTCGCACACTGACACGGCTTAGGCGTTTCCGCCCAAGTCCACCGCGCGTCCGCCGACATGCACCTGGACCACGCGCAGCTGCGCGTCCAGCACCACCAGGTCGGCGCAGGCGTCCGGTTCGAGCCGGCCGCGGTCGCTCAGGCCGAGGTAGTCGGCCGGGAAGGTCGAGACGCGTTGCGCGGCGTCGGCCAGGTCCAGGCCGACCTCGACCAAGTTGCGCAGGGCCTGGTCCATGGTCAGCGCGCTGCCGGCCAGCGAGCCGCTGGCCAGGCGCACGCAGCCCAGGCATTTGTGCACGCGCTGCGAGCCCAGGGCGTATTCGCCGTCGGGCATGCCGGTCGCGGCGGTGGCGTCGGTGACCGCATACAGGCGCGGGATCGCGCGCAAGGCCATGCGGATCGCGCCGGGGTGCACATGCTGCAGGTCGGGAATCAGCTCGGCGTACTCGGCGTGGGCGAGGGCGGCCGCGGCGATGCCGGGCCGGTAGTGATCGACCCCGGTCATGCCGTTGAACAGATGGGTGAAACCGGCCGCGCCGGCGCGCAGCGCCGCCAGGCCTTCCTCGTAGGTGCCGGCGCTGTGGCCGATCTGGACCCGGATGCCGATCGCGTTCAAATGCGGGATCAACTCGGTGTGGCGGCCGATCTCCGGCGCCAGGGTCAGCACCCGGATCGGCGCCAGCGCGTGCAGGCGCTGCACCGATTCCAGGGTGGCTTCCACGGTCAGCGGCGGCTGCGCGCCGAGCCGCTGCGGGCTGATGAACGGCCCTTCCAGATGCACCCCGAGCATGCGCGCCGCATCCGCGGCGGGTTCGGCGATGGCCGCGGCCAGGCCGCGCAGGGCGTGGGCGATGTCGGCCTCGGCGGCGGTCATGGTGGTGCCGAGCAGGGCGGTGGTGCCGTGGCGCGCGTGGGCGCGGGTCACGGTGCGCGCGGCGTCGCCGCCCTGCATCAGGTCGACCCCGGCGGCGCCGTGCACGTGCAGGTCGATGAAGCCGGGCAGGACGATGGCTTCGCCGTCGCCGTCGCCGTCGCCGTCGTCGCCGGCGACGTCCTCGATGGTGCGGATCCTGTCGTCGAAGCCGATGCGGCCGCGGCGCCAGCCGGCGGGGGTCAGGATGCGGCCTTGCAGGCTGCGCAGTTCGGTCACGGCGTAGGCTCGGCGATGATCAGCTCGATGCCCAGCCGCTGCAGGCCCTCGCGGTAGCGGTCGTCGATGCCGGGGTCGGTGATGATGGCGTGGATCTGGTCGAGGCGGGCGATGCGGTGCAGGCTGACCCGACCGAACTTGGACGCGTCGGTCAGCACCACGATCCGGCGCGCGCGCTCGACCATGCGGTGGTTGAGGCGGGCTTCGGCCTCGTCGTGGGTGGTCAGGCCGAACTGCAGGTCCAGGCCGTCCACGCCGAGGAACAGGGTGTCGAAGCTGTAGGCGTTGAGGCTGGCCTCGGCCTGGCTGCCCTGCAGCGACAGCGACTGCTTGCGCAGCAGTCCGCCGCTGAGCAGCACGTCGACGCCGGGGGCATTGGCCAGCTCCCAGGCGATGTTGAGGCCGTTGGTCATCACCGTGACCTCGCGGTGGCCGCGCAGGTGGCGGGCCAGGGTCATGGTGGTGGAGCCCGAGTCGATGATGATGTTGTCGCCGGCCTGTACCAGCTGCGCGGCGCGCGCGCCGATGGATTCCTTCAGCGGCAGGTTCAGCGCGTCCTTCTCGTGGATGTCCTGCTCCTGCGGCGGCGTGCGCACCAGGCTGGCGCCGCCGTGGGTGCGGGTGGCCAGGCCCTGGGATTCGATATGGCTCAGGTCGGCGCGCACGGTCACGGCCGATACGCCGAAGCGTTCGACCAGTTCGGCGACCTGCACCGAGCCCTGCTCGATCAGGCATTGCAGGATCTGCTGCCGGCGGGAGCGGGTATTGCGCGTGGCCATCGGTGGGTCCGCAGGAGAGCGAAGAGAAGATTAGCCGTTTGCCGCGGCGCTGGCGCCGTGCCCGGCGTCGGACTCGGCCGCGGATTTCGGCTCCGCGGGCCGCGCGCCGGCCATGTTCGCCGAGCAGGCGCGGGCGTACTCGTCCAGGCACAGGCCGATGCGGTGCCGGACCCAGGCTTCGGGCGTGTCGGCCAGGTTGCCGGCGCGCAGCGCGCGGTACTGCTCGGGCAGGTACTGGCTGAGCAGGTAGGCCGGCGGCGCATGCGCGCGCAGGTTGTCGAACAGGCGCCGCACCGCCGCGACCAGGGCCGGTTCGCCCCAGTAGTAGCGGCAGCGGTCGCTGAGCGCGTACAGGCGCAGCAAGTGCAGCTCGCGCTCGTCGCCGCGGTAGTGCTGCTGCCAATGGCGCGGCTGTTCGAGCATGCAGCGTTCCAGCACCTGGGGCAGGCCGGAGCGCTGCTCCTGCGGCAACAGTTCGGCCTCGATCGCGGCCAGCGCGAACAGCGCCTCGCGGTAGGCGAAGGTCGCGGCCGGGCCGACCTTGAGGATGGCGAAGTGGTCGCGCACCAGTTCGTGCAGGCCTTGCTCGCGCTGGTAGTCGGTGGAGTGGGCCTCGAACACGATCCGCGGCTGGCGCTCGAGGAAGTCGGCCAGCTCGCGCGCCGCGATCGGGTCGTAGTCGTGCACGCTGCTGTGGTCGAAGTCGACCCCGGGCTGCACCACCATCGCGATCACCCGCTCCCAGGCCGCGGCCAGGTCGGGCGCGGCGAAGGCCTCGCGGTGGATCGCCAAGGTCTGCTCGGCCGCTTGCGGAGTGGTCACCTGCAGGCCGCCGGCCAGCGAGGCTTCGCCGCCGGGCACCGGCACTTCGGTGCCGATCACGTACACCGGCGGCGCCAGGCCGTGCGCGGCGGCGGTGCGTTCGGCGATGCGCGCCAGTTCGGCCGAACGCTCGGCGACGACCGCATCGGGCAGCGGCGTGGGATCGTCGGCGCAGGACATGCTGCAGTCCAGGTGGATCTTGTGGAAGCCGGCGGCGACATAGGCTTCGATCAACACCCGCGCGTTGGCCATGGCTTCGGCGGCCGGGCGCTTCTGCCAGGCGTTGGGGCCCAGGTGGTCGCCGCCCAGCACCAGGCGGTCGCTGGGGAAGCCCTCTTCGCGCGCCAGCGCCAGCACGTAGTCGCGGTACTGCGGCGGGGTCATGCCGGTGTAGCCGCCGAACTGGTCGACCTGGTTGGAGGTCGCCTCGATCAGCAGCAGGGTGTCGTGACGCAGGGCCACGTCCATCGCCGCGCGCAGCACCAGTTCGTTGCTGCAGCACACGCTGTACAGGCCGAGGTTGCGGCCCTGGCGGTGGGAGGCGATCAGCGATTGCACGGGCGACATGTGGAAACTCCAGCGCGGCGGAAAACGGATGGGGAGGGCGCGAACTCAGGACAGGGCGGGACGCCAGGCCAGCAGGGCGGCGCCGCGGGCGCCGCCGGCGTCGCCGAAACGCGGCGGCACGATCGGCGGCACCTGCACGCCGTTGAACAGGTGCGCGGCGACCGCGGCCGGCAAGGCGTCGTACAAGGGCGCGTGTTGCGACAGGCCGCCGCCGAGCACGATCACGTGCGGATCCAGGATCAGCACCAGCGCGGCCAGGCTGTGGCCGAGCAGGTCCAGGTGGACGGTCATGGCCTGGCGCGCGCGCGCGTCGCCGGCGTCGGCCAGGGCGATCACCGCGCCGGCGTCGGCGGCCGTGCCGCCGAGGTGGCCGTGCAGGGCGACCAAGCCGCTGCCGGAGACATAGCGCTCGACACAGCCGCGCAGGCCGCAGGCGCATTCCAGTACCGGCAGGCCGTGGCGCTGCAGCAGATGCGCCGGCACGCTCCAATGGCCCCATTCGCCGGCCAGGCCGTTGTAGCCGGCGACCAGGCGGCCTTGCAGGCAGTAGCCGCCGCCGGCGCCGGTGCCGAGGATCGCGCCGAACATGCTCGGATAGCCTTCGGCCGCGCCGCCGTGCGCCTCGGACAGGGCGAAGCACTGCAGGTCGTTGCCGAAATGCAGCGGACGGCGCAGGCGCGCCTGCAGATCGGCGGCGACGCCTTGGCCGGTCAGCGCAGGCACGTTGGCGCTGAGCTGGCGGCCGCTGCGGCGGTCGCGCACGCCCGGCAGGGCGATGCCGATCGCGCTGCCGCTGTGGCCGAGTTCGGCGTCGGCGTCGGCGACCAGCGCTTCCAGCGCGGCGAGGAAGCCGGCGTAGTCGCCCTGCGGCGTGGCGATGCGCCGGCGATGGCGCACCTCCAGCGCGGCATCGCAGGCGACCAGTTCGATCTTGGTCCCGCCGATGTCGATGCCGTAACAGATTCCGGAATGCGACGCTTCAGCCATGGTGGATGGTAACGCCCTGAACCACCCGGTTGACGGTGCCGTCCGGGAAGGGATTGTCCGGAGTCAGGCCGAGCGCGGCCGAGCGCTGCAGCGCGTACAACTGGGCGAAGATCAGCCACACCGGCGCGAGCCAGGTATCGTCCAGCGGCGGCGCGCGCAGGCTGTAATCGTCGCCGCCGCCGATGTCGGAGTGCGGGCCGATCGCCAGCACCTGGCCGGCGACGCCGTCGCGGCGCAGTTCGTCCAGCAAGTCCTGCTCGTAGCGGCGCGCCAGCGCATCGGCGCTGCGCATCACCACCACCAGGGTGTCGCGGTCGAGGGTGGATTTGGGGCCGTGGCGGAAGCCCAGCGGGGTATTGGCCAGGGCGAGCACCTGCCCGGCGGTGAGTTCGAGCACCTTGAGCGCGGCTTCGCGCGCCAGCGCCTCCAGCGGGCCGCTGGCGAGGTAGATCACCCGGTCGAACGGACGTTGCGCCAACGCGGCCGCCGCCGCATCCCATTGCGCCAGGCCTTCTTGCGCCAGTCCGGCCAACCGCTGCAGGCGCTCGCTGCGTTGCGGCCAGGGCGCGGCGTCGAACACGCTCAGCGCGGCCAGCAGCATGCAGCTCAGGCTGCTGGTCATGGCGAAGGCGCGGTCGCAACTGGCCGCCGGCATCAGCAAGGTGCAGGTGTCTTCGCGGCCGACGCCGCGACGGGCCAGCTCGCCCTCGGGATTGCAGGTGATGTCGAGAAAACGCGCGTGTTCCACTTCGGCGCGCAGCAGCTCGACCGCGGCCACGCTTTCCGGGCTGGAGCCGCTGCGGGCGAAGGACACCAGCAGGGTCGGGCGGTCGCGCTGCAGGTACAGCGCCGGATGGGTCAGCAGGCTGGTGGTGTGCACGGCGCGCACGTCGGCCGGCCATTGCGAGTTGATGCGGTCGGCGACCAGGTCGGCGATGAAGCCCGAGCTGCCGGCGCCGGTGAACAGCACGCGCTGGTTCGGATCCTTGAGGCAGTCGCCGAGGAAGGCCTGCACGCGTTCGCGCGCCTGCGCCAGCTCCTCGGCCAGTCGGTTCCACAGGGCCGGTTGCTGGGCGATCTCGGCGGCGGTGTCGGCTCCGCCCAGGCGCTGCCAGGCGGACGAGTCGGGAAGCGGGGTGAGGTCCATGGAGGGTTCCTGTTGAGCGAGGGCAAGATCAGTGTTTTCTTTCGGAAAGTCAATTATCGAAAGTAAAACAAAAGAAATTGATCGGGCGCGCTTTGCAATGGATCCCATCGATACGAAGCGAAAGATTGAACTGGAATGCCTTTCGTATAAGGCTTAATGGGCATTTCGAGCGATTTTAGAAAGTATTGCGCCGCACAATCTTTCGTTTTCTTATAAAAATTCTTCCTTTTTCCTTTCAGTTTATTGACAGGTTTCGAAACCCTGCCCTAGAGTCGGTCGCAACACATTTCGAACGCCCGTCGAACGGGCCCTGGGGGCAAGGTGGAGTTCCGCGTGCGTCGTCCGCGACTGTCGATCGCGATCCTGGCTGCGCTGGGGGCGTCGGCGTTGCCGGTCGCGGCCGAGCCGGTCGGCAACCTGCGCGGCGTCAGCGCCGTCGCCGCCGCCACGCCGAGTTGGGAGCTCAGTACCGACACCGGCAGCGTGCTGCGCATCGAGGTGCTGGCCGAGGACATCGTGCGGGTGCAGGCCGGGCGCCGCGGCAAGCTGGCGCCGGCCGGCGACAAGGCCGCGCCGATCGTCTTGCCGCAACCGGCGGTCAAGGTCGCCGCCGCTCTGGAAGAGGACGCCAACGAACTGCGGGTGCGCACCGGCGCGCTGGTCCTGCACGTGCAGCGGCAGCCGTTGAAGCTGCGCCTGGAGCGGATCGAGGGCGAGCGGCGGGTGCCGCTGTGGCAGGAACTGCAGCCGCTGGACCTGGATCCGGCGCAGAGCGTGCAGGTGTTGTCCTCGCAGGCCGACGAGGCCTTCTACGGCGGCGGCCAGCAGAACGGCCGCTACCAGTTCAAGGGCCGCGAACTGGACGTGTCCTATTCCGGCGGCTGGGAGGAGGGCGATCGCCCGAGCCCGGCGCCGATGCTGCTGAGCTCGCGCGGCTGGGGCATGTTGCGCAACACCTGGAGCGACGGCAGTTACGACCTGCGCCAGCCCGACCAGGCCACCTTGCTGCATCGCGAAGACCGCTTCGACGCGTACTACTTCGTCGGCGAACTGCCGCGCCTGCTCGAGCGCTACACCCGTTTGACCGGTCGCCCCGGCCTGCTGCCGCGCTGGGCGCTGTCCTACGGCGACGCCGATTGCTACAACGACGGCGACAACGGCAAGAAGCCCGGCACCGTGCCGGAGGGCTGGCACGACGGCCCCACCGGCACCACCGCGGACGTGGTCGAAAGCGTGGCCCGCCAGTACCGCGAGCACGACATGCCCGGCGGCTGGATCCTGCCCAACGACGGCTACGGCTGCGGCTACAAACAATTGCCCGAGACGGTGAAGGGACTGGCCAAGTACGGCTTCCGCACCGGCCTGTGGACCGAGAACGGCGTCGACAAGATCGCCTGGGAAGTCGGCACCGCCGGCAGCCGGGTGCAGAAGCTCGACGTGGCCTGGACCGGCAAGGGCTACCAGTTCGCGATGGACGCCAACCGCTCGGCGTTCGACGGCATCCTGCACAACTCCGACTCGCGCCCGTTCCTGTGGACGGTGATGGGCTGGGCCGGAATCCAGCGTTATGCGGTGGCCTGGACCGGCGACCAGAGCGCGAGCTGGGACTACATCCGCTGGCACGTGCCGACCCTGATCGGCTCGGGCCTGTCGGGCATGGCCTACGCCACCGGCGACGTCGATGCGATCTTCGGCGGCAGCGCCGAAACCTATACCCGCGACCTGCAGTGGAAAGCCTTCACCCCGGTGCTGATGGGCATGTCGGGCTGGTCGTCGAACGCGCGCAAGCATCCGTGGTGGTTCGACGAGCCTTACCGCAGCATCAACCGCGACTATCTGAAACTGAAGATGCGGCTGACCCCGTACATGTACGGTCTGGCGCACGAGGCCGCGCAGACCGGCGCGCCGCCGGTGCGCGGGCTGATGTGGGACTACCCGCAAGACCCGCACGCCCGCGACGAAGCCTACAAGTATCAGTTCCTGCTCGGCCGCGACCTGCTGGTGGCGCCGGTGTACCGCAGCCAGGCCGCCAGCCGCGGCTGGCGTCGCGGCATCCACCTGCCGGCCGGGCGCTGGATCGACTACTGGGACGGCCGCAGCGTGCAAGCCGGCGCCGCCGGGCGCGAACTCGACCGCCCGGTCGACCTGGCCACGCTGCCGCTGTTCGTGCGCGCCGGGGCGATCGTGCCGATGCATCCGGCGATGCTGTACGACGGCGAAAAGCCGCTCGACGAGATCACGCTCGATCTGTACCCGCAGGGCGAGTCGCAGTACAGCCTGTACGAAGACGACGGCAACACCCGCCGCTTCGAACAGGGCGAGTCGAGCGCCCAGCAGTTGCGGATGAGCGCGCCGGCGCAGGGCAGCGGCCCGGTGGCGGTGGCGATCGATGCGGTCCAGGGCCAGTACCAGGGCCAGTTGGCGCAACGCCGCTACGCCTTGCGCGTGCTCAGCCGGCAGGCGCCGCGCGCGGTGTCGCTGGACGGCCGCGCGCTGCCGAAGCTGGCCGATGCCGCAGCGCTGCAGTCGGCGGCGGAAGGCTGGTACTTCGATCCGAACGAGCGCAAGGGCAGCGTGCACGTGCGCAGCGCCGCGGTCGATATCCGCAGGCCGCTGCGGTTCGCGCTCGACATTCCCGTCGCCGCGGCGGCCGCCGACGACGCTTATCCGGACGCGCCCAAGCTGGGCCGCGCGCTGCCGGCCGACAGCCTGCTGGTGGTCAACCGCCCGGCCGAAGAACCCGGCCATGCGCTGGAGAACGCCTTCGACGAAGATCCCAAGACCTGGTTCCGCAGCGTGCGCAACCAGGCGGTGCGCACCGGCGCGCACGAATGGACCATCGGTTTCGGCGAACGCAAGCTGATCGACGGCATCGAGCTGGCGCCGCGCAACGACCAGCACTGGAAGCACGGCCAGGTGCGCGACTACGAGGTCTACCTGGGCGACAGCAACGGCGAGTGGGGCGAGCCGATCGCGCGCGGCCGCCTGCAGCTCAAGCAGGAACTGCAGCGGATCGATTTCCCGGCCCGCGCCGGCCGCCTGCTGCGCTTCCGCGTGCTCAGCGTGCAGAACCCCGACGGCGACGGCGCGTCCGGCGCCGACCCGATGGTCACCGCCGCCCAGGGCGGCGCGGCGCGCGCGGTCGATGCCTTGCAACCGCGCGACGTCGGCCCGATCGCCCTGTCGAGCTTCCACATCCTCGAACATCAAGAACCGGAGCGGCCGGCACAGCAACGCTATCTCTCCGAGCTGCCGTTGCCGGCCGCGCTGGCCGAAACCGTGCGCAGCGATCGCGCTTTGCGCGGCGGCGACGCGCTGCGCATGAACGGCCTGCTGTTCCGCCGCGGCCTCGGCGTCGGCCCGTCCAGCCGCCTCGACCTACGCCTGCAAGGGCAGTGGCGCCTGCTGCGCGCCGACCTCGGCATAGACGACGCCTGCCGCAGCGCCGGCGGCCTGCAATTCCAGGTCTGGGGCGACGGACGCCTGCTTTACGACAGCGGTCTGGTGAAAGCGCCCGGCGTGGTCAAGCCGGAGCTGGACGTCCGCGGCCTGTCTTCCCTCAGCCTGCGCACGCTCGGCGCGCAGGGCAGCCAACCCGCCCAGGTCTGCGCCAACTGGGCCAACGCCGTACTGATCGGCCAGGAGGGCGATACCGCCAGCATCCTCGCGCCATGACCCACCACCACTGACGCCGAACACGTAACACCGCTCCTCCCCCCGCCCATACCGACTGCGGCCGTCCGGCCGCGGCCCGGGATCGCTGTTGCCCTTCGTCCGCCATCCGCGCCGCAGATCCTGCCAGGAGAGTTCCGATGTTGCCCGCTAGCCGCCGCCCGCGCCGTCAACGCGCCGACCGCCCGTCCCGCTTTTCCGCCACCCCGTTGTCGCTGGCCTTGGCCGCCGCGTTGCTGGGCCATGCTTCGTTCGCCGCCGCACAGGACGGCGCCGCTGCCGCCGCCGACGGCAAGGACAAGACCACCGAACTGTCGCGGGTCGAAGTGACCGGTTCCAACATCCGCCGCCTGGACGTGGAGACCGCCTCGCCGGTGCAGGTGATCAGTAAGCAGGACATCGAGAACATGGGCGCGCGCACCCTGTTGCAGGTGCTCGACAACCTGCCGGCCGCGCGTCCGGCGCAGGTGGATTCCAAGTCGCTGTTCACCGGCTCCGACGGGGCCTCGCAGGCCAACCTGCGCGGCCTCGGCGCGCAGGGCACGCTGGTGCTGCTCAACGGCCGGCGCCTGTCGTACTACGGCGCTCCGGCCGGCTTCCAGACCCAGTTCGTCAACATCGACGCGATTCCCGCCGCGGCGATCGAGCGCATGGAGGTGCTGACCGACGGCGCATCGGCGGTGTACGGCACCGACGCGGTCGCCGGCGTGATCAACGTGATCACCAAGCGCGAGTACCGGGGCGCGGAGATCAACGTCACCACCGACTTCGCGCCGCGCTTCGATTCCTACGGCGAGCACCAGCTCAGCCTGACCGGCGGCTTCGGCGACCTGGACGAGGACCGCTACAACGTCTACGGGTCGGTCAATCTGTACCGGCGCGATCCGATTCCGCTGTCGGAGTGGTACGACAAAAAGCCAGAACAGTTCTACGTCAACAACCCGAACTACCTCAACAATCTGCGCCTGGGTACCGGCAGCGCGCCGGGCGTGTTCAACCCGGGCAGCTACTTCGCGATCAACCCGGTCACCGGCCGGCGCACGCAGGAGGCGGCGCCCGGCTGCCAGAACGTCGTCGTCGAAGCGGCCGGCCCGCGCTGCATCTGGCAGACCTGGCTGAACAACGAGATCGACGGCGGCGCCGAATCCGAACGCGCCACCGCCTACGTCAGCGCGCGTTTCCTGATCGGCGACACCACCGAAGCCTTCGCCGAAGCCACCTATACCGACATCGACCTGCGCGCCAACGGCGGCACCCCGCGTGCGTTCGGTACCACCACCGGCAATCCGACCAGCTGGTTCTCGCGCAACACCGGCAACAGCGTCAACCAGTTCTTCTATCCCTATCTCGGCCCCAACAACGTCTACAACAAGGCCAGCCCCGCGCTGCGTGCGATCAATGGCGGCGTGGTCGGCTTGCAGTACCTGCTGCAGGACGTGGGCGGCGACCACTTCGGCCAGCGCAACACCGACAAGAGCTACCGCGGCATGTTCGGCCTGCGCGGCGCGCTGGGCGACTGGAACTGGGAAAGCGCCTTCACCACCGCCGGCTCGCATTCGGTCACCTACCAGACCGCCAACGTCAACCTGGAAGGCTTCGAGCGCGCCTTCGGCCCCTTCACCATCGAGCCGGGCACGGGCCGGGTGATCATCTCCGACAATCCGGCCTATAAGTTCGGCGAGATCAGCGAGGCCAACGCCAGGCTGCTGCGCGAGGCCTATCCGACCTTCGACATCGAATCCTGGACGCGCCTGCACACCCTGGACGGCAAGATCGAAGGCCCGCTGTTCTCGCTCCCCGCAGGCGAAGTGCGCGCGGCGTTCGGCTTCAACCTCAGCCGCGAGACCTTCTACACCCCGGGCAACGAGGACGCGGCCAACGGCCTGATCACCCAACAGGGCGGCTCCTGGTTCGACGGCAAGCGCACCACCTACGCGCTGTTCGCCGAGTCGGTGGCGCCGATCACCGACAAGCTGGAGCTGGAAGTCGCCGCGCGCCTGGACAAGTACCCGAACTTCAACGCCAACCTCGCGCCCAAGATCGGCCTCAAGTACCAGGTGCTGCCGGAACTGCTGCTGCGTAGCACCTATTCCGAAGGCTTCCGCGCGCCCAGCCTGGCCGAGTCCGGCGAAGGCGGCGTGTTCGCCCAGATCGGCGGCTACCGCGACGAGGTCCGCTGCAACGAGACCAACGCCATCGCCAACCTGCTGCTGCAGTCCGCGCGTCCCGGCGATGTCGACCTGGGCCGTACGCTGCGCAATTCCGACTGCAGCCGCAACGTGGCGCGCCTGACCCAGCCGAACCAGGACCTGGAGCCGGAGAAGGCCAAGATCGCCACCCTGGGCTTCGTGTACGAGCCCGCCAGCTGGCTGTCGGTCTCGGCCGATTACTGGTTCATCTATCGCCGCAACGAGATCGTCGCGCCGGACTACAGCAAGCCCGAGGACATCCAGGCGCTGACCCGCTTCCCGATCACCGATGCCGACCGTTCCAACCTGGCCGCGCTGGCGGCGATGTGCGCCGACCCGGCCAGCAGGGTGACCTGCCCGAGCGCGCTGCCGGGCTACAGCATCGGTAACGTTTCCAGCGTGATCGGCCAGTACAAGAACCGCGGCCGCACCCTGGTCGACGGCTTCGATATCGACGCGCGCGGCCGTTTTGGCCTGGGCGACTGGGGCCGCTTGAACGTCGGCGTGGCCGCGACCATCGCCCGCCGCAACATGTACTACGCCGGCGACGAATCGGGTTGGCTGTACGGCAATACCGTCGGTTACTACAACAACCCGCGCCTGCGCGCGACCTTCAACGTCGATTGGAGCTACGGCGACTGGAACACCAGTTTCTATGTCAACTACGTCGGCAAGACCAAGTGGTCCTACGACCGCATCGACGCGCAGGACAACAACGCCGAAACCTGCACCGGCAGCTACGTGTCGCTGCAGTCGAGCAAGTGCGACGGCGCGCCGGCCTGGTGGACGGCCAACCTGGGCGTGACCTGGCGGCCGACCGAGAAGCTGACCGTGGGCGCGACGGTGAAGAACCTGTTCGACCGCCATCCGTTCTACGATCCGAACGATTGGATGAGCTTCCCCGGTTACACCAACAACTTCGGCCGCATCTACAGTCTGAGCGTCGGCTACAAGTTCTGAGCGATGCGAACGCGCCGGCCGTGGCCGGCGCGTTCGGGCCAGGGCGCCGCTTCGGCAGGAGCTGCCGAAGCGGCTGCGCGGTCTCGCGGCCCGGATCCGCCCGGCCAGGCCCATCGCGACGGGGGGTCGTACCGCAGGCGCGCGGACCCGGCGTCCGCGCCGCTCGTTGAGGGGTTTGGTTTTTCGCCATGCCGGCGCGTGGCGATCGCGCGCCTCAGCGGCGCGGCGCGGCTTGCAGATAGTCCTTGCCGTCGGCCGGCAGATGGAAGTCGGCGCCTTGCTCGACGATCCAGCCCAGGCCGTTCTTGGCTTCCAGGTTGTAGCTGCCCATCGGCGTGTCGAAGCTGCCCAGCACGTAGTCGTCGATCATGGTCTGGCTGATCGAGAACCGGCTCTGGGTCGAATTGAAGTCCTCGAACGTGCCCGACCAGCGGACGATGTCGCCGTTGACTTCGACCGTGTCGATCACGCCGTGCAGGGTCAGGCCGATGTTCGGCACGTAGACTTCGAACTCGTCGCCGACGCCCCTGGCTTCCAGCACGTAGGCGTCGTAGGCGACGAACTGGCGGCCGTCGCTCATCTGCCGCGGGGTCGGCTTCAGCGCGCCTGCGGCGACCCTGGCCGGATCGGCCAGTTGCAGGACGTCCTTGCGCGCGCGCGCTTGCTGCAGGCGAGTGCGGTCGAGCGAGAACGTGGCGCTGCGGCGGGCGACGAAGGCGTCGACGGGCGTGGAGGCCGTGCGGGCTCCGGCGCCGGCTGCCGGCTCGGCCGCCGGCTCGCTCGCCAGCAGCGACGCGGCAGCGGACGGGGCGGTGGCGCGCGTGCGTTCGACCAGGAACAGGCCGACGGTGGCCGCGGCGGTCAGCGCGAGCGCGGTCGCCAGGGCGTGCTTGCGGGTGATGGACATGAGGTGGAGTTCCGTAGTGCCAAGACGAAGCCCGCCCACCGGTGCGGTGGGCGGGCGCGGGTTCGACGGGATCTATCAGTAGAACTCTGAAACGATCTTGGAGCGCTCGTTCATCGCCCGCACCGAGTCGGTAACGTTGGCGATGCCCATCGGCAGGCCGATGGCCACTTCGGTATCGGGCGTGTACGAGTAGTAAGGAGTCGCGTAGTACAGGTTCGGGTTGGAGTAAAAGGGGATCGCGTTGCCGCCCATGATGTCGCGGATCAGGTTGTAGCCCTTGGCATAGGGCGCCGAACCGCCGCTGGCGGCATCGCCGTGATTGAGGCCCATGTTGTGGCCGAACTCGTGGCGCATCACCGTGGTGCCGCAGGCCAGCGAGCCCGAACCGATCATGCTCTCGCGGCCGGCGCTGACCCAGGCCAGGCCGCAGCCTTCTTCGGTGCCCTCGTAATAGACCGCATCGGCGGCCAGCCGCGACCGGGTCGAGCTGACCACCGAGTCCTTGAGCGCGACGTTGAGGATGTCGCCGAGCGTGGTCGCCTGGAACTGTCGCTTGAGCAGGCCGACCGCCTTGACGTAGAAGTTGGCGCGGGAGTTCTCCAGCGCCTCGTTGGTCAGCCGCAGCCCTTCCCACAGCCGCATCTGCGCCGCGGTCTCGCCGAGTTGCGCCGCCGCT
Organism: Lysobacter sp. BMK333-48F3; assembly: GCF_019733395.1. NCBI lineage: Bacteria > Pseudomonadati > Pseudomonadota > Gammaproteobacteria > Lysobacterales > Lysobacteraceae > Lysobacter > Lysobacter sp. BMK333-48F3. The sequence continues at coordinate 5,185,687 of NZ_JAIHOO010000001.1, read as the reverse complement.
TCCTCGCTGTAGACCAGCAGCATGGTGATCAGGCGGGTATCCAGCGCCCAGGCGCCGGCCGAGGTGCGGACGAAGCGCAGGGTTTCGCCGCGACGGACCGGAACGCTGCCGAAGCTGGTGTTTTGGCCGGTGACGCTGAAGTCCCAGGCCGCATCGCTCTTGACCACCACCCGGTCGCCCGGCGCGGCGTTGACCGGCAGCTTCACCGTGCCGGTCCAGTTGCCGTCCCAGGCCGAGTAGCGGGCGTTGGGCGAAGTCATGTCGGGCAGTTGCGCGCCGCCCGGGCTGCTCGCGGTATAGGCCGGGGTCGGGCTGGACTGCAGCACCCAGCGCGCGCGCTCCTTGATGTAGATGAAGTCGTAGCGCGAGCCGGTGAACAGTTTCATGGTCGAAGGCGCGTCGACGTTCTGGCTGGAGACGGTCGCGGTCCAGGTCGCGTCGGACACGAGGCTGATCCGATCGCGGTCGCCGGCGCCGGCCGGCAGGCGGATCTCCGACACCCAGTTGCCGTCGCCGAACCGGACCTGGGTGTTGGGCACGCTCGGGGTCGGGATCTGCGCGCCGACCTTGCCGGCGTCGAGCGTCTGGGTCGGCGCCTTGACGCTGACCCAGCGTTGCAGCGCGGAGCGATACAGGAAGGCGTACTGGTCGCCGGTGCGCAGGTTGAAGCTGCTCGCGTACTGGATGTTCTGCGGATTGATGCGGCTGGTCCAGGTCGCGCTGGACGAGACCACGATCAGGCTGTTGTCCGGGGCGCTGGAAGGCAGAGTGACCGCTTGCGCCCAATCGCCGTCGGCGAGGTCGAAGCGCAGCACGCGGGCATCGGGGTAACTGCCGATGGTGCCGCTGCCGCCGTTGCGGTTCGGACTCAGGCTGGGCCCGACCAGGCTCCATTGCTTCCGCGCGGCCCGGTATACGAAGGACAGGTGGTTGCCGGCCTGGATCCGCATCGAGCTCAGCGGATAGTCGGTGTTGCCGGTGGCCAACTGGCTGTCGTAGCCCGCACTGGAGTGGATCGCGACGGTGTAGCCGTCGCCGGCGGCGTTGGACAGGGTCAGCTTGGGCGCCCAGTTGCCGTTGCTGAGGTAGAAATCGATCGACGGGTAATTGCCGGGGATGTCGCCGCCGCCGACCTGGTTGGGGCTGAGGTCGGTGGCCCATGCGCCGGTCGCCGACAGGGCGAGCAATAGGCCGGTCAGTGTCTTGATCACGTTGCGAACCTCCATGACGGGATGGAATGGCGTCCCGTTGCCAAGGCGATGGTTCGGAACGATTCGGTGCCGATACGCTGGCGCGCATAGGGCAGCGGACGTCGCTGCGGACGCCCCGCCGTCGCGTTCGTGCGGATCGGGCGAGCGAGTCGAATGTAGAAAATTTTCGACACCGATACTTAGAATATTTTGATATGTGTTTCGATTTACATGCCGAATTTGAGCGGAGTGGAAGGCGCCTACGCTAATCGATTCGGCTGCGTTTCCGTGGTGATTTCGCGCTTTCTTCCGATGCGATTCTTGTCGCTGTGACGTGTGTCGCTTGCAATGCAGGCGGCCGGGTCGTCGGTGCCGACGCGATTGCATGTAGCAAAGCAACAAGACTCCTGGTCGACGCAGGCGTTGTGTGATCGATGTCAAGTGCGACGCGTGTTAGCGACCCGAATTCGGGGCGCGATCTGTGTGCTCCTGTGCATGGCCGATCCATGTCGCGGTTCCGGCCGCGGCCCGGGGGTAGCGTGCGCGTCGCTGCCGTTGCGTGCCGGATCGCGCCGCCGCGACCGTCGATGACGGCGCCTGGCGCGACGGCGCTTCGGCCGCGCTCCTGTCCGTGTCCCTGCGAGGTTTCCATGCGCTTATCGTTACGCTCCCACGCCCTCCCGTCGTTTCCTCTTGCCGCCGTACTGGCCGCCGCGCTGGCCCTGCTCGGCAGCAACCCGCTCCACGCCGCCGAGGCCGCCAACGTGGTGGTCGATTTCACCGCCCATCGCCAGCCGACTTCGGCCTATTCGCTGGGCTCGACCGTGTCGACCTATGCCGACAACGGCAGCAACCTGATCAAGGGGCCGAACCAGGCGCTGTGGCAGCGTTACCTGGGCGAACTGGGGCCGCTGGTCTGGCGCATCCCGCTGTACCACCACGACGGCCAGGTCGGCTCCGCCGCCGGCGGCGTGCACGGCGGCAACGAGGGCGAGGCCTATATCCGCGCGATCAAGGGCATCGGCGGCATCCCGATGATCGCCGTCGGCGGCAGCGCCAACGACAACGACATCCGCGCCAGCGACGCCGCGGCCCTGGTTCGCTACTTCAACGACAACGGCGGCAGCCACGGCGGCCCGGTCGACGACTACATCATCGGCAACGAGCCCGACAACGGCTTCGGCATGGATCCCTACATCCACGGCGGCAACGGCAGCGACGGCTTCCACGCCATCGCGACGGCGATGCGCGCGGCCAGCGCGCGGCCGCTGTCCCTGGCCGGCCCTTCGCTGGTGACCTGGGCCGACTACAAGTTCGGGGACTTCCGCAAGTTCTTCGCCGCCAGCCACGCCGATGTCGACGTGGTCGACTTCCACAAGTACGGCGACGGCCAGCGCGTCGACAACCTGCACCGCACCGGCCAGTACGCCGACGCCATCGCCTGGCTGCGCCAGGAGATCGACACGACCTTCGGCGAGCGCGCCGACGGGATCGCGATCCAGGTCGGCGAGTTCAACTACAACTCCTGGTACGACGGCAGCTGGCGCGACGCGTTCTACACCTCGCGCAATCTGGTCCACACCGCCTCGGTGATCGGTCACGTGCTCAACGCCGGCGGCAGCGCCTATCAGTACGCCGACAACAACGGCCCGCTGGGCCTGATCACCGACGGCACCGGCCGCAACGACCAGCCGGACGGGCAGCACGTGCGCCTGCCGGCGTATTGGGGAATGAGCGTGTGGACCGGCGGCACCTGGTCGCGGCGCTTCGGTTCGACCATGGTCGCGGCGACCAGCGCGATCCCGGAACTGGAGGTGTTCGCCACCGACGACGCCAAGAAGATCGTGCTGATCAACAAGTCGGCCTCGCTGGACCGGCGCGTGGTCATGGACCTGCGCGGCAAGGCCAGCGGGGTGTACTCGGCCTGGCGCCACGGCCGCGGCATGAATCCGGCCGACTTCGCCCTCGGCGCGCAGTTCCGCGCCCCGGCCCGGATCGCCAATGCGGTCGCCTTCGCCCAGGGGCGGGTGGTGGTGCAGGTGCCGTGGATGAGCGTGGTGGTGGTGACGGTGGATTGAGGCCGGCTTGCGGACGGGCGCGGCGTCGGCTGCGCCCGTCCGGATCGTCTCAGGCGAGGGTTTCGCCGCTCGACCCTGTCTCCAGTCGTGCGGGTCCTGTCTTCACGCAGCCCTAACATCGGGTTGCGCCTTGCCGGCTTTGTCGTGTTTTCGCCGGTCGGCGAGCGGGTGTGAGGTCGGTCACGCGGTCGCTGCGGCGGATTCGCCGCAACCGGACCGGCACAGGATGAATCGATGCCCCGGCCGCTCGCGGCCGGGAGCCGGATAGGCATTACAATCCGGCACTTGCTCGGATCGGCCGGGCAAGCTGAACAGCCCGATGCAACGGGTGTGCGGGCGCTGGGCGTCCGCGCCGGCTGGCCGGCCCGATCTTCGTCGATCAAATAAAGGAGTGTCCTGAGTGCCTACTTGGCTTGTGACCGGCGGTGCCGGCTTTATCGGCGGTAACTTCGTTCTCGATGCGGTCCGCAAGGGCATCAAGGTCGTCAATCTCGACGCTCTGACCTATGCGGGCAACCTCGACACCCTGGCCAGCCTGGAGGGCAATCCGGCCCACGTCTTCGTCCAGGGCGACATCGGCGATGCGGCCCTGATCAAGCGCCTGCTGGCCGAGCACCGCCCCGACGCGGTGATCAATTTCGCTGCCGAAAGCCATGTCGACCGCTCGATCGATGGCCCTGCCGCGTTCGTCCACACCAATGTGGTCGGCACCCTGAGCCTGCTGGAGCAGGTGCGCGATTATTGGAAGCAGCTGGACGCGCCGGCGCGCGACGGCTTCCGCTTCCTGCACGTGTCCACCGACGAGGTCTACGGCAGCCTCGGCGAGACCGGCAAGTTCACCGAGACCACCCAGTACGCACCGAATTCGCCGTACTCGGCGTCGAAGGCCGCGTCCGACCATCTGGTCCGCGCCTTCCACCACACTTACGGCTTGCCGGTCCTGACCACGAACTGCTCGAACAACTACGGGCCGTTCCAGTTCCCGGAAAAGCTCATCCCGCTGATCATCGCCAAGGCCCTGGTCGGCGAACCGCTGCCGGTGTACGGCGACGGCCTCAACGTGCGCGACTGGCTGTTCGTCGGCGACCACTGCTCGGCGATCGCGCGGGTGCTGGAAGCCGGCCGCATCGGCGAGACCTACAATGTCGGCGGCGACGCCGAGCGCGCCAACATCGTCGTGGTCAAGACCATCTGCGCGCTGCTCGACCAACGCCGCCCGCTGGCCGACGGCCGCGCGCGCGAATCGCTGATCACCTACGTGACCGACCGTCCCGGTCACGACCGCCGTTACGCGATCGACGCTTCCAAGCTCAAGAGCGAGCTGGGCTGGGCGCCGACCCTGACCTTCGAGCAGGGCATCGCCCACACCGTCGACTGGTACCTGGACAACCAGGCTTGGGTGCAGCGCGTGCTCGACGGCAGCTATCGCCTGGAACGCATCGGTCAGGCCTGAGGACGCACGCATGAATCGCAAGGGCATCATCCTCGCCGGCGGCTCCGGCACCCGGCTGTATCCGATCACCCAGGGCATCAGCAAGCAGCTGCTGCCGGTGTACGACAAGCCGATGATCTATTACCCGCTCAGCGTGCTGATGCTGGCGGGCATCCGCGAGGTGCTGATCATCAACACCCCGCACGAGCAGGCGCTGTTCAAGACCCTGCTCGGCGACGGTTCGCGCTGGGGCATGAAGATCGAATACGCGGTCCAGCCCAGCCCGGACGGCCTGGCCCAGGCCTATCTGATCGGCCAGGACTTCGTCGCCGGCCAGCCCAGCTGCCTGGTGCTGGGCGACAACATCTTCCATGGCCCGGGCCTGACCGCGATGCTCAAGCGCGCCGGCCAGCGCGATCACGGCGCGACCGTGTTCGGCTATTGGGTCAGCGACCCCGAGCGCTACGGCGTGGCCGAGTTCGACCGCGAGGGCAAGGTGGTCGGCCTGGAAGAGAAGCCGGACAAGCCGCGTTCCAACTACGCGGTCACCGGCCTGTATTTCTACGACGGCCGCGCCAGCGAGTTCGCTTCCCGCCTCAAGCCGTCGGCGCGCGGCGAGCTGGAAATCACCGACCTCAACCGGATCTATCTGGAAGAGGGCTCGTTGCATCTGGAGCAGCTCGGCCGCGGCTACGCCTGGCTCGACACCGGTACCCACCAGTCGCTGCTGGAAGCGTCCAATTTCATCGAAACCATCGAAGCCCGCCAGGGACTGCGCATCTGCTGCCCCGAGGAAATCGCCTGGAACAACGGCTGGATCGACGCCGCGCAACTGGCCGAACTGGCCCGCCCGCTGGCCAAGAACGGCTACGGCCAATACCTGCTCGGGCTGTCCGAGCGCGGCTTCGTGCCCTGAGGAAAGACGTTTGAAAATCATCGAAACCGATCTGCCCGGCTGCGTCGTCATCGAACCGCAAGTGTTCGGCGACGCGCGCGGCTTCTTCTACGAGTCGTTCAACCAGGACAAGCTCGCCGCGCACGGCCTCAACCCGCGCTTCGTGCAGGGCAACGTGTCTTCGTCCGCGCGCGGCGTGCTGCGCGGCCTGCATTACCAGTGGCCCAATCCGCAGGGCAAGTACGTCTCGGTGGTCGAAGGCGAGGTGTGGGACGTTGCGGTCGACATCCGCCGCGGTTCGCCGCATTACGGGCGCTGGACCGCGGTCGTGCTGAGCGCCGAGAACAAGCGCCATTTCTGGATCCCGGAAGGCTTCGCCCACGGATTCGCGGTGCTCAGCGAGCGCGCGGTGTTCAGCTATCTGTGCACCAACGTTTACGACGCCGCGGCCGACGCCGGCGTGCGTTGGGACGATCCGGACCTGGCGATCGACTGGCCGCTCAGCGAGCCGAGCCTGTCGGCCAAGGACGCGGTCGCGCCGTTGCTGAAAGACATCGCCGAGGACCGCTTGCCGGTGTACGCGCCGTGAGGTTGCTGCTGCTCGGCGGCGACGGCCAGGTCGGCCACGAACTGCGCCGCAGCCTCGCCCCGTTGGGCGAGGTGGTGACCACCACCCGCAGCGGCCGTCTGGCCGAGGATGGTTCGGCCTGCGAAACCCTGGACCTGGCCCAGCCCGACGCGATCGAGCCTTTGCTGCGCCGGGTGCGGCCCGATCATGTGATCAACGCCACCGCCTACACCGCGGTCGACCGCGCCGAGAACGAGCGCGAGCTCGCGTTCGTGGTCAATGCGGGGGCGCCGGAGCGGCTGGCGCAGCTGTGCGCGGCGGACGGGATCGGCCTGATTCACTACTCGACCGACTATGTCTTCGACGGCAGCGGCACCCGGCCCTATCTCGAAACCGACCCGACCGGCCCGATCAGCGCCTACGGCGAAAGCAAGCTCGCCGGCGAGGAGGCGATCCGGGCCAGCGGCGCCGACCATCTGATCCTGCGCACCGCCTGGGTCTACGCCACGCGTGGGCACAACTTCCTGCGCACCATGCTGCGCCTGGGCGGCGAGCGCGAGGAATTGCGCGTGGTCGCCGACCAGCACGGTTCGCCGACCCCGGCCTGGCTGCTGGCCGATGCCGCGGCGCAGGTGCTGCGCCAGGGCTTGAAGCAATCCGGCGTGCGCCACCTGGTCGCCGGCGGCCAGACCAGCTGGCACGGTTTCGCCGAGGCGATCTTCGAAGAAGCTTTGGCGCGCGGGCTGATCGCGCGGCAGCCACGGGTCGAGCCGATCGCCACCGCCGACTACCCGACGCCGGCCCGTCGCCCGGCCTACTCGGTGCTCGACAGCGGCCGCCTGCGGGACGAGTACGGCCTGGACGTGCCGCACTGGCGCGCCGCCCTGGCCGCGACCCTGGACCGCCCGGCCGCCTGAGCGCGGCCCCCGCGGTGCCGCTGCGGCGGCGTCCTGTGTGCGTTTGTGCGGCCGCGGCCGCCCCCCTATGATCGGGCCGTCGCGCAGCGACAGCGGCCGCTGCGGCGGCCGCCAAGGACGATGTGCAGGGGGAAGGGCCATGAAGTTGTGGGGATACGCGTTGCTGCTGGCCGCGGGGCTGGCAGCGCCGATGGCGGCCGCTGCGGCCGCTGCCGAGGGAGTCGATGTCGAGTCGTTCATCAAGGACGACGCCTTCGTCGACATCAAGCTTTCGCCGACCGGCGAGTTCTACGCCGCCACGGTGCCGACCGAGAACGAAACCATGCTGGTGATCTTCTCCCGCGAGGGCATGAAGATGACCGGCGCGTTCCGGCTCGGCAAGAACAACCACGTGCACGACTTCTGGTGGGTCAGCCCGACCCGGGTGCTGATGGGCATGGCGCAGAAGCTCGGTTCGCGCGACGAGCCGCAGCCGACCGGCGAGATCTACGCCATGAACGCCAACGGCACCGGCATCGACGTGCTGGTCGGCTACCGCGTGCGCGGCGCCGGCGCCGGCACCCGCATCCAGCCGAAGAAGGTCGAGCAGGTCGCCGCCTTCCTGGTCGACGACCTGCCCGGCGACGACAAGAGCGTGGTGATTTCGGTGCAGCAGTTCGCCGCCGACGCCTACACCCGCGCCGAGCGCCTGGACGTGTACACCGGGCGCCGCAACCAGATCGCGATCGCACCGGTGCGCAACGCCGATTTCGTCACCGACAACCAGGGCGTGGTCCGGTTCGCGCTGGGTTACGGCACCGACCAGGTGCGCAAGCTGTTCTACCGCGCCGGCGAAGGCAAGGACTGGCAGCTGCTGAGCTCGGACGCGCAGGGCAAGGGCATCGACCGCCCGATCGGCTTCTCCGCCGACGACAGCGTCGCCTATTTCCGCAGCGAGCAGCCGCAGGGGCCGGACGCGATCGTCGCCTTCGACATCGCCAGCCAGAGCCGCAAGGAGATCCTGCGCGATCCGGTCGCCGATCCGCAGCGGACGATCTACCGCCGCAACAGCAACATCCCGGTCGGCGTGTTCTTCGCCGACGGCGTGCCGCGCACCGAGTTCTTCGACAAGACCTCGCCGGAGGCCAAGCAGTACCGCAGCCTGGAGGCCGCGTTCAAGGGCGAGAGCCTGCGCGTCACCTCCGAGACCGCCGACGGCGGGCTGGCCTTGCTGCGCAGCTGGAGCGACCGCAATCCCGGCGACATCTTCCTCTACGACAACGCCAAGAAGCATGCCGCGCACGTGATCAGCCGCGGCTCCTGGGTCGATCCGGCGAAGATGGGGCCGGTGCGCCCGGTCCGCCTCAAGGCGCGCGACGGCCTGGCGCTGTCCGGCCTGCTGACCACGCCCAACGGCAGCGACGGCAAGTCGCTGCCGTTGGTGGTGATGCCGCACGGCGGTCCGTTCGGCATCCAGGATCTGTGGCAATTCGACCACGACGCGCAGATGCTGGCCCAGGCCGGTTATGCCGTGCTGCAGCTGAACTACCGCGGTTCGGCCGGTTACGGCCGGGCGTTCCAGCTCGCCGGCCAGCGCCAGTGGGGCGGCACGATGCAGGACGACCTGACCGACGCCACCCGCTGGGCGATCGAGCAGGGCGTGGCCGACCCGGCCCGGATCTGCCTGTACGGCGCCAGCTACGGCGGTTACGCCTCGCTGATGGGCGTGGCCAAGGAGCCGGCGCTGTACAAGTGCGCGGTCGGTTACGTCGGCGTCTACGACCTGCCGATGATGCACAGCACCGGCGACATCCAGAAGGCCGGTTCCGGCGAGACCTACATCCGCGAATGGATCGGTTCCAAGGAGGAGACCGCCAAGGTCTCGCCGACCCAGTTGGCGCAACAGATCAAGGTGCCGGTGTTCCTGGCCGCAGGCGGCGAGGACCAGCGCGCGCCGATCGTCCACAGCGAAAAGATGGAGAAGGCGCTGCGCGCCGCCGGGGTGCCGGTGGAAACCCTGTACTACAAGACCGAAGGGCACGGCTTCTACGTCAAGGAACACCAGCGCGAGTTCTACACCCGCCTGCTGGCGTTCCTGTCGCGCTCGCTCGGCGGCCGGGTGGCGGCGCCGGCCAAGGCCGCGGCGCCTGCGGCGGCGAAGTAACAGCGAGGAGTGAGCGTAGAGGAGTGAGGAGCGAGCAGGGCGCAAGCGGCTACGCACCCGCTTTGGCTCACTTCTCGCTCCTCTTCACTCGTTCCTCGTCACTAGCCCGCCCCGTGCATCCAGCGCCGCAGCAGCGGCGCCAGCAACAGGAAGGCGACGCCGGAACCCAGGCCCAGCCACATCAGCATCGAGAACAACTCGCCGTACCTGGCCGCAGCCGCGGCCAGGTCGATCGCGCCGCCTTCGGGAATGTCGACCGAGGCGATCTTGGCCAGTTGCGCGGCCAGCACTTCCGAAAAGGCCGTGGCCAGCCAGAACGCGCCCATCATCAGCCCGACCACGCGCGCCACCGACAGCTGGGTCACCGCCGACAGGCCGATCGGCGACAGGCACATCTCGCCGATTTCGAGGATGAAGTAGGCCGCGACCAGGTACCACACGCTGGCCATCGCGCCGCCGCCGGCGACCTCGGCCGCGGCCACCAGCGGCAGGAACGACAGGCCGGCGAAGATCAGCCCCAGCGCCATCGTCACCGGCTTGCCCGGGCTGCGGCCGCGCCGCGCCAGCCACGGCCACAGCCAGGAGAACAGCGGCGCCAGCACGACGATGAAGAACGCGCCCAGGTAGGTCAGCGAGCCGGCGGTCTGCGGCACCAGCACCACGTCGTGCGCGGTCGCCAGGGCCAGGCCGAGCACCAGCAGCGCGACCAGGGCCTTGGCCAGGCCGTCGCGGCCGCGGTCGCTGGCGAGCAGGGCGGCGACCATCAGCGGCGGGCTGGCCGCCATCGAGAACAGCGACCACGGCAGGGTCGGCTTGTAGTCGGCGGCGTTGGCCAGGCCGAACATGTCCTTGGTCATCAGCCGGTCGTTGAAAGTCACCCAGGAGCCGTAGGTCTGCTCGTACAAGGTGAAGAAGATCAGCACCGCGAAGATCAGCACCACCAGGGCCAGCATCTGCTGGCGTTCGACCTTGCCGCACTGGCGGGCGATGAAGCCGAAGAACCAGACCAGGAACGCCGCCAGGGTCGCCAGCATGATCGCCAGCGCGGCGGTGAAGTCGAGGCTGCCCAGGCGCAGGGTGACCTGCGACGCGAACTGGATCGTGCCCCACAGCACCAGCACGCCGGCGGCGCTGCCCAGGTAGATCCAGGCCTCGCGCGACAGGCCGCGCACTTTCTCGCGCAGCCGCGCCGGGTCGGCCGGCTCGGCATGGCCGTGCAGATAGCGCTGGCCCCACAGGAACATCAGCAGGCCGGCGACCATGCCGATTCCGGCGGCGCCGAAGCCGTATTTCCAACCGTAGGTCTCGCCGAGGAAGGCGCAGATCAGCGCCGAAAACAGCGCGCCGACGTTGATCCCGGCATAGAACAGGGTGAAGCCGGAATCGCGGCGCGGATCATCGTGCGCATACAGCTTGCCGACGATGGTGGAGATGTTCGGCTTGAGGAAGCCGACCCCGGCGATGATCAGCGCCAGCGACAGGTAGAACACCTGCAGCGCGGCCTCGTCGCGCACCACCGCGCCGTTCACCGTCTTCGCCGCCTGGCCTTCGTAGGCCATGCCCAGGTGCCCGAGCACCAGCAGCACGCCGCCCAGCACCACCGCCTTGCGCATGCCCAGGTAGCGGTCGGCGAGCAGGCCGCCGATCACCGGCACGGCATAGACCAGGCCGCCATAGGCGCCGATCAGGTCGTAGCCGGCGTCGTCGCCGAACAGGTGGTACTTGAGCAGGTACAGCAGCAGCAGCGCCTTCATCCCATAGAACGAGAAGCGCTCCCACATCTCGGTGAAGAAGCAGACGTACAGGCCCTTGGGGTGGCCTAGGAACTCGTCGCAGCGCGCGGCGGCGGGATCGGGTTGAGAGGAGTCGGGCAGGGCGGGGCTGGCGGGCACGTGCGGACGTTCCTCTCGTGGGGTCGGGCCGGTTCGGGCCGGACCGGGAGGCGCGAGTATAGGCCCGGGCGGGCGGCGCGCCGGTCGCAGCGGCGGACGCCGCCCGTGCCGGCCGGGCCGTCGCGGCGATGCGCGATCGCGCTTTTCCCCGATGAACGCGGAAAAACCCCGCTTTGCCGCGGCGGGCTCGGGGTTTGCGCAATCACGCTTTTTGCCGCACTGCACTTTTACAGGCGCCCGCGGCGGATGCGATCATCGGCGGATTGTGCGGCGCCGCCCGGCGGCGATCCCCACCCGCCCATACGCCGCCTTACCGCCCGACCTACCGCGATGGAGACGCCGATGGCATCGCCCGCAACGCAGAAGCAATTGACCTTCCGAGCCGTCGCGCTCTCGATTTTCCTGGCGGTGATCCTGGCCGCCGCCAACGCCTACCTGGGCCTGTTCGCCGGCCTGACCATCGCCACCGCGATCCCGGCCGCGGTGATCTCCATGGCGGTGCTGCGCCTGCTCGGCGGCGGCACCATCCTGGAGAACAACATCGTCCAGACCGGCGCCTCGGCCGGCTCGTCGATCGCCGCCGGGGTGATCTTCACCATCCCGGCGCTGGTGATCCTGGGCTACTGGCAGGATTTCCGCTATTCGTGGGTGCTCGCCATCGCCGGCCTCGGCGGCCTGCTCGGCGTGCTGTTCTCGGTGCCTCTGCGCCGTTCGATGATCGTCGAAGATCCGCTGCCCTTCCCCGAAGGCAAGGCCGCGGCCGAAGTGCTCAAGGCCGGCGAGAACCCGGGCCCGGGCATGAAGATCCTCGGCCTGGCGGGCGGCATCGGCGCGGTGCTCAAGCTCGCCGCCGAAAGCGGCATGAAGCTGATCCCGGACAACGCGGTGATCTCCGGCTTCATGGGCAAATACCTGGGCTACATGGGCACCAACCTGTCGCCGGCGCTGATCGGCGTGGGCTACATCGTCGGCCTCAACGTCGGCATCGTGGTCGTGTCGGGCTCGATCCTGTCCTGGCAGTTCGCGATTCCGATCTACCACATGTTCTTCCTCGACTCCGATCCGGCCCTGGCGGCGCGCATCGCCGGCGGCAGCGCGGCCGACATCGGCGGCGCGATCTGGTCGGCCAAGGTGCGCTACCTCGGCGTCGGCACCATGCTGATCGGCGGCGTGTGGACCCTGTTCTCGCTGCGCAAGTCGCTGCTGTCGGGGGTCAAGAGCGGCCTGGCCGCGGCGCGCAAGAGCGCGGCGGTCGGCGACGTCGCCGAGACCGACCGCGACCTGCCGATGAAGTGGATGCTGGTGGCCCTGGTCGGCTTCGTCATCCCGCTGCTGCTGCTGTACCAGGCCATCGTCGGCAACTGGTTCGTCAGCGTGCCGATGACCGTCATCATGATCGTCGCCGGCTTCCTGTTCGTGTCGGTGTCGGCCTATCTGGCCGGCCTGATCGGTTCGTCCAACAACCCGGTTTCGGGCATCACCATCTCCACCATCCTGTTCGCCTCGGCGGTGCTGGTGCTGATGCTGGGCCGCGACTCGCCCATCGGCGCGGTCGCCGCGATCATGATCGGCGCGGTGGTGTGCTGCGCGGCCGCGGTCGGCGGCGACAACCTGCAGGACCTCAAGGCCGGCTACATCGTCGGCGCCACGCCGTGGAAGCAGCAGCTGATGCTGGGCATCGGCGCGTTCTCCTGCGCGCTGATCATGGCGCCGGTGCTGAACCTGCTGTCCGCCGCCTACGGCATCGGCGCGCCGACGCCGGAACACCCCAACGCGCTGGCCGCGCCGCAGGCGACGCTGATGGCCTCGGTCGCCAAGGGCCTGTTCGGCGGCGAGCTGCCGTGGACGATGATCGGCATCGGCGCCGGCATCGGCGCGCTCATCATCGCCTTCGACGAATGGCTGAAGTCGCGCAAGGCCAAGTTCCGCGTGCCGGTGCTGGCCGCGGCGATCGGCATCTACCTGCCGCTGGAGCTGATGGTGCCGATCTTCCTCGGCGGCCTGCTCTCGCACATCGTCGGCCGCCGCCGCGGTCTGACCGCGAACAGCAGCGAAGAGGAAAGCGACCGCGTGCACCGTCCGGGCACCCTGTTCGCCGCCGGCCTGATCACCGGCGAGGCGCTGATGGGCATCGCCATCGCCTTCCCGATCGTGATCACCAGCAACCGCGAAGTGCTGGCGCTGCCGGAGCGATTCCACTTCGGTCCGCTGGTCGGCCTGGCCGTGTTGGCTGCGGTGGTGTGGTTGTTCTACCGCAGCAGCAAGAACGCGGCGGTGCCGCAGGCGTAAGTTCCAGGCGACGGCCCGGCAGCGATGCCGGGCCGTCGCGTTTTCGTTCCGATTCCGCAAACCCGGCCGCGCGCGGCGCCGCCGTTCCCGCATCGATCACGTTCAGAGGTTCGCCATGACGCCACGCCACGCTCTTCTGCCGCTGGCCCTGACCCTGGCCTGCGCGTCCGCGCCGGCTTTCTCGCTCACCCCGGCGGAGCCGCAGGGGCTGCAGATCCGCGATCTGGCCAGCATGGACCGCTTCTCCTCGCCGACCCTGTCGGCGGACGGCCGCCAACTGGTGTTCGCCAAGCGCAGCGTCGACTTCGCCGCCAACAAGTCGACCACCTCGCTGTGGATCGAGGACCTGTTCGCGCGCGACGCCGCGCCGCCCAAGCGGTTGAGCCCGGAAGGCTGGAACGTTAATTCGCCGGCGTTCGCGCCGGACGGCAAGAGCGTGTACTTCCTCAGCAGCAAGAACGGCAGCTCGCAGCTGTATTCGCTGCCGCTGAGCGGCGGCACGCCGAAGCAGATCACCGCCTTCGACGGCGACGTCGGCGGCTACCAGATCTCGCCCGACGGCAAGCGCGTCGCCTTCAACGCCGAAGCCTATCCCGACTGCGCGGCCGACCTGGCTTGCAGCAAGAAGAAGCTCGACGCGGCGGAGAAGAGCAAGGCTACCGGCAAGGTCTTCGACCGCATGTTCATCCGCCACTGGGACGCCTGGAACGACGGCCGCCTGAACCGGCTGTTCGTCGCCGAGTTGCCGGCCGCGGGCAAGACCGTGGCCAGCGCCAAGCTGGTCAGCGGCGAAGTCGTCGGCGACGTGCCCTCGCGTCCGTTCGGGGACAGCAGCGAATACACCTGGTCGCCCGACAGCCGGTCGCTGGTGTTCAACGCCCGCCGGGCCGACGCCAAGGAGCCGTGGTCGACCAACTTCGACCTTTACCAGGTCGGCGTCGACGGCGGCGCGGCCAAGAACCTGACCGCGTCCAACCCGGCCTGGGACACCGGCGCGGTGTTCAGCGCCGACGGCAAGACCCTGTACTACCGGGCGATGAAGCGCCCCGGCTTCGAGGCCGACCGCTTCGCCCTGATGGAACTCGACCTGGCCAGCGGCAAGGCGCGTGAGATCGCTCCGGACTGGGATCGCTCGGCCTCGGGCATCGTCCTGTCCAACGACGGCAAGACCATCTACACCACCAGTGAAGACCTCGGCCAGCAGCCGTTGTTCGGCGTCGACATCGCCAGCGGCAAGGCGACGCTGCTGATCGGCGAAGGCACGGTCGGTTCGGTCGCCCTGGCCGGCAAGACCCTGGCCTTCACCCGCAACAGCCTCAAGAGCGGCGACCAGATCTTCGTCGGCGGCCTCGACGGCGCGCCGCAGCGCGCGATCACGCCGAGCGCGTCGGAACTGCTGCCGGGAGTGAAGTTCGGCGATTTCGAACAGTTCGACTTCAAGGGCTGGAACGGCGACACCGTGCACGGCTACGTGGTCAAGCCGTGGAACTACCAGGAAGGCAGGAAGTACCCGGTCGCGTTCCTGATCCACGGCGGCCCGCAGGGCAGCTTCGGCAACGGCTGGAGCTACCGCTGGAACCCGCAGACCTACGCCGGCCAGGGCTATGCGGTGGTGATGATCGACTTCCACGGTTCGACCGGCTACGGCCAGGCCTTCACCGACGCGATCAGCCAGCACTGGGGCGACCGCCCGCTGGAAGACCTGCAGAAGGGCTGGGCCGCGGCGCAGAAGAAGTACGCCTTCCTCGACGGCGACAAGGCCTGCGCGCTGGGCGCGTCCTACGGCGGCTTCATGGTCAACTGGATCGCCGGCAATTGGCAGCAGCCGTGGAAGTGCCTGGTCAGCCACGACGGCGTGTTCGACCAGCGGATGATGGGCTACGCCACCGAAGAGCTGTGGTTCACCGAGTGGGAGCAGGGCGGCACCCCGTACGACAAGCCGGCCAGCTACGAGAAGTTCAACCCGGTCAACCACGTCAAGGACTGGAAGGTGCCGATGCTGGTGATCCACGGCCAGCTGGATTTCCGCATCCCGGTCGAGCAGGGCATCGGCGTGTTCACCGCGCTGCAGCGCCAGGGCATCGAGTCCAAGTTCCTGTATTTCCCGGACGAGAACCACTGGGTGCTCAAGCCGCAGAACAGCGTGCAGTGGCACGACACGGTCAACGGCTGGTTGAAGCAGCACATCGGCCAGTAAGCGCCATCGGCGCGGCGGCCGTTACGGCCGCCGCGTCCCCCGAGCTCCCGCGCAAGCAGTTCCCCCCTTTGAAGAGGGGGGCAGGGGGATTTGCTTTCGCGCCCTTGCCGACAGACGAGCAACGGCAAATCCCCCGCGCTCCGTACGCCACCCAGCAACCCGCCGGCGCCGGGCGCTGGCCCCCTTTTCCAAAGGGGGCACCGGTTCGAGCCCGCAGCCGACCCTTTCGCGCCGACAGTCCATCCCTTCGCGCCGACGACCCCCTTCGCGCCGACGGCTCCCTTCGCGAATCGCAACCGCCCACGCTTCGCGCTGCCGTTCCCCCTTGCGAACCGCAACCGCCCACGCTTCGCGCTGCCGTCCCCCCCCTTGCGAACCGCAACCGCCCACGCTTCGCGTACCGTTCCCCCCTTTGAAAAGGGTCTTAGGAAGCAAACAGCCCCTCAGAGTGGGTTGGATCGTAGCAACTTGAGGGTCGCCCGGTAGAGGTCTTCGTGGCGGTGGTTGAAGCGGAACTCGCACTCCTTCAGGTGCAGGTAGAAGGTGGCCTTGGGCACCCCGTTGAATTTGGCCAGGCGCCGCTTGGCGAAGCTCCAGAAGCTCTCGATGCCGTTGATGTGGTTGTCGCCCTCGGCGAAATGATTGCCGCTGTGGCGAATGCGCCAGTGCTTGGCATAGCCCAGGTCGACCAGGCCGTCGTAGCTGGACAGACAGTCGGAGAGGATTTCGCTCTCCAGGCGAATATGCCCACGAATTAAGGCCTGAAGCGTGGCGGTTTTGCAGTTGGGGACGATCTGGGTGTAGACGTGCTGGCCGCGTTTGAGCATGCCGAAGACGATGGTTTTCTTGCCGGCGCCGCGGCCGCGTTTGCCGCGCACGCGCCACGGTCCGAAGAAGGATTCGTCGACTTCCACCTGGCCGGTGAACGGCGAATGCTGCTCGCATTCGGTGGCGATGGCACGACGCAAGGCAAGGAAGATCGAGTTGACCGATCGCACGCTCAACCCGGTCAGTTGCGCGGTGCTGGTCGCGGTCAGGTCCAGGGCCCAGCAGCGCACGAGGGCCCGAAATCGGGCCTCGCTGATTTTCGAACGGCTGTAGTACCTATTTTTCTTATTCATTTCAGGAAGATAGCTGCGTTATGAGGCAGCTTTGCTTCCTAAGACCCTTTGAAAAAGGGGGCAGGGGGGATTTGCTTTGCCCGTCCGCGGCCCGTTCGCACCGCACGCACCACTGACCCTTGCCCGGCGGCGCCGATCCGAAGTAAAAGCGGGGACACTCACGCTTCGGAAGTCCGGCATGCAAGAACCCGCCCGCACGGCGCTCATCAGCAACGACATCGTCGTGCTCGGCCTGATCGCCGCCACCCTAGGCTTGGTGTTCTGGACCTCCTCGCGCGAGACCGGGTTGTGGAAGAAGTTCTACACCTTCGTCCCGGCCTTGCTGCTGTGCTACTTCATCCCCGGCATCTACAACACCATCGGCCTAGTCGACGGCCAAAACACCAAGCTCTACAACCCGGTCGCCAGCCGGGTGCTGCTGCCGGCGGCGCTGGTGTTGCTGACCCTGACCATCGATCTCAAGGGCGTGCTCAAGCTCGGTCCCAAGCTGCTGGCGATGTACGCGGTGTCCTCGCTGAGCGTGATGCTGGGCGCGGTGGTCGCGTTCCTGGTCATGCGCGCGCTGCATCCGGAAACGGTGGCCGGCGACACTTGGGGCGGCATGGCCGCGCTGGCCGGGAGCTGGATCGGCGGCGGCGCCAACATGCTGGCGATGAAGGAGATCTTCCAGGTCGACGCGACCACCTTCGGCCAGTTCGCGGTGGTCGACGTCGGCGTCGGCTATGTCTGGATGGCGGTGCTGATCTTCCTGGCCAGCCGGGCCGAGGCGATCGACGCGCGCAGCGGCGCCGACACTAGCGGCATCGAGGAACTCAAGCGCCGGATCGAGAGCTTCCAGGCCCAGCACCAGCGCGTGACCAGCCTGACCGACCTGGCGATGATCGTCGGCATCGCCTTCGGCGTGGTCGGCCTGGCCCATGCCCTGGCCGCGCCGCTGTCGGCCTGGTTCGGCGCCAACGTGTCCTGGGCGCGCACGGTCAGCCTGCACGAGCCGTTCTTCTGGGTGGTGGCGATCTCGACCTTCGCCGGCCTGGGCCTGAGCTTCACCCGCGCGCGCGAGCTGGAAGGCGCCGGCGCCTCCAAGATCGGCAGCCTGCTGCTGTATTTCCTGATCGCCTGCATCGGCCTGCAGATGGACATCCTGGCCCTGCTCGACAAGCCCTGGCTGTTCGCCCTGGGCCTGATCTGGATCGCCGTGCATATCGCGATCCTGTGGGGCGTGGGCCGCTTGCTGCGGGTGCCGCTGTTCTATTTCGCGATCGGCTCGCAGAGCAACATCGGCGGGCCGGCTTCGGCGCCGGTGGTGGCTTCGGCCTTCCATCCCTCGCTGGCGCCGGTCGGCGCCCTGCTCGGCGCGCTCGGCTACGCCACCGGCACCGGCCTGGCCTACGTGGTCGGGATCACCCTGCGCTCGCTGGCCGGCGCCGCGCCGGTCTGATTGTCTTGTAGGAGCGGCGTTAGCCGCGACAGGAGAGACGAGGTACGCGAGCGCGGTGGCCGAAGCGGATCTCCGCGATCGTCGGCTGCGGTCGGTGGCGTGGTATCGCAACGCTTCGGTTGTCGCGGCTTGCGCCGCTCCTACCGGGGGGCGGCAACGCCGACCAAAGAACGTCGCTAAAAAAAGGCCGCCCGGAGGCGGCCCTTTTCGTTTTCGTCGCTCGCGTCGCAGCGGCTCAGCAACAGCCGAACCGCCCGCCGCCGTAGCGCGCCTGCTGGCGTTCGCGGAAGAAGGTCGCGTAGTCCGGGATCGGCCGCTCCGGGTGCTTCTCCATCAGGTGGCGGACATAGTTGTCGTAGTCCGGCACCCCGCAGCACAGCCGCGCGGTCTGCACCAGGCGGCGCCAGGTGCGCTTGTACAACTGGTACTGGCTGGCCGGGACGAGTGCGGTGCCCATCTCAGATATTCCCCATTTCGTGCGGCTTCAGGGCCACGTAGGGCGACTCGCGGTCGCTGCGCTGCGGGTTGGCGCGGGCCTTGAGCACGGCGCCGATCGAGTACGCCAGCACGCTGAACACCACGAACAGGAACAGCGCGGTCAGGCCGGTGTTGACGTAGCTGTTGACCATGATCTGCTGCATCTGCTCGATGCTCTTGGCCGGCGCGACCACTTCGCCCTTGGCGATCGCGGCGCTGTACTTGTTGGCCTGGGCGAGGAAACCGACCGCCGGATTGCCGTCGAAGATCTTGATCAGGCCGGCCGCGCTGGTGCAGATCAGCAGCCACGCCGTCGGCACGATGGTGACCCAGGCGTAGCGGTCGCGCTTGAGCTTGAACAGCGCCACCGTGCACAGCATCAGGGCGATGCCGGCGAGCATCTGGTTGGCGATGCCGAACAGCGGCCACAAGGTGTTGATGCCGCCGAGCGGATCGACCACGCCCTGGTACAGGAAGTAGCCCCACAAGGCGACGCAGCCGGCGGTGGCGAGCAGGTTCGGGCCCCAGGCCTCGGTGCGGCGCAGCGCCGGCACGAAGCTGCCGAGCAGGTCCTGCAGCATGAAGCGGCCGGCGCGGGTGCCGGCGTCGACCGCGGTGAGGATGAACAAGGCCTCGAACAGGATCGCGAAGTGGTACCAGAACGCCATCGTGTTCTCGCCCGGCAGCACGTTGTGCAGGATCTGGGCGATGCCGACCGCCAGCGTCGGCGCGCCGCCGGCGCGGGCGAGGATGGTGTGTTCGCCGATGTCCTTGGCGGTGGCCTCCAGCACTTCCGGGGTGACGCTGAAGCCCCAACCGCTGATGGTCTGCGACACCGCGTGCACGTCGCTGCCGACCAGGGCCGCGGGGCTGTTCATGGCGAAGTACACGCCCGGGTCGATCACCGAGGCGGCGACCAGGGCCATGATCGCGACGAAGGACTCCATCAGCATGCCGCCGTAGCCGATGTAGCGCATGTGCGACTCGTTGGCGAGCAGCTTGGGCGTGGTGCCGGACGAGATCAGCGCATGGAAGCCGGACACCGCGCCGCAGGCGATGGTGATGAACAGGAACGGGAACAGGCCGCCCTTCCACACCGGGCCGTTGCCGTCGGTGAACTGGGTCAGCGCCGGCATGCGCAGGTCGGGCATGACGATGAAGATGCCGATGGCCAGGCCGACGATGGTGCCGATCTTGAGGAAGGTCGACAGATAGTCGCGCGGCGCCAGCACCAGCCACACCGGCAGCACCGCGGCGACGAAGCCGTAGCCGATCAGCATCCAGGTGATCTGGGTGCCGGTGAAGGTGAAGGCCGGGCCCAGCACCGGATCGGCCGCGACCTTGCCGCCGTACCAGATCGCCGCCAGCAGCAGGACCAGGCCCACGATCGAGATCTCGCCGATCTTGCCCGGTCGGATGTAGCGCATGTACACGCCCATCAGCACCGCGATCGGGATCGTCGCGATCACCGTGAACATGCCCCAGGGGCTTTCGGCCAGCGCCTTGACCACGATCATCGCCAGCACGGCGAGGATGATGATCATGATCAGGAAGGCGCCGAACAGGGCGATGGTGCCGGGCACGCGGCCCATCTCCTCGCGCACCAGGTCGCCGAGCGAGCGGCCGTTGCGGCGGCTGGACACGAACAGGACCATGAAGTCCTGCACCGCGCCGGCCAGCACCACGCCAACGATCAGCCACAGCAGGCCGGGCAGGTAGCCCATCTGCGCCGCCAGCACCGGGCCGACCAGCGGGCCGGCGCCGGCGATCGCGGCGAAATGGTGGCCGAACAGCACGTGCTTGTTGGTCGGCACGTAGTCCAGGCCGTCGTTGTGGATCACCGCCGGCGTAGCGCGGGTGGGGTCGAGCTGCATCACCTTGTTGGCGATGAACAGCGAGTAGTAGCGGTAGGCGACCAGATAGATCGACACCGCCGCGACCACGATCCACAACGCGTTGATGTGTTCGCCGCGACGCAGCGCGATGGTGCCGAGGCAGAACGCCCCGAGGACTGCGAGGGCCGCCCAGCCCAATTTGCCGAGACCACCTTTCATGACGACCCTCCCAGTTTGACCCTCAGAGGGTCGCGCCGGGGGCGGCACGGGTCAATGCGCAATGCCGCAAACCCGGCTGATACTTTGGTCTTAGGGGGCGATTCGGGCCGCTGGCGGTGCGGTTTCGGGCGTCGGGGAGTGCCGATGGCGGGCTCGGTGCGGCGAGGGCTGAGCCAAGGCCAAACCAAAGCGCCCAAAGCCAAAGCAAATCCCCCGGCGCCGCTGGAGCCGCCTGACTTCGTGCCGTCTCAGGCGCCAGCCCCCTTTTTCAAAGGGGGCGAGTTGTCGTGCGCGGCAGCGCGTGGGGGCCTGTCGCAGCAGGAATGGTGGCCTGTCGCAACGGGAGTGGTGGCCCGTCTCACGAGTCGGAGCGTACCCAGCTGGCAACGATCGCCGCTGCCTTTTGCTGTCGCTTCCGCTTCCGCTGCCGCCGCCGTCGTTTCTGAAGCGGCCGCCGCCCTTGCTGTTCCCCCCTTTGAAAAAGGGGGGCAGGGGGGATTTGCTGTTCGCCCTTACCGCGCCCCTACAACCACTTAGCCCGCTTGAAGCCGAAGTACAGCACGATGCAGACCGCGATCACCGTGCCGATCAGGATCGCGTAGCTCCACTGCCCGGCCAGTTCCGGCATATGGGTGAAGTTCATTCCGTACCAGCTGGCGATCAGGGTCGGCGCGGCCAGCAGCGCCGCCCAGGCGCCGAGGCGCTTGACGATCTCGCCCTGGCGCACGGTCACCAGCGACAGGTTGACGCTGACCGCGGTGGTCAGCATCTCGCGCAAGGTGTCGGTGGTTTCGTTGATGCGCACGGCATGGTCGAGCACGTCGCGGAAATACAGCTGGATTTCCTCGTCGATCAGGCCGCCGCGCGAGCGCGCGAGCTGGCCCAGGATGTCCTGCAAGGGCGACACCGCCATGCGCAGGCGGGTCAGTTCGCGCTTGAGGTCGTACAGTTCCTGCACGGTGTCCTTGCGGAAATCCTCGGCGAAGATGTCCTTCTCCAGTTCGTTGAGCTCCAGGGTGAAGCCTTCGACGATCGGCATGAAGTTGTCGACCACGCTGTCGAGCACCGAATACAGCGCCGCGCCGGGGCCGTGCTCGAGCAGGTCGGGCTCGCGCTCCATCCGCGCCCGCGCGTTCTTGTAGCTGACCGAGGCGCCGTGGCGCACGGTGACCAGGTAGCGCGGGCCGACGAACAGGTGGGTCTCGCCGAAGCGGATCCGGTTGTCGATCTTCTGCGCGGTATGGATGGCGATGAACAGCGAGTTGCCGTAGGACTCGATCTTCGGTCGCTGGTGGGCGTTGTGCGCGTCCTCGACCGCCAGGTCGTGCAGGCCGAATTCTTCCTGCAGTTTGTCCAGGATGCCTTCGTCCGGCTCGTACAGGCCGACCCAGACGAAGCTGCCGTCGTCGACGGCGAGCACGTCGCTGATCTCGTCCAGGCCGATGTCGCGGCGCTTGCCGTCGCGGCCGTAGGCGGCCGCGTTGATGACGCATTGGGGCAGGTCGGGCGTGGTCATGCCGGCATCCTGCCCGCGCTCGCCGGCACGGGCAAGCCTCAGGCCAAGCGCAATCGGGCGGCTTTGCGGAAGCCGACCCACAGGCCGACGTGGATCGGCAGCCACAGCGCGATCCAATGCAGGTTGCGCTGCGGGTACACCGGCAGCCAATACAGGAACAGCGCCGCCAGCGCGCACAGGGCCACCAGCGCGGTCAGCCAGACGAAGCCCGAACCGGTCTCGCGGCCGAACAGCGCGCGCAGGCCGCCCAGCCACAGCAGCAGGCACAGCGGGTTGAACAGCAGCAGGTTGCGGTTGGCCCAGATGTAGTCGTGGCCAGTGCCGGCCCAGGCGTAGACCAGCACCGCGCCGACCGCGCCCAGCGCGCCCCACAGCGGCAACGCGGCGAAGGCCAGCACGCGCGGGCTGCGGTCGCCGATCCAGGCCAGCGCCGCGCCCAGCGCCAGCCCGGCCAGGGCCCAGGGCCACCACGGCAGCGGCTGGCCTTCGGGTTCCGGCGAGATCTGATGCGGCAGCAGGCTGCGCTCTTCGGCCACCAGCGGCCGGCCTTGCGGGTTCTTGACCTCGCGCAGCGCCGCGGCCAGCCGGCCCGGCACGTAGGACTCGGCCCACACCGGCACCGGCAGGTCGGCCTTGGGACCCATCATCACGTCCAGCAACACCCACATCCACGGTTCCGGCGAAGACAGCCGCAGCGCTTCGCTGCGCAAGGTATTGCCGTGCGAGCGGCCCTCGGTCTGGCGGCGCAGTTCGCCGCCGATCGCGCGATCGATGGCGTCGCGCACGCGGGTGGCGCAGTTGTCGTCGAAGTACTGGTAGCGGTAGTAGGAATTCTCGGGCAAAGCGTTCAGGCGCAGCGCTTCGGCCAGCTCGCGCGCCTGCGCCGGGGTCAGGTCCAGCCATTGCAGGCTCACGCCGCGGCCTTCGTGCGCGTACTGCGACATGTCGGCGTCGAACGGCAGCGCCAGCAGGCGGTAGCGCATGTCGTTGCGGACGAAGCGCTGGACGAAATCGGGCTCGCTGGGGTCGAAGTAGCCGAAGTTGTACGAGATCGCTTCGCCGTTGTCCGGATTCAGCACCACCAGGGCGTCGTGGCCGAAGCGCGACCAGAACTCTTCGCCCGGTTGCATGGTGACCATGCCGATCCGCGGCGGCTTGGCGCCGGCCGCGCTGGCCGGGGCCGGCGGCGGGGCGGCGTGGACGAAGGCGGACAGGAGCAGCAGGGCGGCGAGGGCGTAGAGCCGGACGAATCGGGGGAATGCGGTCACGGGCAGCCTGGTCCGGCGGGGCGGTGGCGGCCATTGTAAACAGGCCCAGGCGGCGGTCGGCCGTGCGCGGGCGCGGTGACGCCCGGTGCTGGCCGTTATCGCGGCTGGGCTTGTCGCACCGGGCAGAAGCGCGCGAGCGGGCGCGGTTGCGGCCGGCCATCGCGGCGACGCTGCGGCGGGCGCAAGCGTCCGTCGCGCCGCCGGGCCGGCAGCGCGTAGGGATGCGGGATCGAAACGGCGGCCGGCGCGGAGCCGGCCGCGCGGACTCAGCCGTTGCCGAGCACGCCGACGTGGAAGGCGTGCACCCGGCGCGCGTCGGCGCTGGCGACGCGGAACACGAAGCGGTCCAGGGTCAGCTCTTCGCCGGCCTCGGGCAGGTGGCCGATCGCGGCGATGATCAGGCCGCCGATGGTGTCGTACTCGTCGTCGTCGAAATCGGCGCCGAAGCGCTCGTTGAAGTCGGCGATCGGGGTCAGCGCGTCGACCACGTACTGGCCGTCGGCCTGGGCCGCGATCAGCGCGTCCGGGTCTTCGGCGTCGTCGTGCTCGTCGTCGATCTCGCCGACGATCTGCTCCAGCACGTCCTCGATGGTCAGCAGGCCGGCGACGCCGCCGTGCTCGTCGATCACGATCGCCATGTGGTTGCGCGACTGGCGGAACTCGCGCAGCAGCACGTCCAGGCGCTTGGACTCGGGGATCAGCACCGCCGGACGCAGCAGCTCGTGGATGGTGCCGGGACCGTTGTCGGCGACCACGCCGCGCAGCAGGTCCTTGGCCAGCAGGATGCCGAGGATCTCGTCCTTGTCTTCGCCGTGGACCGGGAAGCGCGAGTGGCCGGACTCGACCACCAGCTTCATCAGGTCGAGGAACTTGGCGTCGGCCGGCAAGGCGACCATCTGCGAGCGCGGAATCATCACGTCGCCGACGGTGAGGTCGGAGACGGCGATCGCGCCTTCCATCATTCGCAGGGTGTCGGCGGCGATGAGGCCGTCGGACTGCGCGTCGCGCAGCAACTCGACCAGGTCTTCGCGGGAACTGGGTTCGCCCGACAGCGCGGAACTGATGCGGTCGAGCCAGGAGCGCCGTTTCTCGTGGTGTTCCGGCGCGTGGGTGCTACTACTGTCGTCCTCGGACATTCGATTCATGAACTGTGCCCCCGGGGGGAGGGCTGTGGGCCAAGTCTAACCCGGAAGGTCCTACCGGACCGTGGCAGGGCCGCCGTCCGCCCTGCCGCCGCGCTCCGCCCGTCGTCGCAACGGCAGCGGAACCGTCGCGCCGACGGACGCTTCCCGCCCGGTCTTCGCCGTCGCGCATCGCCGGCTCGCGCTGGCCGGACCGGGCGGCTAACCGCCGGTCGGGGGGCGGCCGTAGCGGCAGGCGGCGGTCTGGGCGGCGCTGGCGGCGTCCAGGCGTACCCGCCCCGGATTGGACAGCACCAGCAGGCCGGCCTCGCCGGCGCCGGACGAGCACAGGGTGAAGGTCAGATTGGAGCCGGCGCTGTCGCCCTCGGGCTGGAACACGATCCGGGTCCGTCCGGCGGTGCTGAGCAGGCGGATGTCGCCGGCGAGCGCGCGCCGGCGCTGGATCAGGGTGTCGCTGGGGCCGTAGCGGCGATCGCCGTCGACGTCGGCGAACACCAGCCAGCCGGCGCTCCAGTCGGTGCTCGCCCGGCAGCCGCCGCCGTCCGGCGCGGGGCAGATCACGGTCGCGCTGCCGGTGGCGACGGCGACCCGGTTGGCGTGCAGGAAACTCTCGGCCAGGGCCAGGCGGGCGTGGCCGATGCGGGCGCGGGCCACGGCATGCTGCAAGGCCGGCACGGCGAAACCGAACAACAGGAAGCCGATCGTCAGGGCGATCGCCACCTCGAGCAATGTGATGCCGCGCATCGTGCGCATGAGCGTTCCTCCTGGAAGAGGCGCTCAGTGTCGGCGTCGATCGGGCCGTCGGACATCGGCGCCCGTCGCGACGCGGGGTCGGATTTTCCGGGTGACGATGTCGGAACTTTGCCTGGACGAATGTGCCAGCTAACGCGGGCAGGGACGGAGGGGGTTAAGCACCGCTTAACCCACTGCGTCCCTATGCCTCTATTCGCGATACGGGTCGGCGATGCCGAGCCCGGCGAGGATCTCGCGCTCCAACTGCTCCATGCATTCGGCTTCGCGCTCGTCTTCGTGGTCCCAACCGAGCAGGTGCAGGACGCCGTGCACGGTCAGGTGGGCGTAGTGGTCGTTGAGCGCTTTCTTCTGTTCGCGCGCCTCGCGCGCGACCACCGGGGCGCAGATCACCAGGTCGCCGAGCAGCGGCAGGCGCACGCCCTCGGGCAGGCCTTCGGGCAGGTCGGCGGGAAAGCTGAGCACGTTGGTGGCGTAGTCGCGGCCGCGGTAGTGGCGGTTCAGCGCGCGGCCTTCCTTGCTGTCGACCAGGCGCAGCGCCAGGTCGGCTTCGCGGATGCGTCCGGCCAGCGCCGCCGCGACCCACTTGCGGAAGCTGGTCGCGGCCGGCAGGCCTTTGCGCGGCATCGCATAGTTGACGGTGACATCGAGTCGGACGGGGCCTTGGGTCATTACGGCGTTCACTGCGTTGGTTGCGGCGCTTCGCGGAGCGTGCCGGTGCCGCGGACGGAAGCGCCGTCCCGCGGTCACCCGGCCGGATCAGGCGGAAGGCCCGGTCTCGGCGTCCTTGGCGTCGCGCGCGTCGTAGGCGCTGACGATGCGCGCGACCAGGGGATGGCGGACCACGTCCTTGGCCTCGAAGAAGGTGAAGCTGATGCCGTTGACGTTGCGCAGCACGTCCAGCGCATCCTTGAGCCCGGACTTCTGGTGCTTGGGCAGATCGATCTGGGTCAGGTCGCCGGTGACCACCGCGGTGCTGCCGTAGCCGATCCGGGTCAGGAACATCTTCATCTGTTCGATGGTGGTGTTCTGCGCTTCGTCGAGGATCACGTAGGCGTCGTTGAGGGTGCGTCCGCGCATGTAGGCCAGCGGCGCGATCTCGATGACGTTCTTCTCCAGCAGCTTGACCACTTTCTCCACGCCCAGCATTTCGTACAGGGCGTCGTACAGCGGGCGCAGATAGGGGTCGACCTTCTGGGTCAGGTCGCCGGGCAGGAAGCCGAGCTTCTCGCCGGCCTCGACCGCCGGGCGCACCAGGATCAGGCGCTGCACCCGCGCTTCGTTCAGGGCTTCGACCGCGCTGGCGACGGCGAGGAAGGTCTTGCCGGTGCCGGCCGGGCCGATGCCGAAGTTGATGTCGTGGGTGGCGATGGCGTGCAGGTACTTGGCCTGGTTGGCGCCGCGGCCGCGGATGGTGCCGCGCTTGACCCGGATCGCGACTTCCTGCGGCTCGATGTCGTCGGCGACGATCTGCTCGACCCCGGCCTCGCTCAGCGCCAGGTGCACCGCGTTCTCGTCCAGGGTCTGCTCGGCGGCCTCCCGCCACAGGCTGCGCAGCAGCTTTTCGGTCCTGCCGACCGCGGCCAGCGGGCCGTCGATGCGGAACACGTTGCCGCGATTGGCGATTTCCACGCCCAGGCGCAGCTCGATCATGCGCAGATGACCGTCGAACGGGCCGTTGAGGTTGGCCAGGCGTTCGCTGTCGGCGGGGTCGAGGGCGAATTCGGAAGCGGTTCGGGCGGGCATGAGAGCGGGGTGAGGCGGTAGCGCGTTGGGGTCTGAAAGCTTGCGCCTGTCGCCGGGTTTTCGCAAAGCCGTGCGGTTCAGGCGCGCGGCGGGCGGCCTGCGCGCCAGCTGCGCCAGATCCGCACCGCGCCCATCGCGGTCAGCAGCACCGAACCGATCAGCCACAACAGGGTGATCGCGTCGGCGTCGAAACCGCCGCCGCGGGTGGCGCGCATCAGCGAGCGCACCAGGCCGAGCAGGCCGAGGCCGAAAAACCAGAAGCCGACCGCGTCGCGCGTCGTTCGGGGGGAGTTGGGCGAGGTATCGGGAGTGGTATCGGGCATGGCGGCGTCCTTCAACGGCAGGCGACAGCGGGCGGGGGCACAGCTCGCCACAAGGGCGCGCCGGCGAGCAAGAGACCCAAGGTCGCGGTGAGCAGGCCGCCGGCGATGTCCCAGGCGTAATGCTGGCCGGTGGCGATCACGCTCGGCGCCAGCGCGGCCAGGCCGACCGCGACCGCGCCGCGGGCGCGCGGATACTGCGCGGCGAAACCGACCGCGGCCACCGCCGGAATGGTGATGTGGCCGGACGGAAAGCAGTTGTGCGGCCCGTCCAGCGCATACAGCGCGCGCCAGGCGGCCTCGGTCCAGGCATCCAGGCCGTCCGGCAGCGGCCGGCGCGCGATCCGGGTCGGCCAGGCCAGCCACACCGCCGCATTGAGCCCGGCGGCAAGGGCGAAAGCGCGCAAGGTGGCGTAGAACAGCGCGCGTTCGCGAATCGCCAGCGCCAGCGCCGGCCCGGTCGCCAACATCGCCCAGTACGGCCAGATCGCCCAGGCCCGCCAACCGATCGCCGCGTCGACGAGGCTGGGCGGCAGGCTCGACGGCGGGCGCCAGGGCTGGGCGTTGATGCCCAGGTAGACGAGCGCGCCGAGCAGCGTCGTCGCCAGCACGATGGCGAGGCGGCGCGGCCAGGGCAGGACGGCGGGCGGCGAGGGAGGGTTCGCGTGCAAGGCGCGGCGAGGAGGCGGGACGGGCGTCGAGCATGGGCGATGCGCGCGGTCCAGGCCAGTGGCCGCGGCAGTCGGTCCGTATCGGCAAACCGCGAGGCAAGGCTCATACTGCGTCGCGATGAGGGATATCCAGAACATCGATCGGGAACGTGCAGATCAAGAGCGTGCGCAGCGCGAGCCGCAGCCCGCCGCGCCGGCCGATGCGGGCGAGCCGCGGCGCCGCCGCGACGCCGGCCCGGAGCTGGATTGGCGTGTGCGCATCGCCGGGCTCGGCCGCTACCTGCCGCAACGCCGCGTCGCCAGCGCCGAAATCGAAGCGCGCGCCGGCCTGGCCGAGGGCTGGGCGCTGCAGCACAGCGGCGTGGCGTTCCGTCATTGGGCCGAACCCGAGCGCGAACGCGCCAGTTGGATGGGCGCGCAGGCCGCGCTGCAGGCCTGCGAGCGCGCCGGCATCGCGCCGGAGCAGGTCGAGCTGATCGTCAACGCTTCAGGATCGGCCGAGCGGGCGATTCCCGACGGCGGCCCCTTGCTGCAGCGCGAACTCGGACTCGGCCGATCGGGTATCCCGGCCCTGTCGGTGCATGCGACCTGCCTGAGCTTCGTCGCCGCGGTGGAGATGGCGGCCGAACGCATCCACCACGGCCGGATCGAACGCGCCCTGGTGGTCAGCAGCGAGATCGCCTCGGTCGGTTTGAACTTCGCCGACGCCGAAGTCTGCACCCTGTTCGGCGACGGCGCCGCGGCGGCGGTGCTGGAGCGCGCGCCGGACGACAGCCCGAGCCGGATCCACCGGGTCGCCTGGCGCACCCTGGGCGAGGGCGTGGAGTTGACCACCTTGCGCGGCGGCGGCAGCTGGCGGCCGCCGTTGGGCGCGTCGACCCGGCCGGAAGACGCCTACTTCAGCATGCAGGGGCCGGCGGCATTGCGCAGCGGCATCCGCCTGGTACCGCACGTGATGCGCGCGCTGGCGCTGGAAGACCGGCAGGCGCGGCGCGAACTGCGCTGGGTGGTCAGCCACCAGGCCAGCCGCGCCGCGCTGGAAGTGATCGAGCAGATCGGCTTCGACCATGCGCGCCTGGTGCGCACGCTCGAGCAGACCGGCAACTGCATCGCGGCTTCGATTCCGCTGGCGCTGGAGCAGGGCGTGCGCGAAGGCGCGATCCGCCGCGGCGAACGCGGCGTGCTGCTCGGTACCGGCGCCGGCCTGTCCGGGGTCGGCATGACCCTGACCTACTGAGATGCCGGTGCCGAGGACTAACCGAGTTTGCGGTCCGCGGACCTCCAGGGCGAAGGAGCGGGCGGCATGAGCGCGCCGCGCCGCATCGTCGTCACCGGCGCGACCGGTTTTCTCGGCGGCGCGCTGGCCCGCCGCCTGGCCGCGGCGCGGCCCTGGGACCGGGTGCTCGGCCTGGGCCGCGACGCCGCGCGCGGCCGCGCCCTGCAGGCGCAGGGAGTCGAGTTCGCCGCGCTCGACCTGACCGATGCCGCAGCGGTGCACCGCGCCTTGCGCGGCGCCGACATCGTCGTGCATGCCGCGGCGCTGTCGAGTCCATGGGGCCGGCGCGCGGATTTCGTCGCCGCCAACATCGACGCCAGCGATCACGTCGCCGAAGCCTGCGTCGCCCATCAGGTGCGGCGGTTGGTGCACATCTCCACGCCCGGCATCTATCACGACGGCCGTCCGCAGCGGAACATCCGCGAAGACCAGCCGTTGCCGGCGCGCGCGGTCAACGACTACGCCGCGACCAAGCTGATCGCCGAACGGCGGGTGCTGGCGCGCTGCGCCGACGGCGGAGTGACCGCGATCGCGTTGCGGCCGCGGGCGATCTTCGGTCCCGGCGACAGCGCGATCCTGCCGCGCCTGGCCGATGCGCTGCGCCGCGGCCGGCTGACGCGGCTGGGCGCCGAGGACTGCGAGGTCGACCTGACCTACGTCGACAACGCGGTCGACGCGATCGTGCTGGCGATGGACGCGTCCTGGCGCCTGGCCGGTCGCGTATACAACATCAGCAATGGCGAACCGGTGCGGATCTGGAGCGTGATCGACCGCCTCGCCGATGCGCTGTCGCTGCCGCGCCCGCAGCGGCGCCTGCCGCGGCCGCTGGTGCTGGCGCTGGCCAGCGCGGTCGAGGCCGGTTACCGGCATCTGCGTCCGGATCGCGAACCGCCGCTGCTGCGCTACGGCATCGAGTTGTTGAGCGTGGACATGACCCTGGACATCGGCCGTGCCCGCGCCGAACTCGGCTATCGGCCGCGGGTGGGCATGGACGAAGCCTTGAACCGCACCCTGGCCGAGCTGGCGCGCAAGGAACCGCGGCGGTGAGCGCGGGCGTTGCGCTCAGCCTCGGCGTGTCCGGCCACAGCTGCGCGTCGCCGCGCCATCTCGGCCTGGGCGGCGGACCGGCGCTGAGCTTCCCGGCCGGCTGGGCCCTGATCGAACATCCGCGCCACGGCGCGGTCCTGTTCGACTGCGGTTACGGCGCCGCCGCGCGCGCGGCGATGCGCCGCGGCCTGCGCCGGATCTACCGGCATGCGATCCACGCCTGCTCGGCGGCGCACACCGACGCGGCCAGCCTGCTGCAGCAGCGCGGCCTGCGCTGCGCCGACATCGGCACGGTGGTGCTGAGCCATTTCCACCCCGACCACATCGGCGGGCTGGCGCCGTTCGCCAAGGCGCGTTTCGTCGTCCATGCGCAGGCCTGGCGGCAGGTCCAGCGCGGCGGCTGGTTCGGTTTGCTGCACGCGCAGATCTGGAAGGAGCTGCTGCCGGCGGATTTCGCCGCGCGCCTGGACTGCCTGGACGAACGCGGCGCAGGTGCGCTGGACGGCGATCTGGCCGGGTTCGGGCCCGGCTGGGATTTGTTCGGCGACGCCAGCGTGGTCGTGCTGCCCTTGCCGGGGCATGCGCGCGGCCAGATCGGCCTGGCGCTGCGTACCGTCGAGGGCGAGCGGGCCGTGCTCGCGGCCGATGCGTTCTGGCGCCGCGAGCAGTTGCAGCGCGAGGTCGAGCTGCCGTGGCTGACGCGCTGGCTGGCGGTGGACGACGCGGCGGCCTATCGCCGCACCGTGCAGCGGCTGGCGCAGTTCCAGCGCGAACATCCGCAGGCTTGGGTGATTCCCGCGCACTGCGCCGACACCCTGGGGCGATGGCGCGTCCGTCATCCCCACGCCGTCCTCGACGAACCTGCTCCCCTGTAGGGGCGGTGTCCCACAGGGATTTCCTTCGGTCACAAGCCGCGACCGCCATCTCGCCCGTTCGCCGCGTCTTTGTCCTGTGCCCCTGTAGGAGCGGCGTGAGCCGCGACCGCGTTCTTACGGTTTCGCGCCGTCTGTCGTTCGAAGGCTTCTAAAGCTTCAAAGCTCTAAAGCAAAGCTCCAAAGCAAAGCTTCCGTCCGCAAGCGGCCGGGTCACTTTCTTTGTCCAAGGCGACAAAGAAAGTAACCAAAGAAAACGCCATAACTGTTTCGAATCAAGAGCCACTATCGAACGAGGCTCGCGCAGGGCTGCTCCGCACAGGCCATCCTTGGCCTGGCTGCGCACGGCCCGCATCCCTGCGGGCCGCCCTTCGGGGCTACGAGTTGCTATCGCGAGGTCGACTCTGCGCCAAGCTCTTCACGGCAACGGCAACGGCAACGGCAACGGCAACGGCAACGGCAACGGCAGGTGCGATGTCGCTGCGGTTGGGGTAGGAGCGGGGTAAGCCGCGACCAACCGCAGCGGTGGGCGCGAGCGTCGCGGCCGAAGCCCGGGCAATCGGTCGCTTCCGGCAGCACGGCGTGGGGATGGCCGGGCTTGGGGCGCGGCATTGCGGGCCTTCGGTCGTCGCCGCTCATGAGCGTAGGCCGCTCCCACAAAAGCCGCCCAGCCGGATTGGGCCGCCATCGCCGCCGACCGTCCGTCGGCTCGGTCTTGAAAACTAATTAATCATTGAATTAAATATGGCGCATGGACCCGTCAGCCCCCAAGTCGCGCGGACGACCGCGCAAGACCGCCGCCGTGCGCCGCGCCCCCGGGCGGCCGGCCGCGGCCGACAATCCCGATCTGCGCGCGAGCCTGCTCGATGCGGCGATCGCCTGCTATGCCCGCCAGGGCATCGCCGCGACCTCGCTGCGCGCGATCGCCGCCGAGGCCGGGGTCAATCCGGCGCTGCTGCATTACTACTTCGGCGATAAGGAACAACTGCAGCAGGCGGTGGTCGGCGAACGCCTGCTGCCGGTGTTCATGAGCCTGCGCGAGGGCGTGGCGGGCGAGGGCCGCGACGTGTTCGATCTGATCGGCGGTTTCGTCGCCGGCATCGGCCGGATCGTCGCGGCGCATCCGTGGCTGCCCTCGCTGTGGGTGCGCGAGGTGCTGTGCGAAGGCGGCGCGCTGCGCGAGAGCGTGTTGTTCCAGCAGATCGCGCCGGCGCTGCCGAAGATGCTGGCGGCGCGCTTCGCCCAGGCCCAGGCCGAGGGCAAGATCAACCCCGACCTGGATCCGCGCCTGCTGATGGTCAGCCTGATCGGCCTGACCCTGTTCCCGGCCGCCAGCGCGCCGATCTGGCGCCATCTGTTCGACGCCGACGATCTCGACCTGGACCGGCAACGCCAGCACGCGCTGGCCCTGCTCGACCGCGGACTGCAGCCATGACCTATCGACTCGATTTCCCGGTCGCCGCCGCGCGCGCGTCGACCCTGTTGGCCGCGCTGTTGCTGGCCGCCTGCAGCGAACCCGCGCCGCAGGCGCTCGGCACCCTGGAGTGGGACCGAGTCGCCTTGCCGGCGCCGGTCGCGGAAAAAGTGGTGCGCATCGACGTGCGCGAGGGACAGCGGGTGCGCGCCGGCACGCGCCTGCTGCAACTGGAGGCCGACCGCAGCCGCGCCCAGTCGCAGGCGGCGCAGGCGCAGGCGCAGCAATCGGCCGATGCGCTGGCGGAGCTGGAGGCCGGCGCGCGCAGCGAAAGCATCGAGCAGGCGCGCGCCAACCTCGCCGCCGCGCAGGCGCAATCGCGCGACTCGGCGGCCTATTACGCCCGGGTGCAGCCGCTGGGCCGGCAGCGGTTGATCGCCGCGGCCGAGGTCGACCGCGCCCGCGCCGCCGCCGGCAACGCCCAGGCGCAGGTGCGCGCGGCGCAGGCGGCGCTGTTGGAGCTCGAACACGGCACCCGCCGCGAACGCATCGCCCAGGGCCGCGCCGCGCTCGCCGCCGCGCAGGCCCAGGCCGCGGCGCAGGCGATCAACCTGAGCAAACTCGACGTGCTGGCGCCGCGCGACGGCGTGGTCGACAGCCTGCCGTACAAGCTCGGCGACCAGGCCCCGGTCGGCGCGCCGCTGGCGGTGATGCTGGTCGGCGAGCGTCCGTATGCAAGGGTCTATGTGCCCGAGCCGATCCGCGCCGATGTGCGGGTCGGCGGCAGCGCGCGGATCCGCATCGAGGGCCGCGAGCGCGCCTGGACCGGCCGGGTGCGCATGGTCCGCAGCGAACCCAGCTTCACCCCGTACTACGCCCTGACCGGCGAGGACGCGGCGCGGCTGAGCTATCTGGCCGAAGTGGAGTTCACCGAGGCCGATGCGGCCGCGCTGCCGGCCGGGCTGCCGGTGCGGGTCGAGTTCGCGCGATGAGCGCGCTGCCCGACACCGCCGCGCTGGTCATCCGCGCGCGCGGCATGAGCAAGCAGTTCGGCTCGCTGCGCGCGGTCGACCGGGTCGATCTGAGCGTGCCGCGCGCCTGCGTGTACGGCTTTCTCGGCCCGAACGGCTCCGGCAAGTCGACCACCATCCGCATGCTGTGCGGGCTGCTGACCCCGAGCGAAGGCGAGATCGAAGTGCTGGGTCTGAAGATTCCCGCCCAGGCCGAAGCGCTGCGCCGGCGGATCGGCTACATGACCCAGAAGTTCTCGCTGTTCGAGGACCTCAGCGTGCGCGAGAACCTGGAGTTCCTGGCCACGGTGCAGGAACTGCCGCGCGCGCGCGCGCGCCAGCGGGTCGACGAGTTGATCGAGCAGTACCACTTCGGCGATCGCCAGAAGCAACTGGCCGGGACCATGAGCGGCGGGCAGAAGCAGCGCCTGGCCCTGGCCGGCGCGGTGATCCACGAACCCGAGCTGCTGTTCCTGGACGAACCTACCAGCGCGGTCGACCCGGAATCGCGGCGCGATTTCTGGGAAAAACTGTTCGAACTGGCCGATGCCGGCACCACCTTGCTGGTCTCGACCCATTACATGGACGAGGCCGAGCGTTGCCATCGCCTGGCCATCCTCGACCGCGGCGTGCTGGTCGCCGACGGCACCCCGGCCGAGCTCGCCGGCGAACTCGACGGGCGCGCGGTCGAGGTGCTGGCGGCGCAACCGCGCAAGGCGCAGCGGGTGCTGGTCGGCCTGGACGGGGTGCTCAGCGTGGCTCAGGTCGGCAACAGCCTGCGGGTGTTGTTGGCCGATGCGCGTCTGGGCGAACGGGCGCTCGGCGACGCCTTGCGCGCGGCCGGCCTGGAAGCGCAGGTCGGCCGGGCCAAGCCCAACCTGGAAGACGTGTTCGTCTCGGCCACGCGCGGCCGCGAGCGGCGCGCAGCGGACGCGGAGATCGGGCCATGAACCTGCGGCGGCTGTGGGCGATCGTGCTCAAGGAGGTCCGGCAACTGCGCCGCGACCGCATCACCCTGGCGATGATCGTGATGATTCCGGTCGGGCAGCTGGTGCTGTTCGGCTATGCGATCAACCTCAATCCGCGCGGGCTCACTGCGGCGGTCGCCGATCAATCGGGCACGGCCGGCTCGCGCGCCGTGGTGATGGACATGGTCGCGACCGGGGTGATCCGGCCGGTGGCGACGGCCGACACGCCCGAGCAGCTGATGGCGATGCTGCGGCGCGGAGAGATCAGCGTCGGGGTCAGTCTGCCGGCGGATTTCGAACGCCGGCGCATCGACGGCCGCGAAGCGGTGCAGGTGCTGGTCGACGGCAGCGATACGGTGGTGCAGAGCGCGGCGGTGCAGTTGGCGCAATTGCCGATCGACGCCGGCACTGCGCCGCGCAAGACCGCGCCGATCGGGGTGGTCGCGTTCTACAACCCGCAGCGGCGCTCGCCGGTCAACATCGTGCCGGGCCTGATCGGGGTGATCCTGACCATGACCATGGTGATGTTCACCTCGGTGGCGATCGTGCGAGAACGCGAGCGCGGCAACATGGAGCTGCTGATCACCACCCCGGTCAGCCGCACCGAGCTGATGGTCGGCAAGGTGCTGCCGTACGCGCTGATCGGCCTGATCCAGACCACGGTGGTGATCCTGCTCGGGCTGTGGCTGTTCCAGGTGCCGATCCGCGGCAGCGTGCTCGATGTCTACCTGGCGGCGATCCTGCTGATCCTGGCCAACCTGACCCTGGGCCTGATGATCTCGACCAAGGCCGCTTCGCAGTTCCAGGCCATGCAGATGACGGTGTTCATCCTGCTGCCGTCGATCCTGCTGTCGGGCTTCATGTTCCCCTACGCGGGCATGCCGCGGGTCGCGCAGTGGCTGGCCGAGGTGCTGCCGATGACCCATTTCCTGCGCCTGATCCGCGGGGTGATGCTGCGCGGCGCCAGCCTGTGGGAGCTGTGGCCGGACGTGGTCTACCTGGTGGCTTTCATCGCGGTGATGATGAGCCTGGCGGTGGCGCGCTTCCGCAAGCGGCTGGACTGAGCGGCGCATGCGGGATTCGCCGACGCGCGGCTGCGCGCGGCGATCATGCGGCGTCGATGACGATTGTAACGGACTCGTAATTCCGTGATTGTCAATCCGGATTCAGTTGTGTTTCCGATTGAAATCGCGTCGCCGGTCAAATTTCGACGCCGGCCCCGACCCTAGGATCGCTGCCGAACAGCCAGCCTTGGGGGCCTGCAATGAAATCCTTACTTCTGCGCTCAGCGTGGATGGGCGCATCGTCGCGCCTGTTGCTGGCGCTGGGAATCCTGATCGCACTGCGCGGGGTCACGCCGACGCCCGACTACGGCGGGCCGTATCCCGGTGCGCCGGATCCGCTGCAATTGCGCGCCGATCGGGGCGCGACCGGCGCCGCGCCCGTGGCGCGGTTCGCCGACATCCCCGCCAACGACGGCGAAGCCGCGCGCTTCCTGACCCAGGCCACGTTCGGCCCGACCCGCGAGGACATCGACCGGCTCAAGCAGATCGGCTACACCGCCTGGATCAACGAGCAGGTCGGGTTCCCGGCGTCTTCGCAGCTGACGTTCCTCAAGAACGCCAGGGTGCGCAGGCCCGACGATTTCAGCCGCGACTGGCGGCTGGACGCGTGGTTCGTCAACGCCGTAGGCGGCAAGGACCCGATCAAGCCGACCCTGATCGTGCACCGCGATCAACTGCGCCAGCGGGTGGCGTTCGCGCTCAGCCAGATCATGGTGGTGTCGGATGCGACCTCCGATCCGCTCTACCACGCCTCGTACGGGATGAGCCACTACTACGACACCCTGGCCCGCGACGCGTTCGGCAACTTCCGCACCTTGCTCGAGGACGTGACCCTGCATCCGGTGATGGGCATCTATCTGTCGATGCTGCAGAACCGCAAGCCCGATCCGGTCAACAACATCCGTCCCGACGAGAACTTCGCCCGCGAAGTGATGCAGTTGTTCAGCGTCGGCCTGGTCCAACTCAAGCAGGACGGCACGCCGCTGCTGGACGCGGCGCAGCAGCCGATCCCGACCTATGGCCAGGACACCGTCCGCGGCTTCGCCCACGTGTTCACCGGCTGGACCTTCAAGGGCTGCCAGGCCGAAGGTTCGTTCGATTGCTATTTCTACGAAGTCGACGCGCCGGCCTGGGTGTCGCCGATGGAGAACCATGCGGCGTACCACGCCTCGGCGCAGGAGAAGCAGTTGCTGCTGTATCCGGGCGTAAGCCTGCCGGGCGGCAAACTCGCCGCCGGCGGCAGCGGCCGCGCCGACCTGAGCGCGGCGCTGGACAATATCTTCAACCATCCCAACGTCGGGCCGTTCATCGGCAAGCAGCTGATCCAGCGGCTGGTGACCAGCAATCCCAGCCCGGCCTATGTCGGCCGGGTCGCGGCGGCGTTCGACAACAACGGCCAAGGCGTGCGCGGCGACTTGCGCGCGGTGGTCAGCGCGATCCTACTCGACCCCGAAGCGCGCGATCCGGCCGCGCAGCCGGCGCATTTCGGCAAGGTGCGCGAGCCGATCCTGCGCCTGACCCACCTGTGGCGCGCGCTGAAGGGCAAGTCCAAGAGCGGGCACACCGAGGAGTTCTGGAGCGTCGACAACTACCTCGGCCAGGTGCCGATGTACGCGCCGTCGGTGTTCAACTTCTTCAGCCCGCGCTACAGCCCCAACGGCGAGCC
The DNA here is from genome assembly GCF_019733395.1 of Lysobacter sp. BMK333-48F3. Taxonomy (NCBI): domain Bacteria; kingdom Pseudomonadati; phylum Pseudomonadota; class Gammaproteobacteria; order Lysobacterales; family Lysobacteraceae; genus Lysobacter; species Lysobacter sp. BMK333-48F3. The sequence goes on along the minus strand of NZ_JAIHOO010000001.1, from coordinate 5,148,266 downwards.
GCAGAGCCTGGGCCTGGTGGCGCCGGAGCTGCAGTTGGCGACCGACTACATGATGCCGGCCAACGAAAGCTATCTGATGAGGAAGATCTTCGACGCTTACCTCGGCAATCCGGAAGGCATCGGCACCGACGAGGTGGCGATCGACCTCAGCGCGGAAGTCGCGGTCGCGCACGACATTCCCGCGTTGATCGCGCGCTACGACGCCTTGTTCCTGTCCGGGCAGATGACCGATCAGATGAAGCAGGTGCTGACCCAGCGGCTGTCCGGCATGCCGGCCAACACCACCGCGGCCAAGCGCCTGCGGGTGCAGGAGGCGCTGTACGTGATCGTCAACTCGCCCGATTACATCGTGCAGAAGTAAGCAGGAATACGGAGACAGCACCCATGAAACGTCGGCAATTCCTGACCAACACGATCTGCGCCGCGCTCGGCGGCGCCGGCCTGTATTCCGCGCTCGGCAACCTGCGCCTGGCGCAGGCGGCCGCCAACGCCTACGGACCGTCGCGCTTCGACGATTACAAGGCCCTGGTCTGCGTGTTCCTGTTCGGCGGCAACGATTCGCTGAACATGATCGTGCCGCGCGACGACGGCCACTATCAGCAATACCGCACCGCGCGAGCCACCTTGGCGGTCGAACAGAACCGACTGCTGCCCCTGGCGGCGCAGGCCGGCGGTGGCGCTTCGGACGGCGCGCTGTACGGTCTGCAGGCCTGCACCACCGACGACGACTTGGTCGGCATGGGCGGCCTGCAGGGCTTGTTCAACAGCGGGCAGGCAGCGGTGCTGGGCAATGTCGGCACCCTGATCCGGCCGACCAGCAAGGCCGATTACCTCAATCAGAGGGTAGAGCTGCCGCCGCAGCTGTTCTCGCACAACGACCAGCAGCAGTACTGGCAGGTCTCGCGCACCGGCGAGGGCCGCGGCTTCGGCTGGGCCGGGCACATCGCCGACCTGCTGCGCGACGCCAATCCCGACGCCTTCATTCCGATGTCGGTGTCGCTGAACTTCGAGAGCATCCTGCAACGCGCGAGCCAGTCCAGCCAGTACGTGATCGGCAACGACGGTCCGCGCCAGTTCAGCCGCTTCGAGTGGGACGACGACAGCCGCCGGGCGTTTCTGGAGCTGATGGCGCCAGGCGCGCAGTCGCACGTGTTCGGGCGCAGTTACGCCGGCGCGTTCCGTCGCGCGCGCGAGAACGCCTCGGCGGTGGCGATGGCGCTGGAGGCCTCCGCGCCGTTGCAGACCGCGTTCCCAGAAACAGACCTGGGCAATCAGCTGCGGATGGTGGCGCGGCTGATCAAGGTGCGCGAGGTGCTGGGGCTGAAGCGGCAGGTGTTCTTCGTGTCGATGGGCGGATTCGACCATCACGACAGCCTGCTCGGCGATCAGCCGGGCCTGCTGGCGCGGCTGTCGCAGGCGATGACCGCGTTCCACGCGGCCACCGGCGAACTCGGCGTGGCCGACAAGGTCACCGCGTTCACCGCCTCGGATTTCGGCCGCACCTTGTCGTCCAACGGCGACGGCTCCGACCACGGCTGGGGCGGTCATCACTTCATCGTCGGCGGCGCGGTGCGCGGCGGGCGATTCTTCGGCACCATGCCGACCCTGGTCAACGGCGGGGCCGACGACGCCGGCTGGGGCCAGATCATTCCGACCACCTCGGTGGACCAGTACGGGGCGACCCTGGCGCGGTGGTTCGGGGTCGGCGACAGCGAGTTGGATCTGATCTTCCCGAACTTGGGCAATTTCAACTCGCGCGATCTGGGATTCATGGCCTAGTCGGCCGACGCGGCGCGCGCGCAGTCGCGCGCCGCGTATCTTCGGCAGGCGATGGCCGTGAGCGCGTCTGGCTTTGATGCGAAGGCGGTCATCCAGAGGCCTCGCGCGTTCTCGCACGAAAGGCCCTGGATTCCCGCGTTCGCGGGAATGACGGCAGGTAAGGGCGCGGCGATCGCGTAGGGCGAGCTCAGGAGCAGGCAGGCAACAAGCGCGCGGCCTCAACGAGTCGAGCCGCCACCGCTTTTACGAATCCCGAATCCCGAATCCCGATTCCCCATTCCCCATTCCCCATTCCCCATTCCCGCTTCCGGCCGGCCTCACAACACCCGATACATCACGAACACATCCACCAGCCCCAGCGTGACGTGGCGGAACGCGTTCGGCACCCGGCCGACGATCTCGAAGCCGTGCTTGAGCCACAGGTTGACCGCGGCGGTGTTGGTGCTGACCACGTAGTTGAACTGCATCGCCGCGTAGCCGGCCTGGCTGGCCTGGGTCAGCGAATGCGAGCACAGCGCCGCGCCGATGCCCTGGCCCCAGTAGCGCTCGGCGACCATGTAGCTGGCGTTGGCGATGTGGTCGCCGCGGCCGGCGTAATTCGGACCGAGCTTGTAGCAGGCCAGGATCTCGCCGTCGTCGCCCTCGGCGACGAAGGTCCGGTAGGGCGGGGCGGTCCACATCTCGCGGGCCTTTTCCAGCGACAGTTCGGCCGGGTAGTTGTAGCTCTCGCCGCGGGCCAGCACTTCGCGGAAGATCGGCCAGACGCGTTCGAATTCGTCGGGGCCGATCTCGCGGATGTTGAAATCGCGGTCCATGCGCAACGGTCTCCTCGGGGCTGGGTCAGGCGGCGTCGCGGTCCTGGTCGGTGAGCACCCGGCCGCGCAGCGAGTTGGACATGGCCTCGGTGATCAGCACGTCGACGAACCGGCCGATCAGCCGCGGCGGAGCGGGGAAGTTCACCGAACGCATGTTCTCGGTCTTGCCGGTGAGCTCGTTGGGGTTCTTGCGCGAGGGCCCTTCGACCAGCACCGTCTGCACGCTGCCGACCATGGCCTGGGAGATCTTCGCCGCGTTGGCGTTGATCGCCGCCTGCAGGCGCGACAGGCGCGCGTGCTTTTCCTCGTTGGAGACGGTGTCCTCCAGGTCCGCGGCCGGGGTGCCCGGGCGGCGCGAATAGATGAACGAGAACGACTGGTCGAAGCCGACGTCCTCGATCAGCTTCATGGTCTTGTCGAAATCGGCCTCGGTCTCGCCGGGGAAGCCGACGATGAAGTCCGAGGAGATCGAGATGTCCGGGCGCACCGCGCGCAGCTTGCGGATTTTCTGCTTGAACTCCAGCGCGGTGTAGCCGCGCTTCATCGCCGCCAGGATCCGGTCGCTGCCGGCCTGCACCGGCAGGTGCAGGTAGTTGGCCAGCTGCGGCACGTCGCGGTAGGCCTCGACCAGCGAGTCGGAGAACTCCAGCGGGTGCGAGGTGGTGAAGCGGATCCGGTCGACGCCGTCGATCTGGGCGATGGTGCGGATCAGCAGGCCCAGGTCGGCGACCTCGGCCTCGCCGCCGTTCTCGCCCGGCGCCATCGGCCCGCGGTAGGCGTTGACGTTCTGGCCGAGCAGGTTGATCTCGCGCACGCCCTGGCCGGCCAGCTGCGCCACTTCCACCAGCACGTCCTCGAACGGCCGGCTGACCTCCTCGCCGCGGGTGTAGGGCACCACGCAGAACGAGCAGTACTTGCTGCAGCCTTCCATGATCGAGACGAAGGCGCTGGGGCCTTCGGCGCGCGGCTCGGGCAGGCGGTCGAACTTCTCGATCTCCGGGAAGCTGATGTCGACCTGGGGCAGGCCGGTCTCGCGCTTGGCGCGGATCAGCTCGGGCAGGCGGTGCAGGGTCTGCGGGCCGAACACCAGGTCGACGTGCGGGGCGCGCTTGACGATCGCCGCGCCCTCCTGCGAGGCGACGCAGCCGCCGACGCCGATGATGACCGGGCGCTCGCCCTGCTTGAGCTGCTTCCAGCGGCCGAGCTGGCTGAACACCTTCTCCTGGGCCTTCTCGCGGATCGAGCAGGTGTTGATCAGGATGACGTCGGCTTGCGAGGCGTCGTCGGTGAGTTCCAGTCCGTCGCTGGCGGCGAGCACGTCGGCCATCTTGGCCGAGTCGTACTCGTTCATCTGGCAACCGTGGGTCTCGATGAACAGCTTCTTGGCCCCCGGCGTGGACGGCCGGGCGGCGCCCGCGGCCGGCGCCGTGGGCAGGGGGTGCAGGTCGGTCATGGTCGGTCCGGGGAGGGCGGCGGTTAGTCCGCGCCGGAAGGGGGCGCCAGTGTAGCCGCAACCGGGGCCCGGCGGGCCCTGTCCGCGCCGCCGGTCACGTTTCAGTATCAAAGACTTGGCAGTTCGGGCGCGGCAGAGGACACTCGCCGCCATGAGGGGGAGCTCACTACTGTTGGGGATGGCTTGTCTGCTGGCCGTGGCGCCGGCCGTGGCCGGCACCGTCTGGCGCTGCGAGAACGCCGCCGGCGAGCGCAGCTACGTCAGCAAGAAGCCCAAGGGCCAGACCTGCGTGGTCGCCAGCCAGTACACCAGCCGCGCCAGCCGGCCGCGCAACCCGACCCCGGCGGCGTACGCGCCGCCGCCGGCCGCCAGCGTCGCCGCGCTCGGCGCGCCGGCCACGGTCAACAACAACCCGCCGGCGACCTACAGCGGCGCCGCGGCGATGATGACCGCGGCCGGACTCAAGCCCGCTGCGCCGGCCGCCGACGCCGCCAATGCGATCGCCCCGACGGCCCCGCCGCCGGCCCCGGCCCCGGCCCCGGCCGCGCCGCAGGCGGCGCCGACCCGGCTGGTCCAGGGCCAGGTCTACTCCTATATCAAGGACGGCGTGCGCCACTACACCAGCAAGCGGCCGAAGGGATTGGCCAGCGCCACCGCGGTGCGCACGATCCGCTATTCCTTCATCGAGACCTGCTTCGCCTGCGCGGCCCGGCCCGGGGTCAACTTCGGCACCCTGCGCCTGAACACCGAGGCCTACTCCAACGAGATCGCCGCGGCGGCGCGCCAGCACGGGGTCGAAGAGGCCATCGTCCGCGCCATCATCCACGCCGAGTCGGCCTACAACCCGAACGCGATGTCGCGGGTCGGCGCGCAGGGGCTGATGCAGCTGATGCCGGCGACCGCGCGCCGGTTCGGCGTCGGCAACGCCTTCGACGCCGGGCAGAACATCCAGGGCGGGGTGCAGTACCTGGCCTGGCTGCTGAAGCGCTTCAACGGCAACCTGACTCTGGCCGCGGCCGGCTACAACGCCGGCGAGGGCGCGGTCGACAAGTACAAGGGCGTGCCGCCGTACAGCGAAACCCAGCGCTACGTGCAGCGGGTGGCGGTGCTGGCCGAACGCTACCGTGCCGCGGCGACCGTGGCGCGCTGAGCCCGGCTGCGCCGCGGGGACGGCGGCGCGGCAGCCCGGGAAACGGGGTTTTTCCCTGGGATTTACCGTGTTTCACGCCGCGCTCGCGGCGGCCGCCGGCCGCCGCCGGGGCAGGCTGCGGGCGCACAAGTGTGGGCGGTGGGGATTTTCGCAATAGGGCCGATTGTCGCGCCCTTAACGGTTCCGCTACACTTCCCTGTCTTTTGAGCCGCCAGCCTTTCGCCAGTGGTACAAGTAGTCGCTCCTGGTGCAGGTCTTCGCGGCGTAACTTCGAACTGCAGTTTTGCGGAGTGCCGGATGGCCAACCAAGGGGTCCACGATCCTATCAACACGGGCCGGCGTCGGTTCCTGACCGCGACCACGGCTGTGGTCGGCGCAGTCGGAGCCGGCTTTGCGGCGGTGCCTTTCATCAAGTCCTGGAACCCCAGCGCGCGCGCCAAGCTCGCCGGCGCTCCGGTGACGGCCGACATCAGCGCGCTGGCCGAGGGCCAGCGCCTGGTCCTGGAGTGGCGCGGCCAGCCGATCTGGATCGTCAAGCGCTCCAAGGCGATCCTCGACGCGCTGCCGACCCTGGACTCGCATCTGCGCGATCCCAAGTCGGACAACAAGGACCAGCAGCCCGACTACATCAAGGGCGAGCTGCGTTCGATCAAGCCCGACGTCTCGGTGCTGGTCGGCCTGTGCACCCATCTGGGCTGCTCGCCGGAAATGAAGGCCGAGATCCGCCCCGAACCGTTCGATCCGGCGTGGAAGGGCGGCTACTTCTGCCCCTGCCACAAGTCGCGCTTCGACATGGCCGGGCGCGTGTTCCAGGGCGTTCCCGCTCCGACCAACCTGCTGGTGCCGCCGCACCACTACGAGAACGACACCACGATCGTGATCGGCGTTGACCCGAAGGGAGCGGCGTAAGCCATGGCCAACATCCTCACCCGCACCGCCAACAACGTGTTCGACTGGGTCACCGCCCGCGCGCCCGGCATGATGCCGGTCTACCGCAAGCACATGACCGAGTACTACGCGCCGAAGAACTTCAATCTTTGGTATTACTTCGGTTCGCTCGCCCTGCTGGTGCTGGTCAACCAGATCGTCACCGGCATCTTCCTGACGATGCACTTCAAGCCGAGCGCGGCCGAGGCCTTCGCCTCGGTCGAGTACATCATGCGCGACGTGGAGTGGGGCTGGCTGATCCGGTACATGCATTCGACCGGCGCCTCGCTGTTCTTCATCGTCGTCTACCTGCACATGTTCCGCGGCCTGATCTACGGCTCGTACCAGAAGCCGCGCGAGCTGGTGTGGATCCTGGGCATGTTCATCTACCTGGTGCTGATGGCCGAAGCCTTCATGGGCTACGTGCTGCCGTGGGGCCAGATGTCGTTCTGGGGCGCCAAGGTCATCATCTCGCTGTTCGGCGCGATCCCGGTGATCGGCAACGGCCTGACCGAGTGGATCATGGGCGACTACCTGCCCGGCGACGCCACCCTCAACCGCTTCTTCGCCTTGCACGTGATCGCGCTGCCGCTGGTGCTGCTGCTGCTGGTCGTGCTGCACCTGGGCGCGCTGCACGAGGTCGGCTCCAACAACCCCGACGGCGTCGACATCAAGTACGGCCCGAAGGGCAACCGCTGGGATCCGAGCAAGCCGGCCGACGGCATTCCGTTCCATCCGTACTACACGGTCAAGGACCTGGTCGGGGTCGGTTTCTTCCTGATCATCGCCGCCTTCATCATCTTCTTCGCCCCGGCCTTCGGCGGCTGGTTCCTCGAGCACGACAACTTCACCGAGGCCAACCGCCTGGTGACGCCGGAGCACATCAAGCCGGTGTGGTACTACACCCCGTACTACGCGATGCTGCGGGTGATTCCGCACAAGCTGTCGGGCGTGCTGGTGATGTTCGGCGCGATCGCGGTGCTGTTCTTCGTGCCCTGGCTGGACCGCAGCAAGGTCAAGTCGCACCGCTACCGCGGCTGGATCACCAAGCTGATGCTCGGCGTGCTGGCGGTGTGCTTCCTGTGGCTGGGCAAGATCGGCGCCGGCCCCGGCACCGACCCGGTCGAGACCATCATCGGCCGGGTGCTGACCTTCCTGTACTTCGCCTTCTTCATCACCATGCCGCTGTGGACCAAGCTGGACAAGACCAAGCCGGTACCGGAACGGGTGACGATGCATGACTAAGACCAGCCAGCCGTCCTTGAAGAAGAACCGCATCGTGAAGAAGCTCGCCACCTTCGCCGCCGGCCTGCTCGTGTCGGCCACCGCCTTCGCCTCCGGCGGCGGCGACCTGATGCAGTCGGGCACCGACCTGAGCGACCGCGCCTCGCTGCAGCGCGGCGCCCAGCTGTACATGAACTACTGCTCGGGCTGCCACTCGCTGAAGTACCTGCGTTATTCGCGCATGGCCGAGGACCTGGGCCTGAGCGAAGACGAGGTGATGAAGAACCTCAACTTCACCGGCGCCAAGTTCGGCGAGCAGATCCAGGTCAGCCTGACCCCGGAGCACGCCAACCAGTGGTTCGGCAAGATGCCGCCGGACCTGAGCCTGATCACCCGCGTGCGCGGCAGCGACTGGGTCTACACCTACCTGAATTCGTTCTACCTCGACGAGTCCCGTCCGCTGGGCTGGAACAACAAGCTGTTCCCGAACGCCTCGATGCCGAACCCGTTGTGGGAGCTGCAGGGACTGCAGCACGCCGAGTTCGGCGAACCCGACAAGACCACCGGCGAGCGTCCGGTGCACGCGCTCAAGGTCGCCCAGCCCGGCTCGCTCGACGAGCAGGGCTTCAAGACCGCGGTGCGCGACATCACCACATTCCTCGAGTACGCCGCCGAGCCGGCCGCGCTCAAGCGCCAGAGCATCGGCGTTTGGGTGATCCTGTTCCTGGCGTTGTTCACCTTCATCGCGTATCTGTTGAAGACCGAGTACTGGCGCGACGTGGAGCACTGATCCCGTCCAGCGAAAAGCCCGGGCCGCAAGGCGCGGGCTTTCCGTCTTCGGAGCGGCCGGGGAGCCGCCGGCGAGGATGCGGACGGGCGCAGAACCAGGCACGGGCTCGAGGCCGTGACGACCTTCCACAGCGGGTGGAGGGCGTCTTGCGACTGGCGGATTCCGGTCGCTGGAGAGGTCGATGATGGCGGCGAGCCCCCGTATGCGTAATGCCCTGACTCTGTTTTCGTCCACCGATTGCGTGCTGTGCCATCGTGTCCGCCTGGTCCTGGCGGCCAAGGGCGTCAGCTACGACCTGATTCCGGTCGACCCGCAGAATCCGCCGGAAGATCTCGTCGACCTCAACCCCTATCACTCGGTGCCGACCCTGGTCGAGCGCGACCTGGTCCTGTATGCGGCCAGCGTGGTCAGCGAGTACCTGGACGAACGCTACCCGCATCCGCCGCTGATGCCGGTCGATCCGCTGTCCCGCGCCCGCCTGCGCCTGGCCATGCTGCGCCTGGAGCACGACTGGGTGCCGCAGGTGCAGGCGATCCAGATGGGCAACAAGGTCCAGGCCGAGGCCGCGCGCAAGCGGCTCAAGGAGCTGCTGACCGCCTCGGTGCCGCTGTTCAAGGCCAGCAAGTTCTTCCTCAACCCCGAGATGAGCCTGGCCGACTGCGCCATGGCGCCGATCATCTGGCGCCTGCCCTCGCTGGACGTGGCCCTGCCCAAGGACGGCAAGGCGATCGAGGACTACGGCAACCGGATCTTCCGCAGCCCCGGGTTCGGCCGCAGCCTGACCGACCAGGAACGCCGCCTGCGCGACCTGCCGGTCTGAGGCCCCCGGCGCCGCGGGCGCCGGGCGCGCCGCGGTGCCGGATCGGGGCCTTCGCCGCCGACGCCTCGTCGCGCATGCCGGCATGGGGCTAAAATGCCGGCATGACCGAAAGCAGCTCGACGATGACCAGCCACCGCCCCTATCTGCTGCGGGCGCTGTACGAGTGGATCGCCGATAACGGCATGACTCCGCACCTGCTGGTCGACGCGACCCGTCCCGCCGTGCAGGTGCCCACCCACGCGGTCAAGGACGGCAAGATCGTCCTCAACGTCGCCGCGCGCGCGGTCTCGCACCTGGAAATGGGCAACGACGTGATCCGTTTCAGCGCCCGCTTCGGCGGCGTCAGCCATCCGGTCTCGGTGCCGGTCGGCGCGGTGCTGGCGATCTACGCCCGCGAAACCGGGCAGGGCATGGCCCTGCCGGAAGACGTCGGCATGGAGGATGCAGGCCCGGAGGACGAGGGCGCCGAGACCGCGCCGCCGCCGCTGACCGCGGTGCCGAACGACCCCAGCGACGGCGGCGACGACGACGGCCCGCAGCCGCCCACGCCGCGCCGCGGCGGGCATCTGCGCATCGTCAAATAAGCGCGCTGCGTCCTCGGGGTAGGAGCGGCGTCCCGCAGGGATTTCCTCTGGTCACGAGCCGTGACCGCCATGTCCCGTTTTCGCAGCGCGGTCTTCGGCCGCTTCTGTAGGAGCGGCGTGAGCCGCGACCACGGCAGCGGTGAGATGCCAGGCCTGCGTCAGGAATTACGCTGATCGGCATGGGCGTGCACAGCGCTCGTATGGCCGGGCTTCGGGCAACTGCGCTCGCGTACGTCGCTGCGATTGTCGCGGCTCACGCCGCTCCTACAGGAAGCCGGGGCTCAGTGCAGCGACGCCGGCGCGCGCGCCACCGGGCCGCTGAAGGCGATCAGGCGGCCGTCGCGCAGGACCAGGCGGCCGACATGGCGGTCTTCGCCGTCGATCGAATAGTCGAAGCGGAAGGTGCGCTCGAAACCCAGCCAGCCGCTTTCGCGCCGGATCAGGCGCAGGCCGATGGCGTGCACGCTCTGGTCCAGCCATTGCACGCCGGCCGCACGGCAGGCGTCGCGGCCGACCGCCTCGGCGCGTTCGGCGGCGGCGCGGCCCGCGCTCCAGAAAGCGAAGGCGGCGGCGCCGAAGATCATCAGCAGGATCAGGGTAGGCATGGCGCAGTTGTGGCGGCGGCGAGGGGCAAAGCCAAGGGGGTCAGCCCGGCGGCGGACCGAGTTTCAGCGAAAGGTCGATCGCGCGCACATGTTTGGTCAGGCCGCCGATCGAGATGCAGTCGACCCCGTCCTGCGCGATCGCGCGCAGGCCGTCCAGGTCCACGCCGCCGGACACTTCCAGCGGAATCCGCCCGGAATACGGCGCGGCGCGGGCGATGCGCACCGCTTCGCGCCGGGTCGCGGCGTCGAAGTCGTCGATCAGGATCCGGTCGCAGCCCTGCTCCAGGGCCTCGCCCAACTGTTCCAGGGTCTCGACTTCGACGATCAGCGGCAGCTGCGGGTAGCGCGCCCGCGCGCCCTGGATCGCCGCGGTCAGCGAGCCGGCGGCGCGGACGTGGTTTTCCTTGAGCATGACCGCGTCGTACAGGCCGATGCGGTGGTTGACCCCGCCGCCGACCCGGACCGCGTACTTCTGCGCCAGGCGCAGGCCGGGCAGGGTCTTGCGGGTATCGAGGATGCGGGTGCCGGTGCCGCGCACCGCCTCGACGTAGCGGGCGGTGACGGTGGCGGTGCCGGACAGGGTCTGGAGGAAGTTTAGCGAGGCGCGCTCGGCGCTGACCAGGGCGCGGGCGCGGCCCTGCAGGGTCGCCAGCACCGTGCCCTTGGCGACCCGGTCGCCCTCGGCGACGCGCCAGTCGATGACCACGTCCGGGTCGAGCGCGCGGTGGCAGGCGTCGAACCAGGGCCGGCCGCAGACCACCGCGTCCTCCTTGCACAGCAGGTAGGCGCTGTCGGCGGCGTCGGGCAGCAGCGAGGCGGTGACGTCGCCGGGGCCGAGGTCCTCGGCCAGGGCGTCGGCGACGTCGGCCTCGATCTCGCCCGCCGGCGGCGGGGTCAGGTCGCGGTCGGCGGCGCTCATGCCGCCGGCAGGCCGTCGATCTGGGCCGCGGCGATGGCGTTCTCCGCGTCCAGCAGCGGAATCCCGTCGTCGACCAGGTAGACGATCTTGCGGTCGCGGGTGATCAGCGCCTCGCGCTGGGTCTGAGTCTGGGCGTCGCCGCTGCCGCGGACCACCGCGCCGGCGGCGATCGCCGCGTTCAAGGCCTGCAGACCGCGGCCGTCCAGGGGCAGCAGCGGCTGGCGGGTGGTCGGGCAGACGAGCAGGTCGAGCAATTTGCGATCCATACGGTGCGGTGCCGGTACGACGGGACAGGGCGTTAGAATACGTCTTTGCGCCAAGGCACGTCCCATGTCCCCAGCCCAGAGTTCCGCCCCCCCGTCCGCTCCGCCGCCGCTGGTCGGCATCGTCATGGGCTCGCGCTCGGACTGGGAGACCATGCAGCACGCCGCCGCCAAGCTGGAGGCGCTGGGCGTCCCGCACGAGGTCCGGGTGGTCTCGGCCCATCGCACCCCGGACGTGTTGTTCGAATACGCCGACACCGCCGCCGCGCGCGGCCTGCGCGCGATCATCGCCGGCGCCGGCGGCGCCGCCCACCTGCCGGGCATGCTCGCGGCCAAGACCGCGGTGCCTGTGCTCGGCGTGCCGGTGCAGTCCAAGGCCCTCAACGGCATGGACTCGCTGCTGTCGATCGTGCAGATGCCGGCCGGCATCCCGGTCGCGACCTTCGCCATCGGCAACGCCGGCGCGGCCAACGCCGGCCTGTTCGCGGCCGCGCTGCTGGCCGCCGAGTATCCGGCGATCGGCGCCGCGTTGAGCGCGTTCCGCGCCCGCCAGACCGACGACGTGCTGGCCAACGACGACCCGCGCCGATGACCACCGTCGGCATCCTCGGAGGCGGGCAGCTGGCCCGCATGCTGGCCCTGTCGGGCGCGCCGCTGGGCTTGCGTTTCCTGGTCCTGGACAACACCGCCGACGCCTGCGCCGGCCAGTTCGCGCCGATGGTGGTGGGCGATTACACCGACCAGCCGGCGCTGGACGAGTTCGCCTCCAAGATCGACGTGGCGACCTTCGATTTCGAGAACGTGCCGGCCGAATCGGCGCACTGGCTGGCCGAGCGCCGGCCGGTGTTCCCGAGCCCGCGCGCGCTGGCCGTGGCCCAGGACCGCCTGGCCGAGAAGACCCTGTTCCGCGAACTCGGCATTCCGGTGCCGGACTTCGCCCCGATCGACACCCGCGAGCAATTGATCGACGCGGTGGCGCGGATCGGCACGCCCTGCATCCTCAAGACCCGCCGCCTGGGCTACGACGGCAAGGGTCAGTTCCGGATCAAGACTCCGCACGACCTCGACGCCGCCTGGGACGCGCTCGGCGCGCAGGCCGACAAGGTCGGGCTGATCCTGGAAGGCTTCGTGCGCTTCGAGCGCGAACTGTCGGTGGTCGCGGTGCGCGGCCGCGACGGCGAGTTCCGCGCCTGGCCGATCACCGAGAACTGGCACGTCGACGGCGTGCTCTCGGCCAGCCTGGCGCCGGCGCGGGTCGACGATGCGCTGGCCGCGACCGCGATCGCCCACGCCGGCAAGCTGGCGCAGGCGTTGGACTACGTCGGCGTGTTCGCGCTGGAACTGTTCTGCCGCGACGGCGTGCTGCTGGCCAACGAGCTCGCCCCGCGCGTGCACAACTCCGGCCACTGGACCATCGAAGGCAGCGAGACCTCGCAGTTCCAGAACCATCTGCGCGCCGTGCTCGGCCTGCCGCTGGGCGACACGCGCATGCTCGGCCAGGCCTGCATGCTCAACTGGATCGGCGCGATGCCCGAGGCCGCGCCGGTGCTGGCCGAGGCCGGCGGCCACTGGCACGACTACGGCAAGTCCGCGCGCGCCGGGCGCAAGGTCGGCCACGCCACCTTGCGCGCCGACGATCCGGCCGAGCTGGCCGCGGCGCTGCGCCGGGTCGGCGCCGCGCTGGGGCGCGAGGACCAGGTCGAGCCGGTCATCGCCGCGTTGCGCTGAGGTGGCTTGGCTGGTCCGTCCTCCGCGTTCTCCACCGCGCCTGTTGGCGCGGTGGGGCGGGACGTTGATGGGCGTCTATATCGTCGCCAGCATCGCGTGGCTGGTGGCGATCGAGAGCACGTTGAACGGCGGCTTCTACGAGTCGGTGGCTTGGCTGTGGCTGCCGTTGCTGGCAATCGTCGCGGCTTATGCCTGGTGCTACCGGCATTGGTTGACGCAGCGGCTGCGCCGACGCTGGAAGGTCGTGGGGTACGCCGCGATGACGTGTGGGTTGCTGTTGTTGATGAGCTGGCCGTACTGGATGGCCGCCAATGCCCTGGTCGACCGCGGTGAAATGGTCTTGCATGGCCCCTTGACGAAAAAATACATCGCCGGTGCGCGCTACCGCGCGAACGCATTGGAGTTCCGCGATCTGGCCACCGGGCAGATAGCCTCGGTCCCGGTGAGCCCCCAGCTCTACCATGCCGCGAGCCCCGGGGCGCAGGTCCGTTGCGTTTTCCGCAGGGGCTGGTTCGGCATCGCGTATCGCTGGCGCAAGTCCTCGATTGGGCCACCTTGCACGATCCAGCCTCAGCGCAACGGTCCGCCGAACTGAGTCGGACGAGCAGGCTAGCGCTCAACCGCCCCCATCGCGCTGCAATTCCACCGCGGTCCGGCGCAACTTGGCGTCGAGCAGGGGCGTGGCGCGGATCGACTTGGCTTCCGAGTAGGCGCGCGCGGCGCCGGCGGTGTCGCCCTGGGCCTTGAGCACGTCGCCCTGCAGCGACAGGCCTTCGCGACGGGTCGCCGGGATCGACTGCAGCTTGACCGACAGCTCGCGCACCGCCGGTGTGGCGGCGACGGTGGGCGCGGTCACGGCGGGTGCGGTCACCACCGGGTCGCGTCGCGGCTCGGGGCGCGGGGCGGTGTCGGGGCGCGGCGCGGTGCCGGCCGGGCGTTCGCGCGGCGGCAGGTCCTGACGCAGTTTCGGCGCCACCGGCACGTCGTCGCGGCCGGACTGGGCCGAGATCTGCGCCGCGACCTGCTGGACCGCGACCGATTTGGCCACGCTGGGGTAACGGCGCTCGACCGTGCGCAGGGCGGCGACCGAAGAGTCGAGCATGCCCAGCTCCGACAGGGTGTCGGCGGCGGCGACCCAGCGCGCGCCGGCCGGCAGGTCCGGACGCTCGGCGGCGATCGAGGCCTGTGCGGCCTCGGCCACGGCCTGCCACTTGGCCTGGTCGGGCAAATCCTGGAAGGCGACGCCGCCGTCGGACGCTTCGATCCGGGCGTTGATCGCTTCGGCGGTGGTCTCCAGCCGCTGCGCCTTGGCCGCCTGCGCCGCGGCCAGGTCCGGGATCCGCACCACCACCGTGCGCTCCGGCTGAGAGGCCAGTTGCAGGGTGAAGCGGTACTCCGGCTGCGGCGCGCCGTAAACGAACAGGCGCAGGTCTTCGCGGCCGCCGGCGGGGATCAGCTTGGGCGTGGTTTCCGGCGAGATCCACAGCTTGGAGTTTTGCGGCAGGGCGATGCGATAGCTCTGGCTGGTCGCGCTCTTGTTGACCAGGCCGGCGTGGTTGAGGTCGTCGGCGCGCTGCAGCACGTAGCTCCAGCCGTCCGCCTCGGGCACGAAGTCCGGCGTGTCCCAGGCCGAGGCCTCCAGCCGCGGCAGCGCGTAGCGGCGCAAGGCATTCACCAGCTTGACCACCGACTCGTGCTCCTGCCGGTCGGGCTTGACGATGCTGATGTGGTCGGCGCCGGCGATGCCGGGCGGGGCCTCGTCGCAGAAGCGGGTGGCGCTGGTCCACTTGACGATCATCTGGCCGTGAGTGGTCACGGTTTCGTAGGCGCAGATCACCTTGGGCGCGCGGCCGGCGGCTTTCAGCCCGGTCCAGTCGTCGCTGAGCTGCTTGAGGTAGTCGTTGCCGTCGGCCGGCAGCATTTGCCGGATGGCGTTGTTCTGGACCACGTACTTGGCGATGCGGGTGATGTCCGAGCCCTCCTGCGGAGTGGCGTAGAACATCAGCAGCGGCACCTTGGCGCTGAGTTCCGGGTGCGAGATCAGCTCGCGCATCGCCACCAGCCCGCCCATGCTGTGGGCGACGAACACCACCGTGTCGTACTCGGTCACGCCGTGGTACTGCAGGTATTCGTGCAGCTTGAGCGAGGCCTCGCGGATGTCCTGCGAGCCCTGGCCGAACATGCGCGAGGTGAAGCCGAAGGCGTAGGTGTCGACCTTGTCGCCGACCCCGGGCGCGCTGCTCAGCAGGTCGAAAAAGCGCGCGCCGTTGGCGTGGGTCCAGGTGCCGAGGGTGTCGCCGAAGATGCCGTGGACGAACACCACCGCGATCTTGGCGCGCGGCTGGGCCTGGCGGATCCAGCGCGGGTCGGTGGTGTTGGCCGGCGCCTGCGCGGTCTGGCCGCCCGGGTCGGGGCCGGGCGCGGGCTTGGGTCCGGGGCAGGCGGCCAGGCCCAGGGCGAGCGCGGCGGCGAAGACGCCGCGCGCTGCCGCCCGGGCGTTGCGGCCGATGCGGTGGCTGCGGCCGATCCTGTTCATGGCGTGCGGGCTCCTGCGGCGGCGATGCGTGCATATCCAGCAACGCAACGCCGGCGCGGAACCGGTCTGGCGACCGACGGCGGCGCAAAAAAAGACGGCCGGGTCGCCCCGGCCGTCCCGATGCTGCGGACCGCGCGCGCTTACTTCAGGTTGGCGGCGACGAAGTCCCAGTTGACCAGGTTCCAGAACGCCTCGACGTACTTCGGACGGGCGTTGCGGTAGTCGATGTAGTAGGCGTGCTCCCACACGTCGCAGGTCAGCAGGGCGGTGTCTTCGCCGGTCAGCGGGGTGGCCGCGTTGGGGGTGCTGACCAGGCCCAGCGAGCCGTCCGGACGCTGCACCAGCCAGGCCCAGCCGGAACCGAAGGTGCCGATCGCGGTCTTGGTGAATTCTTCCTTGAACTTGGCGAAGTCGCCGAATGCCTTGGCGATCAGCTCGGCCAGCTTGCCGGTCGGCTCGCCGCCGCCCTTGGGCGAGAGGCAGTTCCAGTAGAAGGTGTGGTTCCAGATCTGGGCGGCGTTGTTGAACATGCCGCCCTGCGACTTCTTGATGATCTCTTCCAGCGACAGCGAGGCGAACTCGGTGCCCTCGATCATCTTGTTGAGATTGTCGACGTAGGCCTTGTGGTGCTTGCCGTAGTGGAAGTCGATGGTCTCGGCCGAGATGGTGGGTTCCAGCGCGGTGCGGTCGTAGGGCAGGGCAGGCAATTCGATGGCCATTGGCGGGCTCCAGGAGTCGAGGGGGCTGGCTAGCGGGGGGCGCCGCGGCCGGCGTTCCGGTCCCGGGACGATGGAGTTCCCGGACGGCCGCCTGTGCGACGCCTTGAAGGCTTACAATTCATATTCTATCCCCACGCCGGGTTGCCGAACCGTCAAAGTCGGCAACCCGCTTTCGCAGGAGCAGTACCCATGTCCGTTATGGAACGGATCCAGGCCGAAGTCGAAGCCCATCCGATCGTGTTGTTCATGAAGGGCACCGCGCAGTTCCCGATGTGCGGGTTCTCCAGCCGCGCCGTGCAGGCGCTCAAGGCCGCGGGCGCGACCTCGCTGCACACGGTCAATGTGCTGGAAGATCCGGAAATCCGCGCCAACCTGCCGCGCTACTCCAACTGGCCGACCTTCCCGCAGCTCTTCATCCACGGCGAGCTGATCGGCGGCTGCGACATCACCCTGGAGCTGTACGAGTCGGGCGAACTGGCGCGGATGATCAGCGAGACCCAGTCGCAGTGAGTTCCAGCGCCGCCAGCCCTGCGCCGGCGCCGGCCCTGGCCGGCCGCGTCGTGCTCGTCACCGGCGCCGCCGGCGGCCTCGGCGCGGCCGCGTCGGCGGCTTGCGCGCAGGCCGGCGCCACCGTGGTCCTGCTCGGCCGCAAGCCGGCCAAGTTGAACCGGGTCTACGATGCGCTGGCCCAGCTCGGCCCCGAGCCGCTGCTGTACCCGCTCGACCTGGAAGGCGCGCAGCCGGACGACTACGCCGAGATGGCGGCGCGGATCGAAACCGAACTCGGCCGGCTCGACGGCGTGCTGCACTGCGCCGCCGACTTTCCCGGCCTGACCCCGCTGATGCAGACCGACCCGGCCGCGTTCGCGCGCGCCGTGCACGTCAACCTGACCGCACCGTGGTGGCTGTCGCAGGCCTGCCTGCCGCTGCTGGCGCGGGCGCAGGACGCGGCGCTGGTGTTCGCCGTCGACGACCCGCAGCGGGTCGGTCAGGCTTATTGGGGCGGCTACGGCGCCGCCCAGCACGGGCTGGCGGCCCTGGTCGGCATGCTCCATGCCGAGCTCGGCAACTCGAGCGTGCGGGTGTCCGGGCTGCGTCCCGGGCCGATGCGCACGCCGTTGCGCGCCCGCGCCTACGTCGAAGAGAACGACCGCGCCGCGCGCGAGCCGGCGGCCTATGCCGCCGCTGCGGTGACCCTGCTGTCGCCGGCCGGCGCCGAACATCGGGGGCGGATCTGGACGCCGACCCCATGACCATCGCCTCGGCCGCGCTGCTGCTTTTCATCATCCTGGACCCGCTGGGCAACATCCCGGTATTCCTCAGCCTGCTGCGCGGGCTGCCGCCCAAGCGCCAGCGCATCGTCCTGGCGCGCGAGCTGCTGATCGCGCTCGGCGTGCTGATGATGTTCCTGTGGGGCGGCAAGTACGCGCTGGAGCTGATGCACCTGCGCCAGGAGTCGGTGTCGATCGCCGGCGGCATCGTCCTGTTCCTGATCGGCATCCGGATGATCTTCCCGCCGCCGGAAGGCTTGATGGGCGAGTTGCCCGACGGCGAGCCCTTCATCGTGCCGATGGCCATTCCGCTGGTGGCCGGCCCCTCGGGCATGGCCGCGGTGATGCTGATGGGCAGCAACGACCCGGCGCGCCTGGGCGACTGGAGCCTGGCGCTGCTGATCGCCTGGGGCGCGACCGCGACGATCCTGTTCTCGGCCACCTTGTTGTACAAGCTGCTCGGCCGGCGCGCGCTGATCGCGATCGAGCGGCTGATGGGCATGCTGCTGGTGGCGATCTCGGTGCAGATGTTCCTCGACGGGCTGGGGACGTACCTGCAGATCTCGCCGCCCTGACGGCGGGAACGAGCAGATAGAGGTCAGAAACCAGCCGTATCCGAGGCGCAGCGGCGCGTTCCGGCCGCCCTGCGGCTGCCCGCCTGTCGCGGCCCGGGGCGCGGGCCGTTGCCGTCCCCGGCGGGTGCGGAGGGGGGGCGGGCCCGGCACTGCCGAGTCGCTGCGAGGGGGCGCGTTTCGGTGGTCCTTGCGTCCCATTGCCGGGCGGCACCTGGAGCTGTGTAGAGAGGCTGCCGGCCGGACGGCTGCGCCTCGCCGGGCTGCGCTAAGTGCCCGCCGCGACTGGCTTGTTTGCCCGGATTTGCGGTTTTTCGCCGAACTTTGCCGCAATTGCCGGTTCAGCTTTGACCGCCGTCACCGTGTGACAAGGCATGAACTGCGTCACGTCCCTGTCACACTCCCCTCCTAGCCTGTTAAACTGCTGTTAACCCGACGGCGACGTACTGTTCCGCCGCCCGGGTCAGGGGCTAGCCAGAAGAACCTCTCAGGGCCCGGCTGCGGCGCAAAGCCGCGCCGGCCCGCACTCCGCCACGCATTCCACGTACCGAGGCCATCGTAATGACCCATCGCAACCGCGTCCGCACGTCCAAGCTCACGCTTGGTCTGCTCGCCGTCCTCGCCACTGCGCCGGTATTCGCGCAGAGCACCTCCGCCGGCATCGCCGGTCGCGTCCTCGGTGCCGACGGCCAGCCCGTCACCGGCGCCGAAGTGACCATCACCCACACCGAGTCGGGCACGGTCAGCCGCGCCGTCACCGGTGCCGACGGTCGCTACAACGCGCGCGGTCTGCGCGTCGGCGGTCCGTACACGGTCGTCATCAACAAGGAAGGCGCGGGCACTGCGAGCCAGGACGGCGTGTTCCTGAACCTCGACAAGGTCAACGAAGTCGACGTCGCGCTGAACAATTCGGTCACCACCCTCGACGCCGTGCAGGCGATCGCTGCGGGCGGTTCGGAAGTGTTCTCCTCGACCAAGATGGGCGCCGGCTCGACCATCACTCGCGAACAGCTGGAGTCGATGCCGACCATCAACCGCAATCTGCAGGACTTCGTCCGCCTCGACCCGCGCGTCGTGCTGACCGACAAGTCCCGTAACGAGATCTCGGTCGGCGGCCAGAACCCGCGCTACAACGTGATCCGCGTCGACGGCATCAGCACCAACGACTCGTTCGGCCTCGGCGGCAACGGCCTGCCGACCCCGCGCCAGCCGTTCTCGATGGACGTGGTCGACGAAGTCTCGGTCGACGTCGCCAACTACGACGTGACCATCTCCGGCGGCACCGGCGGCGTGATCAACGCCGTGACCAAGTCCGGCACCAACGAATTCCACGGCTCGCTGTACGGCGTGTACCGCGACAACGACTGGTCGGGCAAGAACCAGAACGACGTGCGCCCGCAGTTGTTCGACAGCGAATCGACCTACGGCGGCACCTTCGGCGGCCCGCTGGTCAAGGACAAGCTGTTCTTCTTCGTCAACTACGAGAAGTACACCGGCAAGGAAGTGTTCACCGGCAACTCCAGCTTCGGTCCTCCGGGCTCGGGCGCCAACAACATCGTCAACATCACCCAGGCGCAGATCGACGACGTCATCAACACCTCGAAGAGCGTGTACGGCTTCGATCCGGGCAACCTGAGCCTGCCCTCGCTGGACACCAAGAGCGAGGAATACGGCATCAAGTTCGACTGGAACATCAACGACCAGCACCGCGCCAACTTCCGCTACGCCAAGAGCGAGCAGAGCACCGCGTTCCTGCAGGGCTTCGGCACCAACTCGCTGGCGTTGAACTCGTACCACTACATCAACGACTTCGAGTTCAAGACCTACACCGCGCAGCTGTTCAGCGACTGGACCGACGTCTTCTCGACCGAAGCCAAGGTCTCCTACCGCGACTATTCGGCCGTGCGCAGCCCGCGCTTCGACCTGCCGGCGATCGCGGTCCGCTTCGGCAGCAACACCCTGAACCTGGGCACCGAAGAGAACACCCACGCCAACGTCCTCGAAACCAAGACCTGGAACGCGTTCTTCGCCGGCAACCTGTTCCTGGGCGACCACACCGTCAAGTTCGGCGCCGACTACGAGTCGAACGAGGTCTATAACCTGTTCGGCCGCCGCGTCAACGGCGTCTACACCTTCAACAGCCCGGCCGACTACCGCGCCGGCCGTTCCAGCCGCTACCAGCTGTTCTACCCGGCCGGCGGCCAGCTCGACAACATGGCCGCCGAGTTCACCCAGAAGAACCTCGGCCTGTTCGTGCAGGACACCTGGGCGGTCAACGACAAGCTGAGCCTGACCTTCGGCATCCGCTACGACCGCGCCATCGTCGACGACAAGCCGACGTTCAATCCGGCCGCTTCGGCGCTGTTCGGCGTGCGCAACGACAACAACATCGACGGCACCGACATGTGGGCGCCGCGCTTCGGCTTCAACTACACCTTCGACAGCGAGCGTCCGACCCAGCTGCGCGGCGGCATCGGCCTGTTCCGCGGCGGCACCCCGACCGTGTGGCTGGCCAACCCGTACTCGAACAACGGCCTGTCGTACACCGACTACGTGTTCACCAACGGTATCAACGGCTTCAGCCCGAACCCCGATGCGCAGCTCGGCCTGGTCAACGCCGCCGGCGGCGCCGCCGGCGCGACCCAGTCGGTCGACTTCATCGAGAAGGACCTGAACCTGCCGTCGGTGTGGAAGGCCAACCTGGCGTTCGAAACCGAGCTGCCCTGGTACGGCATCGTCGCCAGCGCCGAAACCGTCGTGACCTCGATTAACGACGCGCTGTACTACCAGCAGCTCAACCTCGGCGCGGTCACCAAGACCGGCCAGGACGGCCGCAACATCTATTGGGATGCAAACGGCCTGGCCGCGGCCAGCTGGAACGCCGAAGGCGTGGCCTGCCTGCGCGAAACCGGCCTGAACGGTTCGTCCTGCACCAACAGCCGCACCAATGCGCGCGCCAACCGTCGTACCACGTACAACGACGCGATCATCGCCCGCCAGACCAGCAAGGGCGAAAGCCAGCAGTTCACCCTGTCGCTGAGCAAGCCGTTCAACAACAGCGATTGGTCGTGGAGCGTGGCCTACACCTACACCCACGCCGACGAAGTCAGCCCGCTGACCAGCTCGACCTCGAGCTCGCAGCTCGGCAACGTCGCCGTGTTCCAGGCCAACGAAGAAGTGTCGGCTCGCTCCAGCTACGAGATCCGCGACCGCTTCACCGCGGCGATCAACTGGAAGCACGCCTTCTTCGGCGACAACAAGACCACCGTGTCGCTGTTCTACGAAGGCCGCTCGGGCCGCCCGTACAGCTATGCCTTCGACAACGACGCCAACGGCGACGGCCGCTTCAACGACCTGCTGTACATCCCGAAGGGCCCGGGCGATGTGCTGTTCCGCAACCCGGCCGAAGAGGCCGCGTTCTGGGCGTTCTTCAACGGCGACGAGTACATGCGCAGCCACGCCGGCCAGGTCGCCGAGCGCAACGCCGTCCGCGGCAAGTGGGTCAACCAGTTCGACCTGCACATCGCCCAGGAATTCCCGGGCTTCTGGGAAGGCCATAAGGCCGAGCTCGCGCTGGACATCCTCAACGTCGGCAACCTGCTGAACAAGGACTGGGGACAGGTCGAAGAAGTCGCCTTCCCGGGCATGCGCGGCATCGTCGACTACGGCGGCGTCGATCCGGCCACCGGCAAGTACGTCTACCGCTTCACCAAGCCCGATCCGGAACAGATCTACGACGAGAAGGGCATTTCGCGCTGGGCGGCTCAGCTGAGCTTCCACTACCGCTTCTGATTCTTGCGGTATCTGGCGTGAACGAGAACGGCCGGGGCGATGCTCCGGCCGTTTTCTTTTTTATGGGGCCGCCGATTCCGCGGCCGGGCAGGGTGGGGCGGCACGGCCGCGGACCGGTCCGGCGGCGGGCGCGGCCTCCGCAGTCCCGCGGACAAGCTGCTAGAGTCCTTTCCCACTAATCGATGAAAACGCAGAGAAAAACGCAATGACCGCAACCCCCGCCACGGCCGTCCTGCCGACGGTCAACGCCCGCATCTACCCCAAGGGCGGACTCGACGTCTTGTCCCGCGACGAGGTCGCGCGCCTGCGCGACGCGTCCACCGGCATGCACGACCTGCTGCGCCGCTGCGCCCTGGCCGTGCTGACCAGCGGCAGCGCCTCCGACGACCCGCGCGCCGCGCGCGAGCTCTACCCCGATTTCGACATCGAGGTCCACCAGCAGGACCGCGGCGTGCGGATCGACTTGCGCCACGCCCCGGCGATGGCCTTCGTCGACGGCGAGATCATCCGCGGCGTCGCCGAGCTGCTGTTCGCGGTGGTCCGCGACCTGGCCTACACCGCGATCGAGCTCGGCAAGGGCGGCGGCCGCGACCTGGGCAGCAGCGACGGCCTGACCGACTCGGTGTTCGGCCTGCTGCGCAACGCCCGCATCCTGCACCCGGCCGACCCCAACCTGGTGGTCTGCTGGGGCGGCCACTCGATCTCGCGCGACGAGTACATCTACACCAAGCAGGTCGGCTACGAGCTGGGCCTGCGCGGCCTGGACATCTGCACCGGCTGCGGCCCGGGCGCGATGAAGGGGCCGATGAAGGGCGCGACCATCGCCCACGCCAAGCAGCGCCGCCGCAACATGCGCTACATCGGCATCACCGAGCCGGGCATCATCGCCGCCGAATCGCCGAACCCGATCGTCAACCACCTGGTGATCATGCCGGACATCGAGAAGCGCCTGGAGGCCTTCGTCCGCATGGGCCACGGCATCATCGTGTTCCCGGGCGGCGTCGGCACCGCCGAAGAGATCCTCTACCTGCTCGGCATCCTGCTGCGCGAAGAGAACGCCGAACTGCCGTTCCCGCTGATCCTGACCGGCCCGACCGCCTCGGCGCCGTATTTCGAGCAGATCGACAAGTTCCTGCGCCTGACCCTGGGCGAGGCGGCGACCTCGCGCTACGAGATCGTCGTCGGCGACCCGGAGCAGGTGGCCAAGCGCATGAGCACCGGCATCCGCCGGGTGCGCGAGTACCGGATCGAGCAGAAGGACTCGTTCTTCTTCAATTGGTCGGTCGACATCCCGCTGGAGTTCCAGAAGCCGTTCGTCCCGACCCACGAGGCGATGGCCGCGCTGGACCTGCACCACGGTCGCAAGCCGCACGAACTGGCCGCCGACCTGCGCCGGGCGTTCTCCGGCATCGTCGCCGGCAACGTCAAGGAGGACGGCATGCGCCGGATCGAGGAATTCGGCCCGTTCGAAATCCACGGCGACCCGGACATGATGCAGTCGCTGGACGCGCTGCTGCGGGCGTTCGTCGAGCAGCGCCGGATGAAGATCGCCGGCGAGTACCGCCCCTGCTATCGCGTGGTGACCTGAACGGGTATCATGGCGGGCTCCGGCGTCGACGCTTCATTTCTCACTTGAGTGTTGACGCCGGGCCGTTCAATAAGCATCATATGCAGCCCCGCCCGAATAGCTCAGCCGGTTAGAGCACTTGACTGTTAATCAGGGGGTCGTTGGTTCGAGTCCAACTTCGGGCGCCATATTCGAGTAATAGAGAAAGCCTCGCAGCGATGCGGGGCTTTTTCTTTTTCGGAATCGGGAATCGGGAATCGGGAATCGGGAATCGGGAATCGGGTTGCCGCGCCGTGTCTGGCGATCGTCTTGCCCGCGTAGCGCAAGAGCTCCGATTTCGGCATCGATCTGGCCGATGCTGTTAAGCCGAGTCCCGAGCCCCCAATCCGCGCAACCGTCGCCCGCAGCGCAGCGGCCGGTACCGATCACCCCTCCGGACGTGACGCCGGTCGGAATATTTTTCCCCCTCGAACCATTGGCCGACCCAGCCCGACCGCTCGTCGGTGCGGCGGGTTTTCCAAGTAATTCCGACTGTTAGCATCTTCGCTGTCCTCTGGGGAAGAGAACCGCACATGCGCCGTGCCGCCGGCTTCACGCTGATCGAGCTGATGGTGACGATCGGGATCGCCGCGATCCTGCTCGCCCTGGCTTTGCCGTCTTTCACCGAATCCATCCGCTCCAACCGGGTCTCGACCGCGACCAACCAGATGCTGGCGACGTTCAACCTCGCCCGCGCCGAAGCCCTGCGCAGCAAGAGCAGGGCCTGGATCTGCCCCCATGCCGGCGGCAACGCCTGCGGAACGAACTGGAACCAGGGCCTGCTGATCTGGACCGACGAGAACGGCAACGGCAGCCATCAGGACTTGACCGAAACCAAGCGCGTGATCGAGCAGCAAGAAGGCATCACCCTCGCGATCGATCCGACCATCGCGGCGATCGGTTTCGACGATCGCGGCCGTGCGGTCGAGAAGACGGGCAACAGCGTCACGGTTCGGACCTTCAACCTCTCGTTGAAGGCGACGACCTGCAAGCCCGGCGCGTACAACGTGCGCGCCTTCGAAATCAACCGCATCGGCCGCGTCAGCGTGACCAAGGGAACCTGCTCATGAGCCGTCGACATGCCCGCCGGCCCGCGCCCGTTCGGACCCAGCGCGGTCTCAGCCTGATCGAAGTCCTGATGGCCGTGCTGGTGATGGGCCTGGGTCTGCTCGGCCTGGCGATGCTGCAGGCGACCAACCTGCGCCTGTCGCAGAGCGCTAACCAGCGCACCGTGGCCACCAACCTGTCCAGCGACCTGCTCGACGACATCCGCTCCAACCGGCTGCTAGCGGCCAAATACGGCGGCACCTACAACGCCTCGTCGGCAGCGGCCAACGCCAGCTGCGCGCGGATCAACAAGCTGACCCCCGACGATCGCAAGGCGGCGTTCACCTGCCGGATGCGTGAGGCGCTGGGCGCATCGGCGGTGGCCACGGTCACGGTGAACCCGGACAAGACGGTCCGCATCGTGATCACTTGGGACGACGACAAGCGTTGGAACGCGTTGGGTTCCGGTACCGAATTCAGAATGGAGAGCGCGCTGTGAGCCGTCGACTGCAACAGGGTTTGTCGTTGATCGAGTTGATGGTGGCGTTGCTGCTGAGCGGCCTGCTGCTGCTCGGCCTGGTCGAGATCTTCAGCGCCTCGCGCGCTTCCTACCAGATGGCCCAGGGCCTGGCCCGCACCCAGGAAAGCTCGCGCTTCGCGATCGACGCGCTGCAACGCGACGCGCGGATGAGCGGCCACTTCGGCTGCGTGTCCGACCAGGCGCACTTCTACGCCGGCAACGGCATGTTCGGCGAGCTGTTCCTGTCCAACCGCAGCAACTACGCCAGCATTCCCAGCGCGCGCGAGGCCTTGCGCTTCGACTATTCGGTGCGCGGTTACGAGGCGCGCAATACCGGCCCGGCGGATACCCTTAACCTGACGGCCGGCCCGACGAATGGTGCGGCTGGCGACTGGGTACCGGCGTTGCCAGATGCGCTTTTCAACGCGTTGAATCCCGCCCCGATTCGCGGCAGCGACGTCCTGGTGCTGCGAGTCCTCTCGCCGGAAAGCGCCGAGGTCACCGGCTTCACCACCGGCAACCCGGCGACGATCCGGGTCAACCCGGCCGAGACCCAGTGGGGCTCGCTGACCCGCGCGGTGGCCACCCCCGGCCTGTTCGGCATCGCCGACTGCCGCTCGGTGGTGCTGTTCCAGGCCAGCGCGGTGGCCGATGTCACCGGCGCCAAGGTGCTCACGGTGCGCACCACCGGCGTCAACCAGATCGCCTTCGACGGCTCGGATACCTTCGCCTCGGGGCAGGCGCGCCTCTATCGCGCCGACAGCTACCTCTATTACCTCGGCTTCAAGTTGGTCGGCGCAGACAAGATTCCGAGCCTTTACCGGGCTCGTTTCGACGCGGCCCCCGGAACGGACACGATCGTGCCGACCATCGAAGAGATCGTCGAGGGCGTGGAGAACATGCAGTTGCTGTTCGCCCAGGACATGATCACCGATCCGACCCAGCCGCCGACCGGCGTCATCGATGCGGTACGCACCGCATCGAGCCTGTTGCCGGCTAGCGACAGCAGCGGCGGTTGGCAGCGCGTCGGCGGCATGCAGGTCGGCCTGTTGATCCGCAGCATCGACGGCGCCTCGGCACAGCCGCGTACTGCCGTCACGCGCTCGCTCGGTACCCAGCTGACCCTGCCGGACGACCAGCGCTATCGCACCGTGTACGAAACCAATATCGCCCTGCGCAACCGGCTGTACGGAAACTGAGGCCCGCCATGAATACGATCCGTACCCGTCGCCATGCCCCGCCTCGCGCTCAGCGCGGCGCGGTGCTGTACGTGGCCCTGATCATGCTGATTCTGCTGGCGCTGATCGGCATCACCGCGATGCAGGTCACCGGCCTGCAGGAACGCATGACCGCGAGTTACCGCTCGACCAATATGGCGTTCCAGAACGCCGAAGGGCGGGCGCGCAGCAAGGAGAGCGACCTGCAGCGCCAGGTGCAGAGCGGCGGCGCCGAAGCCATCGATCTGGACGAATCGGTCTGCACCGCGGGCTTCGACCCGTCGGGGTGGGCGGAGAAGCTCAAGTACGCCAACCCGCTGCCGGCCAAGCTCAGCTATACCCGCCGCATCGACGAATGCGTGTCCGGCGGCGGCGGCATCGGCATGGGCACCGCGCCGGTCAGCGAGAACACCAATCTGATCTTCCAGGTCACGGCCTACGCCGTGGACCGCGGCGCGAACCCGGGTTCGGACGCCGTCATCGACACCATTTTCGTGCCCTGAGGGTAACGTCATGACTTCCCCGCGCATCTATCTACTCGCGCCCTTGGCTGTGGCGGTCGCCGCCGGCGGCTACTGGCTGTACAACGCCAACGCGATCCAGGCCGGCGGTTCGCTGGCGCAGACCCCGCTGAACTCCAGCGTGACCGTGCCGCCGGCCTTCGTCATGGCGGTCGACAACTCCGGCTCGATGACCTTCCAGACCCTGTTCCCGGGCAAGGACGGCGCTGCGTTCTGGGAAGAGGACGCCGCTTCCACCAACGGCTTCTTCACCGGTACCGGCGCCAACGCGCGTCCGCGTACCCAGAACGACAGCGAGGATTGGGAGAACTTCCACCACACCATTCCGTCGACCGGCTATCGCATCGGCGACAACCGTTATGCGATCCCGCCGATCGACAATTTCGGTTTCGCGCGCTCGCCCGATGTGAATCCAGCCTACTTCAATCCGAACGTCACTTACTCGCCCTGGAAGCGGCCGAACGCAGCCAACGAAATCGTCGATTATCCGCAGGCCAGCATCAGCGATACCCGGGTCGATCCGGACAAGACGTCGCCGACGATCAATCTTGCGAGCAACTGGCGTCTGAATGCGGACGACAACCTGTTCATGGTGCCCAAGGGCGCGGTCCTGCCCAAGGACACGGTGTACTACTCCGAAGGCAACTGCGGCGGTTTGCGCAGCGGCAGCTGGCGCACGCTCAACAGCGCGACCACCGTCAGCGACTACTGCGAAATCTCGATCGAGTACTATCCGGCGACCTTCTACCTGAAATCGGCGACCGCAGGCTCGGCCTGGGGCTACACCGCCACGCCGACCCTGGCCAAGAATGCCTGCGGCAGCGGCTGCGACCTGTACAAGTACGAGATCAAGTCCGCCAATTACTCCGCCGGAAAATACGCTGTCGCGATCCAGAACTTCGCCAACTGGTTCAGTTTCTACGGCAACCGCAACCGCGCGATGAAGGCCGCGCTGACCCTGTCGCTCGAGCGCACCGAGAAGATGCGCGTCGGCATGTTCACGATCAACCCGACCAACTATACCGACGTCGTGATGCGCGACATGTCGGTGGCTGCCGAGAAGGCCGCGCTCTACAACGAGAAGTTGCTGGCCTTGAACGCGTCCGGCGGCACGCCCAATCGTTTCGCCGTCGAACATATCGGCAAGCAGTTCCTGCGCACCGATGCCGGCGCCCCGGTGAAGTACGCGTGCCAGATCAACGCCGGCATGCTGTTCACCGACGGCTACAGCAACGGCGGCGGTCCGGCGACGGGATCTCAGGATGCCGGTATGCCTGCGCCGCTGGCCGACGCCCATGCCAACACCCTGGCCGACACCGCGGCGCTGTACTACAAGACCACGCTGCGCAGCGACCTGGGCCTGGGCAAGGTGCCGGTACCGGAGGCGTGCAAGACCACGCCGAACGATCCCAAGCTGGATTGCCGCGCCGATCCGCACATGAACTTCTATGGCGTCACGCTGGGAGCTCGCGGCGATATCTACGGCGTGACCTACAACCCGCTGACCAATACGCCCGATCCGTATACGCCGGCCGGTTACCCCGCCTGGCGTTCGCGCCAGGACGATGCGCCGAGCACGGTCGATGAGATCTGGCACGCGACCATGAACGCGCGCGGCAAGTACATCAACGCCACCACGCCGTCCGACATCACCTCTGCGATGCGCGAGATCCTGGCCTCGGTCGGCGGCGGCGCGACCCCGTCGGGCACCATCGGCCTGGTCGGCGCGCGCGTCGGTTCGAACACCTTGTCGGTCGAACCGATCTACGAATCGGCCAACAACGGCACCGACTGGTTCAGCCGCCTCACCGCGTATACGGCGACCAACGATCCGATCGCCGGCACCATCACCTTCACCCAGAAGTGGGAGGCCGCGTCCAAGCTGACCGGCGAAGCCGGGCGCAACATCCGCTTCGGCAAGACCGCCGGCAGCGTCAAGCCGACCGTGGGCGATTTCACCGCGACCGCGTTGGGCGCCACGGATGCGGCAGTGCAGACCGCGTTGTGCAGCGACGCGCTGCAGAACTGCGCCGGCAAGTTCAACCGCATCGACGGCGGCGTGACCGGCGCCGAGGCGGTGGCCTACCTGCGCGGCAACAAGACCCACGACGGCGGCAAGCTGCGCAAGCGCACCACGCTGCTCGGCGACATCGTCAACTCCACCCCGATCGTCTCGTCCAAGGGCGACGACTACGGCTATCGCGGCCTGCGCAGCGCCGACGGCCTGACCCCGGACGTGCTGAACTACGCCAACTATCTCAACACCAAGCGCACCGCCCGCAAGACCTTCGTCTATGTCGGCGCCAACGACGGCATGTTCCATGCCTTCGACGGCGATACCGGCAACGAACAGTTCGCCTACATCCCGGCGACCTCGGTCGGCCACATGGGCAACCTGCTGTTCCCGTACCGCGCCGCCGATCGCAACGACCAGGTGTTCCAGCACCGTTACTACGTCGATGGCCTGGTCACAGTCTCCGACGCCCACGACGGCAGCGCCTGGAAGACCGTGCTGGCGGCCAGCGTCGGCGCCGGCGGCAAAGGCGTGTTCGCCCTCGATGTGACCGACCAGGCCACGCTGAACGTGCTGTGGGAAGTCAACGACCTGTCCGGCGACGCCAACGGCGCCAAGGACATCGGCAGCGTGCTCGGCAAGATCGCCATCGTCCCGGTCAAGGAAGCCGGCGGCGCGATCAAGTGGAAGGCGATCTTCGGCAACGGCTACGACAGCGCGAACGGCAAGGCCGTGCTGTTCCTGGTCGACATCGCCGACGGCAAGGTCACCCGGATCACCGCCCAGGAAACCACCGGCACCTTGCCGACCCGGACCAAGAACGGCCTCGGCAACGTGGTGGTGATCGACCGTTACCAGGGCACCAGCTCCACCCAGGTCCGCGACGGCTTCGCCGACACGGTCTATGCCGGTGACCTCAACGGCGCGGTGTGGAAGTTCGATCTGCGCAACAACAGCGTGGGTTTCGGCGGCCAGCCGTTGTTCATCGCCCGCTACAACGACAATTACGCCCTGCGCCAGCCGATCCTCGGCGGTCTGGAAGCGACCACGGTCGGCAACGACGTGATGGTCCTGTTCGGCACCGGCAGCTTCTCCTTCACCGACGACCCCAGCGACAAGGCGATGCAGAGCGTGTACGGCATCATCGACAAGGGCGTGGTCATCGCCGGCCGCAACGAACTGCAACCCCAGTACGTCAACCAGGAAGTCGACACCACCGGCGCCGTGCTGCGCTACGTGACCGGCGATCGCCTGGATGCGACCAAGAAGGGCTGGTACATCAACCTGGGCGTGGACACGGCCAAGACCGGCAATCCGGTCGCGACCGGCGAGCGCTTCATCGGCAATCCGCGCCTGCAGAACGGCATCCTGTTCTTCCCGACCTACGACCCGAACAGCACCGACGGCTGCTCCACCGACGGCAACAACTGGCTGTACGGTCTGGATGCGCTGAGCGGCGCGGCCGGCATGTCCAACGCCCGCATCGGCTCGGCCACCGGCAACCGCTTCGGCGACAAGGTCGGCGCGGTCAAGCTCAAGCGCCAGGGCAGCGGCACCGGCACCGCGCCGGTCAAGGACGTGGCCGTGGTGGCGACGCCGAAGACCGATATCCTGCCGGTCACCGCGACCGAGGAAGAGATCGCCAAGGCGGTCGCGGCCAAGTGCTCGGTGATGGTGCAGACTTCCGGTTCGCAGCCGATCTATCTGCCCAGGCCGTGCGGACGCCAGTCCTGGCGCCAGATCCGATAACAGGGGACCGACATGACGTCTTACCGATACCGTTCGAGCGCGCGCCGGAGCCGGGGTTTCACCCTGATGGAGCTCATGGCGGTGGTCGCGATCATCGCCATCTTGGTCGGCATCGCGGTGCCGACCTATCAGGACAGCGTGCGCAAGAGCCGGCGCGGCCAGGCCAAATCGGACCTGGCCGAGGCGGCCCAGGCGATGGAGCGCTACTACACCATCAATAGCACCTACGTCGGCGCCAACCTGAACACGATTTATAACAACCCGCCGCAGTCGCCGAAGGTAGGCACCGCGCACTACACGATTTCCTTCGACGGCGCGGTCACCGCCAACAGCTTCATCCTGCAGGCGGTGCCGAGCACCACGACCGGGCAGGACAAGGACAAATGCGGCACCATGAACTTGTCCAACACCGGGGCCAAGGGCCCGTCCTCGATCCCGGCCGAATGCTGGAACAAGTAGGCCCGCGGTAGCCGACCCGCACCGAATCAGGCCCGCTCCCCACCGGAGCGGGCCTTTTCGTATCCGCTCGGGTGGGGCAGGGCGAGGGGGCGATCTCACCGGTTGAGACGCGGTTGGCTACACTGGTCGACTCCCCGCGTTCGGATCGCACGATGGACGACACCGCCCAGTCCCCCGGCTTCGAGCTGGTAGCGCCGTATTCGCCGGCCGGCGACCAGCCGCAGGCGATCGAGCGGCTGGTCCAGGGCTTCGAGAACGGCCTGGCCCACCAGACCCTGCTCGGCGTGACCGGCTCGGGCAAGACCTACACCATCGCCAACGTGGTCGAGCAGGTGCAGAAGCCGACCATCGTGATGGCGCCGAACAAGACCCTGGCGGCGCAGCTGTACGGCGAGTTCAAGGCCTTCTTCCCGCACAACGCGGTCGAGTACTTCGTCAGCTACTACGACTACTACCAGCCCGAGGCCTACGTGCCCTCGAGCGACACCTTCATCGAGAAGGACAGCTCGGTCAACGAGCACATCGAGCAGATGCGCCTATCGGCGACCAAGGCTCTGCTCGAGCGCCGCGACGCGATCATCGTCTGCACGGTGTCGGCGATCTACGGCCTGGGCGACCCGAACGAATACTTCCGCATGGTCCTGCACATGGTGCGCGGCGAGCGCATCGACCAGCGCGAGCTGATCCGGCGCCTGACCGAGATGCAGTACACCCGCAACGACACCGAACTGCGACGCGCCACCTACCGGGTGCGCGGCGAGGTGATCGACGTGCACCCGGCCGAAAGCGACGCCGAAGCGCTGCGTATCGAGCTGTTCGACGGCGAGATCGAGCAGCTGACCCTGTTCGACCCGCTGACCGGCGAGACCTTGAACAAGGTGCCGCGCTACACGATCTACCCGGGCTCGCACTACGTCACCACCCGCCGCACCGTGCTCGACGCGATCGACACGATCAAGGAAGAGTTGCGCGAACGCCTGGAGCAGCTGTACGCGCAGAACAAGCTGGTCGAGGCCCAGCGCCTGGCCCAGCGCACCCAGTTCGACCTGGAGATGCTGGCCGAGGTCGGCTACTGCAACGGTATCGAGAACTACTCCCGCCACCTGACCGGGCACATGCCTGGTGAGCCGCCGCCGTGCCTGTTCGACTACCTGCCGCCGGACGCGTTGCTGGTGGTCGACGAGTCGCACGTCACCGTGCCGCAGATCGGCGCGATGTTCAAAGGCGACCGTTCGCGCAAGGAAACCCTGGTCGAATTCGGCTTCCGTCTGCCGTCGGCGCTGGACAACCGGCCGCTGCGCTTCGAGGAGTGGGAGGGGCGCTCGCCGCGCTCGATCTTCGTCTCGGCCACCCCGGGGCCGTACGAACTGCGCCATTCGGAGGGGCAGATCACCGAACTGGTGGTGCGCCCGACCGGCCTGATCGACCCGCAGGTCGAGATCCGCCCGGTCGCGACCCAGGTCGACGACGTGCTCGGCGAAATCCGCGAGCGGGTGGCGATCGGCGACCGCGTGTTGATCACCACCCTGACCAAGCGCATGGCCGAAAACCTGACCGAGTACCTCGGCGAGCACGGGGTCAAGGTGCGCTACCTGCATTCGGACGTGGACACGGTCGAGCGGGTGGAGATCATCCGCGACCTGCGCCTGGGCAAGTTCGACGTGCTGGTCGGCATCAACCTGCTGCGCGAAGGCCTGGACATGCCCGAGGTGTCGCTGGTGGCGATCCTCGACGCCGACAAGGAAGGCTTCCTGCGTTCGACCGGTTCGCTGATCCAGACCATCGGCCGCGCCGCGCGCAACCTGCGCGGCAAGGCGATCCTGTATGCCGACCGGATCACCAACTCGATGCAGCGCGCGATCGAGGAAACCGACCGCCGCCGGGCCAAGCAGATCGAGCACAACGAAGCCCACGGCATCACCCCGAAGTCGGTGGCCAAGGCGGTGGTCGACATCATGGAAGGGGCCCGGGTCGATCCGGAGGCGCTCAAGGCCCGCGGCAAGGGGCGCAAGGTGGCGGAGACCGCCGCCGACTACGCCGCGCTCAGCCCGGCCCAGTTCGCGGCGCGGATCAAGCAGCTGGAGCAGCAGATGTACCAGCACGCGCGCGACCTGGAGTTCGAGCAGGCGGCGGCGGTGCGCGACGAACTGCGCAAGCTCAAGGACGCCGGTTTCGCCGCCTGAGCGCGCCTGCAGCGCTTCCGGGCCGCCGCCGGCGCGAAAACCGCTGGCCCGACCGGGGCGTCGAAAGGGCTTGTCGCCCGTTTTGCGCTGGGCTACACTACGCGCCCTCGCCGGGGTGTTGAACAGTAAATACGGCGACGGGCGGTTAGCTCAGCGGTAGAGCACTACCTTGACATGGTAGGGGTCACAGGTTCGAACCCTGTACCGCCCACCAATTTGTTACGGCAACGGCGGATCTCGCAAGAGGTGCGCCGTTTTCGTTTGTCCGGACGTATCCGTTCGTCCGCAGGTGATTTTCGAGTGATGCATAGGCGGCTGCGGTCGCCTTGCGCAGCGCGCGCGACGACGGCCGGCATCGCCGACTGCTGCAGGGGCCGCTCGTGCGGGTGCATGCCGCCGCCGACACCGGTATCGAGCATGCGATCGTCGCATGTGCCGTTTGAACGCAACTCCGGGTCCATGCCGCCGCGGATCGGCGCGTCGTTGCGGTCGAGCAGAGTTGCCCGATACCCGTTGGCGGTAAGCGGGCAAGGGTGCGGCCGGCGGCGTCAGCCGCCCGTCGAAACGGGCGGAGCGGGTGGGGCGAGGGGCGGCGCGCCGCGTTCGCGCAGAACCCGCACTCGGTCGCAGAAACAAGCGCGAACTGAACGTGCTTAACGCCGCACAAGTCGGTTTGATTGCCGACTTTGCGGTGCTGAATTTTCCGCTCCGGGCGAATTCAAATCCATGTTGCTGCGAAGAAAAGTCCTCGCCGGGCGCCTTGCGGACGCATCGGAGCGCTGCAATCGCGGCTTGCCGACGCGGCCCCGCACTGCCAATGCTGGCAACGCGGCGATCCGCCGCCTTGCTAAGGGAGTAGTAGGCAATGAGCGAACAAACCCGCCTGATCGGCCGTATGGTCGCGATCGAGTCCGAGCAGATGGAGGGCGCCGCGCAGGATGCGGCGTTCGTGGTCGCGACGACCTATCGCCGCACCAGCCCGTTCGGCGAGATCGATTCGGCCGACAACGGCGACCATATCCCGTAATCCCGGCTGCGCCCTTGCGGGCATCCGGATTGCGTCAGGGGAAACGGGCCGGGAGGCATCGCCTCCCGGCCCGCTTGTTTTGCGCTTGTTTTTCGCCTCGCGCCTCGCGCCGCGTCGCTCATTCGCGCATCTGGTAGGTCTGCGGCAAGGGCACGTGGCGCTGCGCGTCCGGCTCGGCTTCGCCGCGCTCGCCGCGCGACTCCCAGTAGTCGCGGTAGCGGTAGGCCGGTTCGCGCCAGTCGTAGACGAAGGCCGGATCGCGGCTTTGGATGAAGCGGACCACGCAGTCCAGCAATTGCAGGCCGGGATTGATCGCTTCCAGCCACATGAACTGCCCCATCTCGTTGACTTCGAGAAACACGTAGCGGCCGTCCCGGGTCACCACGATGTCGATGCAGCCGAACAGCAAGCCCAGCCGCGCCATCGTCTGCAAACAGCGCGTTTCCACCGCCTCGGGCAGGACATAGCGCTCGCAGCCCATGCGTTCGTCGAATTCGTTGGCGCGCCAGTCGGTGAGGTACTGGCCTTCGCGCTGGGACTGCAGGCGCGCGGCGATCACGGTCCGGCCCATCACCGTCACCCGCAGTTCGTAGGCCTTGTCCAGCAAGGGCTGGTAGATGCCGGGCGCGTTCGACAGCGCCGCGTCTTCGCGCAGCAACTCGTCGGTCAGCGGCGTAGTGAACGTGCCCCAGACCTTGTCTTCGCCGATCCAGGAGGCGGCGGTGATCGGCTTGTAGATCGCGCGGCCGCCGTGCTCGCGGTAGAACGCGCGGATCGCCTCGGGATCGTTGGAGATCAGGGTCGGCGGCGTGTCCAGGCCGACCGCAGCGGCGTGGTGCAGTTGCACCGCCTTGCGGTCGGCCAGGGCCTTGGCCTGCACCGGATTGACCCAGAAGCGTTCGCGCTGCGCATCGAGCAGGTTGATCGTCGCGCGGACGAATTCGGTGGATTCGCGCTGGGCGAACTGGACGTCGGCCGGATGCAGCTGCGCCGAGGCCTCGGGCTGGTACCAGCGGCGCAGCCAGACCGTGTCGACGTCGGCGGTGTCGAAGTCGCGGCCGTGGCGCAGACAGTGCAGGGACACCGAGCCGGTGCCGCCGCCGGTGCGCAGGCTGACGCCGTGCTTCTGCGGATAGTCGTGGGTGTACCAGACATGCACGCGTTCGCCTTCGCTCTCCAGCGCCCAGGCCGTCGAGCGGGCGTGGATGTCCCAGGGGTCGGAGACAATCAATGTCGTCATGCGGGCTTCCTTCAGTCGATGAGGGCGGGAGTCGGGTTCGGCTCGGCCATGTCGGCGTCGATGCCGTCGGTCGCAGCCTGGGCGGATTCGCCGCGTCCGGGCGCGGCGTCGGCGCGGCGCTGCTGCACCGCCCACAGCTCGGCGTAGCGGCCGCCGGCGGCGAGCAGCTCGGCGTGGCCGCCGCGCTCGACGATCCGGCCTGCCTCCAGCACCACGATCTGGTCGGCGTCGATCACGCTGGACAGGCGATGGGCGATCACCAGCGCGGTGCGGCCCTGCGCGGCCTGGCGCAACTCGCGCAGGATCTCGCTTTCGGTGTGCGCGTCCAGCGCCGAGGTGGCTTCGTCGAAGATCAGGATCGCCGGCCGCTTGAGCAGGGTGCGGGCGATGGCGATGCGCTGTTTTTCGCCGCCGGAGAGCTTCAGCCCGCGTTCGCCCACGCCGGTGTCGTAGCCCTGCGGCAGAGCCTGGATGAAGTCGTGGATGCGCGCGGCGCGCGCGGCCTCCAGGACCTCGTCGCGGCTGGCGTCCGGGCGGCCGTAGGCGATGTTGTAGTACAGCGATTCGTTGAACAGCACGGTGTCCTGCGGCACCACGCCGATGCGCCGGCGCAACGAATCGACGCCGACCTCGCGCAGGTCCTGGCCGTCGATCAGCACCCGCCCGCCGTCGGGGTCGTAGTGGCGGTACAGCAGCCGCGCCAGGGTCGACTTGCCGGCGCCGGTGCTGCCCACCATCGCCAGGGTGCGGCCGCTGGGAATGGTCAGGTCGATGCCGGCCAGGATCTCGCGATCGCCATAGCGGAAACTCGCGTTCTCGAACCGGACCTCGCCGCCGGCCACGCGCAGCGCCGGCGCGTCGGGCCGGTCGCGCACCTCCACCGGTTCGTCGAGCAGGGCGAACATGCGTTCCAGGTTGGCCAGCATCTGCTTGCTTTCGCGGTAGATCACGCCCAGGTAGCTCAGCGGCGCGGCCATCTGCAGCAGATAGGCGTTGACCAGGACCAGGTCGCCCAGGCTCATCCGGCCGTCGGCCACCCCGGCCGCGGCGCGCCAGAGCAGGGCGGTGATGCCGACGGCGATGATCGCGGCCTGGCCGATGCCGGTCAGCGACGCCGCCTTCAGGCTTTTGACCGCGGTGTCTTCCAGTTCGCGCAGGCGGCGGTCGAAGCGGCGGGCCTCGTAGGCCTCGTTGTTGAAGTACTTGACCGTTTCGTAGTTGAGCAGCGAATCCACCGAGCCGGCGTTGGCTTCGGTGTTGGCTTCGTTCATTTGCCGGTACCAGCGCAGCCGCCACTCGGTCATGCGATAGGTGAAGGCCAGGTACGCCGCCAGCGTGGCCAGGGTGATCGCAGCGAAGGACAGGTCGTAGCCGGCGATCAGGATGGCGACGATCAGCGCCAGTTCGAGCAGGGTCGGCAGCACCATGTACAGCACGGTGTCGAGCAGTTCGGAGATCGAGGCCATGCCGCGCTCCAGGTCGCGGCCGACCGCGCCGGTGCGGCGGTCCAGGTGGAAGCGCAGGCTCAGCGCGTGCAGGTGCGCGAACACGCGCAGCCCGACCTCGCGCGAGCTGCGCGCCAGCACCCGGGCGAACACGATCGTGCGCAGTTCCTGCAACAACGAGGAGGCCAGCCGCAGCGCGCCATAGGCCATCAGCAGCGCGGCCGGCACGGTCAGTACGGTCGGCTTCTGACCGAGCGCGTCGATCAGCTGCTTGAGCAGCAGCGGCAATCCGACCAGGGCCAGCTTGGTGGCCAGCACCAGGGCCAGGCCGAGCAGGACCCGGCCGCGGTAATGCCACAGGGTCGGCAGCAGGCGCCGCAGCACGGCCAGGGCCGAGCCGCTGGCGGTCGGAGCGGGGGAGGCAGGCGCGCCGTCGTTCATCGGCCGCCCGGGGCGCCGGCCCGGAGCCCGCGCCGGCCGGCGGACCGGCCGCCGCCGCACCACGTTGCCGACGGCGCTCCGCAGCCGCGCGCGGCGCGGCCGGCTTCCCTGATTTCCATCACGTCCCCACGCAGATGGCGTCCTTGAATCGCGCACAGTACCCGAGGCCGCGCGGCTCCCGTGTGCGCCGCGTCGCGGTCCCGCCGGCGGCGAACGGTTGACTTGGCCCGGCCGCGCCCCAACTATTAGCGCCTGCGACGCGGCATCCGGCCGCTTCCCCCAGAGAACCAGGTGGCCCGCGGCATCCCGCCGGCCGAGCGTGCGACATGGACACTACCCGCGCCCATCGCTGAACCCGCGCAGGCCCCGCTCACGCAGGCGCCCTAGCGGCGCTTTTTTCTTGTCCGGGCCTTGCCCGGCCGAGCCAGCAGTACCCTCCCTGCGACCGCGGCCCGCGCCGCGCCCGCGTCCTTCGCCCCGTCGGCGCGCAGGCCGCAGCGCCCGCCGTCCGCATCGCCACCGAATCCGTTGCCCAAGTCCGCACTCATGATCGCCATTACCCTTCCCGACGGCAGCCGCCGCGAGTTCGACCACCCCGTTTCGGTCATGGAGGTCGCCGCCTCGATCGGCGCCGGCCTGGCCAAGGCCACCGTCGCCGGCGAGGTCGACGGCAAGCTGGTCGACGCCAGCGACCGTATCGACCACGACGCCAAGCTGCGCATCATCACCCCCAAGGATCCCGAAGGCGTCGAGATCATCCGCCACTCCTGCGCCCACCTGGTCGGCCACGCGGTCAAGCAGCTGTACCCGAGCGCGAAGATGGTGATCGGCCCGGTGATCGAGGAGGGCTTCTACTACGACATCTGGTACGAGCGCCCGTTCACCCCCGAGGACCTGGCCGCGATCGAAGCGCGCATGGTCGAGCTGATCGACAAGGACTACGACGTGATCAAGAAGGTCACGCCGCGCGACGAGGTCGTCGCCGTGTTCCAGTCGCGCGGCGAGGACTACAAGCTGCGCCTGGTCGAGGACATGCCCGACGAACAGGCGATGGGCCTGTACTACCACGAGGAATACGTCGACATGTGCCGCGGCCCGCACGTGCCGAACACGCGTTTCCTCAAGGCCTTCAAGCTGACCCGCATTTCCGGCGCTTACTGGCGCGGCGACTCCAAGAACGAGCAGCTGCAGCGCGTCTACGGCACCGCCTGGGCCGACAAGAAGCAGCTGTCGGCCTACATCCAGCGCGTCGAGGAGGCCGAGAAGCGCGACCACCGCAAGATCGGCAAGCAGCAGGACCTGTTCCACCTGCAGGAAGAGGCGCCCGGCCTGGTGTTCTGGCATCCCAAGGGCTGGTCGATCTGGCAGGTGGTCGAGCAGTACATGCGCCGCGTGTACCGCGACAGCGGCTACGGCGAAGTGCGCTGCCCGCAGATCCTGGACGTGTCGCTGTGGCAGAAGTCCGGCCACTGGGACAACTACAAGGAGAACATGTTCTTCACCGAGTCGGAGAAGCGCACCTACGCGGTCAAGCCGATGAACTGCCCGGGCCACGTCCAGGTGTTCAACCAGGGCCTGCACAGCTACCGCGACCTGCCGATCCGCTACGGCGAGTTCGGCTCCTGCCACCGCAACGAGCCCTCCGGCGCGCTGCACGGCATCCTGCGCGTGCGCGGCTTCACCCAGGACGACGGCCACATCTTCTGCCTGGAAGACCAGATCGAGTCCGAGGTCACCGCCTTCCACCGGCAGGCGCTGGCGGTCTACGGCGACTTCGGCTTCGACGACATCCAGATCAAGATCGCCCTGCGTCCCGAGTCGCGCCTGGGCGACGACGCCACCTGGGACAAGGCCGAGGCCGCCCTGCGCAGCGCCCTGTCGGCCTGCGGGGTGGAATGGCAGGAGCTGCCGGGCGAGGGCGCCTTCTACGGCCCCAAGATCGAGTACCACCTCAAGGACGCGATCGGCCGCACCTGGCAGCTGGGCACCATGCAGGTCGACTTCATGATGCCGGGCCGGCTCGGCGCCGAGTACGTCGACGAGAACAGCCAGCGGCGGACCCCGGTCATGCTGCACCGGGCCATCGTCGGCTCGATGGAGCGCTTCATCGGGATCCTGATCGAGCACCACGCCGGCCAGTTCCCGGCCTGGCTGGCCCCGGTCCAGGCCGCGGTCATGAACATCACCGACGCCCAGGCCGATTATGTGGCCGATGTCCGGAAACTCCTTGCAAATCAAGGGTTCCGGGTCGAGGCCGATTTGCGCAACGAAAAAATCGGCCGTAAGATTCGCGAGCACACGCTGGACCGCGTGCCGTACCTGCTTGTGGCCGGCGACCGCGAGAAGGAAAATGGCCTGGTTGCGGTGCGCACGCGGGCAGGGGAAGACCTGGGGACGATGACCGTCGCCGAGTTCGCCTCGCGTTTGAATGGCGAAGCGGCCGGCTAAACCGCGCAGCCCGCAACAGACCCCGTCCCGGCGCCGTCCGGGACGGCCTGAACCACCTTGGAGATCCAACAATCAGTACCCCCGAGAAGCCGAATCGAAAGAACCAGGAAATCCGCGTACCGCGCGTGCGCGTGATCGGCAGCGATGGCGAAATGATCGGCGTGCTCACGCGCGACGAAGCGCTGCGCATGGCCGAAGAGGAAGACCTGGATCTGGTCGAAATCCAGCCGAATGCCGATCCGCCGGTCTGCAAGATCATGGATTTCGGCAAATTCCGCTTCGAGCAGCAGAAAAAGGCCAACGAGGCCAAGAAGAAGCAGAAGCAGGTCGAGATCAAGGAGCTCAAGTTCCGCCCCGTCACCGACGAGGGCGACTACCAGATCAAGCTGCGCAACATGCGCCGCTTCCTGGAAGAGGGCGACAAGGTCAAGGTCAACATCCGCTTCCGCGGCCGCGAAATGAGCCACCAGGAGCTCGGTCGCGAGATGGCGGCGCGGATCGAGGCCGACCTGGGCGAAGACATCGTGATCGAATCGCGTCCGCGCCTGGAAGGGCGGCAGATGGTCATGATGATCGCGCCGAAGAAGAAGCAGTAAGCGGCCGGCCCCGGCCTCCGGGGCGGCCCGCAGCGCGCCGCCGGGACCCTGGCGGCGGCGCCAATCGACTGATTTCCTTCGATATATTTGCAAGCCCGGCGCCCAGGCCGCATACTATGCGGCCCGGTTCGCCGGGTTTGTTGTATGCAAGTTCACGGACCTGTCGTAGATTCGTTTCAGATCAACGACTTACAAGCCGGCAAGGGCAGGACGGAAAGAGTGGCAGGGCGCGTCAGCGCCGCAGGCCACCGCCCAGGCCAGTGACATAAACCTCCGAAAGGACATCGCAATGCCCAAGATCAAGACCAATCGGGCGGCGGCCAAGCGCTTCCGGAAGACCGCTTCCGGCAAGTACAAGTGCGGCCACGCCAACAAGAGCCACATCCTCACCAAGAAAGCGACCAAGCGGAAGCGCAACCTGCGGCAGACGAACCATGTTCGCGCCGAGGACGCCGGCCGTCTGGACCGCATGCTTCCGTATTTGTGAGGAGACTGAAAAATGGCACGAGTTAAGCGTGGTGTAACGGCGCGTCGCCGTCACAAGAAAATCCTGAAGCAGGCCAAGGGCTACTACAACGCCCGCCGCAAGGTCTTCCGCGTCGCCAAGCAGGCGGTGACGAAGGCCCTGCAGTACGCCTACATCGGTCGTAAGCAGAAGAAGCGCAATTTCCGTTCGCTGTGGATCACCCGCATCAACGCGGCGGCCCGCATCAACGGCCTGAGCTACAGCCGTTTCATCAACGGCCTGCTGAAGGCCGGCATCACCCTCGACCGTAAGGTGCTGGCCGACATCGCCGTGCACGACGCGAAGGGTTTTGCGGCGCTGGCGGAAAAGGCGAAGAGCGCGCTCGCGGCTTAAGGCGGATCCCTCCGCAAAGCCCGCGCTTCCATGTGCGGACTTTTCACGGGGAACCTAAGGCATGGGGAAGGGCGCAAGTCCTTCCCCATTGTCGTTTCTGGGCCGCGAACAACGGCGGTCGGATTTCAACGGAGCGGTCGATGAAAGGAATCTTCGGGTACGGCAAGTCGGCGCTGGGTACCCTGGCGTTGCTGGGTCTGACGGCGGCGGCATCGGCGCAGGCGCCGGATGCGCGCCAGCAGCGCAATGCGCAAACGCTGAAGCGCTACGCCGAGGTGGTGGTCGCGCAGGGCCGCAACGAGCAGTGCAAGGTGCTGGACGAGGCGCGCGGCAAGCGTTTCGCCGAGGATGTCGACAAGATCACCATGGTCCTGGAAAAGCGGCTTCCGGCTCAGCAACTGCTCGACGT
Organism: Lysobacter sp. BMK333-48F3; assembly: GCF_019733395.1. Lineage (NCBI taxonomy): Bacteria > Pseudomonadati > Pseudomonadota > Gammaproteobacteria > Lysobacterales > Lysobacteraceae > Lysobacter > Lysobacter sp. BMK333-48F3. Next base: position 5,106,538 of record NZ_JAIHOO010000001.1, on the reverse strand, counting down.
CATCATCAACTCGGCGATCGCGACCGGGGCCCCGGAGTCGGCGGCGGGCTGCGACGAGGCGACCAGGCAACTGGTCGAGGCGGGCAGTGAACAGGCGAGGACCTGGGCGGAGGAACTCCGCGGCGGGCGATCGCGAGGCAATTCAACGCAAGGCAAGTGAAAGGAAACCTGAGCACATGGCGCAGATCGAGCAACTGACGCAGCACGCGCTGGCCGATATCGCGGCGGCCGACTCTCCCGACGCCATCGAAGCGCTGCGCGTGGCCCTGCTCGGCAAGTCCGGCAGCGTCACCGCCCAGCTCAAGCAGCTCGGCGCGCTGCCGGCCGACGAGCGCAAGGCCGCCGGCGAGGCGATCAACAAGGCCCGCGACGCGCTGACCGAAGCGCTGGCGCAGCGCAAGGGCGCGCTGGACGCGGCCGCGCTGGACGCGCGCCTGGCCGCCGAGACCATCGACGTGACCCTGCCCGGCATCGACGCCGAGCGCGGCGGCCTGCACCCGGTCAGCCGGACCATGGAGCGCATGGCCGACATCTTCGGCCGGCTCGGCTTCGAACTGGCCGACGGCCCGGAGATCGAGGACGACTGGCACAACTTCGAAGCGCTGAACTTTCCCCCGCACCATCCGGCGCGGGCGATGCACGACACCTTCTATTTCCCGCCCGATAGCGCCGGCGTCGCCCGCCTGCTGCGTACCCATACCTCGGGCATGCAGGTGCGCTACATGCTGCAGAACAAACCGCCGCTGCGCATGATCGCGCTGGGCAAGGTCTACCGCAGCGACAGCGACCAGACCCATACGCCGATGTTCCACCAGTGCGAGGGCCTGCTGATCGACGAGCATTCCAGCTTCGCCGACCTCAAGGGCACCCTGGCCGAATTCGTGCGCGCGTTCTTCGAGCGCGACTTCGAGATGCGCTTCCGCCCGAGCTATTTCCCCTTCACCGAGCCCTCGGCCGAAGTCGACATCGCCTGGCAGCAGGCCGACGGCAGCACCCGCTGGCTGGAAGTGCTGGGCTGCGGCATGGTCCACCCGAACGTGCTGCGCAACGTCGGCATCGACCCGGAGCGCTACACCGGCTACGCCTTCGGCATGGGCGTGGAGCGCCTGACCATGCTGCGTTACGGCGTCGACGACCTGCGCAGCTTCTTCGAGAACGACGTGCGGTTCCTCAGGCAGTTCGCCTGAGGCGGGAATCGGGAATGGGGAATAGGGAATCGTAAGAGCAAGAGCTGCGATTCTCGTTGCCCCTCCCGCCCCCGCGTTGCGCCGTCCGATTCCCTATTCCCCATTCCCCATTCCCGGCTCCCATGAAATTCAGCGAAAACTGGCTGCGCCAGCATGTCCCGACCTCCGTTTCGCGCGAGCGGCTCGCCGCGACGCTGACCGCGATCGGGCTGGAAGTCGAAGAAGTCGTCGCGCTCGGCGAGTCCCTGCAGGGCGTGGTCGTGGCCCGCATCGTCTCCGCCGAACGGCACCCGGAGGCCGACCGCCTGCAGGTGTGCCAGGTCGAGACCGGGCAGGGCACGGTGCAGATCGTCTGCGGCGCGCCGAACGCGCGCGCCGGGCTGATCGCGCCGCTGGCCACGGTCGGCGCCCAACTGCCGGGCGGGATCGCGATCAAGGCAGCCAAGCTGCGCGGGGTCGAGTCCTTCGGCATGCTCTGCTCGGCCAAGGAACTGGGCGTGGATCCGGACGCCTCCGGCCTGCTCGAACTGCCGGCCGACGCGCCGGTCGGCACGCCGCTGGCGGACTACCTGGGCCTGCCCGACGCCAGCATCGAGATCAAGCTGACCCCGAACCGCGCCGACTGCTTCAGCGTGCGCGGCATCGCCTACGATGTCGCCGCCGCGACCGGCGCCAATGTCGCTTCGTCGCAGATCGCCGCGGTGCCGGCGGCCAGCGCCGAAACCCTGGCGGTCGAACTCGACGCCGGCGCCGACGCGCCGCGCTACTGCGGCCGGGTGATCGAAGGCGTCGACGCCAGTGCGCCGACCCCGGTGTGGATGGCCGAGCGGCTGCGCCGCAGCGGCGTGCGTCCGGTCTCGCTGCTGGTCGACGTCACCCAGTACGTGATGCTCGAGATCGGCCAGCCCATGCACGCCTTCGACCGCGACACGCTGCAGGGCCCGGTCGGCGTGCGCCGTGCCCGCGCCGGCGAAACGACCAAGCTGCTCAACGGCCAGGACGTGGCGCTGGACGAGCAGTTCCTGGCGATCGTCGACGGCAGCGGCGACGCGCAGCGGGTGATCGCGCTCGGCGGCATCATGGGCGGCTACGACACGCGGGTCACCGACGCCACCCGCAACGTGTTCCTCGAAGCCGCGCACTTCGCCCCGGCGGCGATCATCGGCCGCGGCCGCAAGCTCGGCCTGCACACCGACGCCGGCCACCGTTTCGAACGCGGCGTCGATCCCGAGCTGCCGCGCACCGCGGTCGAGTACGCGACCCGGCTGATCCTCGACATCGCCGGCGGCGTGCCCGGCCCGGTGGTCGAGTCGGCCTTGCCGGACCACCTGCCGCAGCCGCGTCCGGTCGCCCTGCGCCGCGCCCGCCTGGCGCGGGTGCTGGGCCTGAGCGTCGCCGACGCCGAGGTCGAACGCATTCTCGGCGCGCTCGGCCTGAAGCTCGAACGCAGCGAAGACGGCTGGCGGGTGACCCCGCCCAGCCGCCGTTTCGACATCGCGATCGAAGAGGACCTGATCGAAGAGATCGCCCGCATCCACGGCTACGACGCGATCCCGACCACCCTACCGGGCGGCGCCGCGCGCCTGGTCGCGCCCAGCGAAGGCCGGGTCGACACGGTCACCGTGCGCCGCCAGTTGGCCGCGCGCGACTGCCTGGAGGCGATCAACTACGCCTTCGTCGACGCCGCCTGGCTGGACCTGTGGCAGGCCGGGGCCGGTTCGGTGCCGTTGGCCAACCCGCTCAGCGCCGAGCTCGGGGTGATGCGCACCTCGCTGCTGCCGGGCCTGGTCGCGGCGCTGGCGCGCAATGCCGCCCGTCAGCAGGGCCGGGTGCGCCTGTTCGAGCTGGGCAATGTGTTCCATGCCGGCGACGCCGCCGCGGCCCCGGTCGAGACCCAGCGCGTGGCCGCCGCGGTCTGCGGCAGCGCCAACGCCGAGCAGTGGGCGCTGCCGGCGCGCGCGGTCGGCTTCCACGACCTGCGCGGCGACCTCGACAGCCTGGCCGCCTGCGCCGGCGCGGTCCTGGAGTACCGCCCGAGCCAGCCGGCCTGGGCCCATCCGGGCCGTTCGGCCGACGTGTGGCGGGTCGACGGCGGCCAGCAGCGCCGGCTGGGCTGGATCGGCCAGCTGCACCCGCGCCTGCAGCGCGCCCTGGACCTGGACCAGGACGTGATCGCCTTCGAACTCGACCTGGCCCCGCTGGCCGAGCGCGCCCTGCCGCGCGCCGGCGGCCTGTCGCGCTTCCCCTCGGTGCGTCGCGACCGCGCGTTCATCGTCGCCGACAACGTCGCCTGGGGCGCCGTTCAGGCGACCGTCCGGGCCGCCGCGGGCCCCAGCCTGCGGGAATTGGTCCTGTTCGATCGTTACCAGGGCAAGGGCGTGGAAACCGGATTCAAGAGTCTCGCTATGGGCTTGATTCTGCAGGATGAATCGCGCACCCTGACTGATCGGGAGGTCGACGCGGTGGTGGCCGAAGTCACCGCAGCGGTCGAGCGCGAACACGGCGCGAAACTGCGCGCCTGAGCGATTCGATCGGCGTCCCGTCCCGGGCGCCGCGCAGAGGACACAATGGCACTTACCAAAGCGGAAATGGCGGAGCGGTTGTTCGACGAAGTCGGACTGAACAAGCGCGAGGCCAAGGAATTCGTCGACGCGTTCTTCGACGCGTTGCGCGAAGCGTTGGAGCAGGGCCGCCAGGTCAAGCTGTCGGGCTTCGGCAATTTCGATCTGCGTCGCAAAAACCAGCGGCCGGGGCGCAATCCGAAGACCGGCGAAGAGATCCCGATTTCGGCGCGGACGGTGGTGACCTTCCGTCCCGGCCAGAAGCTGAAGGAACGCGTCGAGGCGTACAGCGGAGGGGAGCATGCTTGACCCGGGCAGCAATCGCGAACTGCCGCCGATTCCGGCGAAGCGCTACTTCACCATCGGCGAAGTCAGCGAGCTGTGCGACGTCAAGCCGCACGTGCTGCGTTACTGGGAAACCGAGTTCCCGACCCTCAACCCGGTCAAGCGCCGCGGTAACCGCCGTTACTACCAGCGCCACGAGGTGCTGATGGTGCGGCAGATCCGCGGCCTGCTGTACGAACAGGGCTACACCATCGGCGGCGCGCGCCTGCGCCTGGAAGGCGAGGCGGCCAAGGACGAATCGGCGCTGAGCTCGCAGATCGTCAAGCAGGTGCGGATGGAGCTGGAAGAGGTTTTGCAGCTGCTCAGGCGCTGAAGGCCGGGAATCGGGAATGGAGAATGGGGAATAGGGAGCCGACGGCTGCAGAGCTTTGCCGATTCTCCATTCCCGATTCCCCATTCCCGGCTCCAGCGGCTATACTTGCCGCCCCGCTCGCCACGAGCGGAACATCGCAACACACGTCGGGGCGTAGCGCAGCCTGGTAGCGCATCTGCCTGGGGGGCAGAGGGTCGTCGGTTCGAATCCGGCCGTCCCGACCATTCGATGTTGCGGATCAACGGCTTGGGTGATGCGTCGAATCTCACCGCCCCAAGTGCTCGCTGACTTCACCCTTTCGCGATAAGGCGGAGCCGACGTCCAGTCCGGTCCGCGGCCGTTCGCGTCTTCCAGACAGGCTCGCGTCGTCCGCATCCCAGCGGACGGGCAGTCCCCTGCGCTTGCTCCTGAGCCCGGCATTGCGTGCGCGGCGGCGAGGGAGCGGATTTCATCGAAAGCCCGGCGCGCGATAATCGTCGCGTCGCGATCCGTCGGCGCGTTCGATTCGGGGGCGCAATGCCTGTGGCTTATCTGCGCGGCCTGACCGGCCGCACCCGCCAGCCTGGCGCCGATCGGCAACTGGCCGCGTATCTGGCTTTCGTCGCCGGCGCGGTCAATGCCGGCGGGTTTCTCGCCGTGCAGCAGTACACCTCGCACATGACCGGAATCGTCTCGGGCATGGCCGACGATCTCGCCCTGGGCCGCTACGCGGTGGTGGCGGGCGGTTTGGCCACGGTGCTGGCGTTCCTCGCCGGCGCCGCCTGCTCGGCGATGCTGATCCACTGGGGGCGCCGGCGCGGCCTGCACAGCGAGTACGCGCTGCCGCTGATGGCCGAAGCCGGGCTGTTGCTGGCGTTCGGTATCGCCGGCAGCCGTTTGCAGGCCACCCAATGGCTGTTCGTTTCGGCGACCGCGGCGTTGTTGTGCTTCGTGATGGGGCTGCAGAACGCGATGATCACCAAGCTCTCGCGCGCGGAAATCCGCACCACCCACGTCACCGGCCTGATCACCGACCTCGGCATCGAGCTGGGCAAATCCGCCTATTGGAACCGCCGCGAGGCCGCGCCGCCGGTGCGCGCGGACCGGGCCCGGTTGCGCCTGCTGGCGCGGCTGGTCGGGTTGTTCTTCCTCGGCGGCGTGCTCGGCGCGCTGGGCTTCGCCCGGCTCGGCTTCGTCGCCATCGTGCCGCTGGCGGCCTTGCTGTGCCTGCTCGCGCTGGTGCCGGTGCTGGACGACCTGCGCGCGCGTTTCTGAGCAGCCGGCATGGCCGTCCTTGCCGGGCTTCCGCCGCGGCGCCGGCCAGCCGGGCGCATCGGCCGGCCATGCGGATTCGGCTGGCTCGTCCGGCGGCCGGGCCGGCACTTGCTAAATATTGAACATCGTACAAATATGTTCGAAGTTCAATTCGTGCCTCGTCATGAACTCTCCAGCCCCCACGCCCGATCCGGGCCGGCGCGAGCGCAAGCGCCAGCAGACCCTCGACCACCTCGCCGCCACCGCCTTCGCCTTGTTCGAGGCCGAGGGCTACGAGGCGGTGACGATGGAGCAGATCGCCGCCGCGGCCGATCTGGCCAAGGGCACGCTGTACAACCATTTCCCGGTCAAGGAAGCGCTGTTGGCGCACCGGTTCCACGGCGAGCTGGCGCAGGCGCTGGACGGGCTGATGGTCCGCCTGGCGGAGCCGGAGCCCTTCGCCCGCCGCCTGTCGCAGTGGCTGCGGACTTCCGCCGAGTGGTGCGAACGCCGGCGTAGCTACATGTGGCCGTACGTGCGCTACCGCTTCCTCGCTAGCGAGGCCGCCGCGCGGCGTCGCGACGGCGACGGGCGCAGCGGCCTGGAGCGGTTGTTCCGCCTGTTGATCCTGGCCGGGCAGGCCAGCGGCGAACTGCGGCGCGATCTGCCCGCCGGGCAGTTGGCCGACCTGCTCCAGCACCTGTACCTGGGCGCGCTGATGCGTTGGCTGGCGACGCCGGGCGAGGGCGCGCCGGCGCCGACGCTGGAGGAGGAGTTCGCCGCGATCGTCGAGCTGTTCGTGCACGGCGCCGCGGCGCGTGCCGGGGCGGCGCCATGAGCGAGTCCGCCGTGGTGCTGGACTGGGCCGCGTCGGCAGCGGCCGGCGCGGGCGTGGCCGGCGGCAAGGGCTGGCAGCTCGGGCGCATGGCCCGGCTCGGCATCGCGGTGCCGGCCGGGTTCGTGATCGCCGCCGCCGCCAGTCGCGGCCGCGCGCCGGGCGCGCCGGTCGGCGCGGCGCTGCGCGAGCATCTGGCCGAGGAACTGGCCCGGCGCGGCTGGAACGCGCAGGCGCTGGCGGTGCGTTCTTCGGCGCCGCAGGAGGACTCGGCCCAGGCCTCGTTCGCCGGCATCCATCGTTCCTGTCTCAACGTGGTCGGCCTGGACGCGCTGCTGCAGGCGGTGGTCGAGGTCTGGGACTCGGCGCATGCGCCGGCCGCGCGCGCTTACCGAGAGCGTTTCGGCCTGGACGCCGACGACAGCGCGATGGCGGTGGTGGTGATGCCGCTGCTGCCGGCGCTGGCCTCGGGCGTTGTGTTCACCCGCGACCCGCGCTCGGGACGCGAGGACCGGATCGCGGTCAACGCGCATTGGGGCCTGGGCGAGGCCCTGGTCGGCGGCCAGGCCGATGTCGACGAATACCTGCTGCGGTACGACCGCATCGAACAGCGCCTGGCGCCGCTGCAGCGCCGTATCGGCGCCAAGCGCCACTACACCCGGGTCAGCCAACACGGCGGCACCGAACTGGCGGACACGCCGGCCGAGCAGGGCGCGCGGGCGGTGCTGACGCCTGAGCAGTCGCAGCAGGTCGCCTGGCTGGCGATGGACGCGGCGCGCGCGCTCGATTTCGCCTGCCCGCATTACGACGTGGAATGGGTCTGGGACGGCGCGCGGGTGTGGATCGTACAGGCGCGGCCGATCACCGCCGGCGCGCGCCACACCTATCCGGCGCTGCGCGGCCAGCCGGCGCTGTGGACCCGCGGCAACACCCGCGAAATCCTGCCCGAGCCCTTGTCGGCGATGGACTGGTCGATCTATGCCGTGGCCGCCGACCGCATGCTCACCACCGGTTACGAGCTCAGCGGCTATCCGGTGCTGGAAGGCGTGCCGCACGCGGGCCTGCGCCATGGCCGGGTGTACCTGGAGGCCTCGCTGATCCAGTGGGAAGGCTACGACGCCTACGGCATCGCGCCGGCGGCGATCAACGCCCTGATCGGCGGACGCCTGCCGGAGATCGCCGTGCCCGCGCCGGGTCGGCGCGACCGGCTGCGCCGCGTGGCGCGCCTGCTGAGGTATCTGCGCCGGTCGGCGGCGCGGCGACGCGCGGCCGACGCCGCGGTCGTCGCCGCACTGGCGCAGGCGAAGCAGTGGCGCGAACAGGACCTGAGCCAGGGCGATCGCGCGCTGGCCCAGCGCCTGAGCGAGCAGGTCGTGCAGGTGCGCCGCGCCGACGAGCTGTTCTTCCTGCAGGGTTCGGCCGGCGGCAGCCTCAGCGGCCTGGTCGACCTGATCGAGAAGTACTGCCCGGGCGAAGGCCATGCCTTGGCCGCGGCCTTGCTGGCCGGCGGCGAGCCGAGCACCACCGCGCGCCAGGGCTACGAGCTGATGGCGCTGGCGGCGCGCGCGGCGGCCGAGCCGGCGGTGCTGGCCTGGCTGCGCAGCGGCGGACGCGACGATGCGGCGTGGCGCGAGAGCCTGCCGCCCGACAGCGCGTTCCGCGGCGAATTCGCCGCGTTCCTCGAACGCTACGGCCATCGCACGGTCGCCGAGAGCTATCTGCGCCATGCGCGCTGGCGCGAACGGCCGCAGTATCTGTTCGACCAGATCCTGGCCCTGGGCGGCAGCGACGCACAGGCGCTGCGTCTGCGCCAGCGCGAGGCCGGCGCGCAAGCGCGGCGACGCCTGCAGGGACGGCTGCCGTGGTGGCAGCGGCCGGCGCTGAACTATCTGCTGCGCAGCGCGGCGCGCGACAGCAACCAGCGCGAGGCCGCGCGCAGCGCGCTGATGGCGTACTTCGAAGCGCTGCGGCGGCTGGCGCTGAAGCTCGGCGAGCGCGCCTGCGAGCGCGGCGCGCTGGAACGGGCCGAGGATGCGTTCGAGCTCGACGCCGAGGAACTGTGCGCGCTGGCCGACGGTCGGCTCGCGCCGGCGCACGCCCGAGCGCGTGCGCGGACCCGGTGCGAGTTGCGTCTGCTGCAGGCGCTGCAGGCCGAGCCCGAACTGGTGGTCGAACACGGCGTCCTGGCGGCGGCGCCCCTGGAACCGGCGCGTGCCGCGGCGGGCGAGGACGGTTGGAGCGGCACGCCGATCGGCGCCGGCCGCGCGCGCGGGCGGGCGCGGATCGTGCGCGATCCGCACCAGGGCGCGAGCCTGGCGGCGGGCGAGATCCTGATCGCGCCCAGCACCGACCCGGCCTGGACGCCGCTGTTCCTGCGCGCGGCGGCGCTGGTCATGGAGACCGGCGGGTATCTGTCGCACGGCGCGATCGTCGCGCGCGAGTTCGGCATTCCGGCGGTGGCCAACCTGCCCGGCCTGCTCGGCGAACTGACCGACGGCGAGGAAATCGAGGTCGACGGCGACCACGGCCTGGTGCGCCGGCTGCGCGCCTGAGCGCGCGGCCGCTCAGGGATCCTCGACGGTGTAGCCCTGGGCGCGCAGCTTGTCGAGCAGGCCGCCGTTCTCCAGCAGGTCCGATACCGGCAGGGTGGCGAAGGTGCTGCGGTTTTCCGCCAGCGAATCCAGCGCGCGTTCCAGCCAGGTCGCGGCGACGCGTTCGCGCAGGTCGGCGAAGCCCAGGCGGTGGGCGACGCCGGTGGTGGCCAGCGCGTCCATGCAGGTGCGGTACTGATCGCCCTGCGGCAGGCTGCGCAGCGCGGCGATGTCGCCGACCGCCCAGGCGTTGCCGCGCGCGCGCATCGATTCCAGGTCGCCCTCGATCCGCGCCATGGTCTTGGCGAAGCATTCGCGGTCGTCGAGCGCGCTGGCGCCGAACTCCTTCAGCGCCGCCTTCGGATCGGCGATCTTCAGCGCGACCCGCGCCTCCAGCACCGGCACGCCGTGGCGCTTGGCGGCCTGGTCGACCACCGGCTTGACCACGCCCTTCAGGCTCATGCCCGAACGCTCGATCGCCGCTTCGTACAGTTCCTGCGCGGCGAAGATCGGCCGCCACTTCTCGACCCCGCCGTCGCGGCCGATGTAGCGCGCCTTGAGCGTCGACCAGCGCGCGTACAGGTCCGCCGGCACCACTTCCTGCAGGGTCTTGCCGTCGGGATTCTTGCGCGCCTTCAGCGCGGTCGGAATCAGCATCATCGTGCGCAGCATGCCCAGGTCGGTGTCGAAATTGACCGAGGGCGGGGCGATCACCGCCTGCGATTCGGCGATCGCCGCTTCGACGTCGCGCGACAGCCAGGTCATGTTCTTCGGCAGCGGGCTGACCGTGCCCAGGATCCACAGCACATGGCCGCCGCGCACCACCTTCCACATGCCGGGGCCGGGCTGCTCGCCGGTGACCACCAGGGTGTCGAGGTCGCGGATGGACTCGGCCGCGGGCACGGCCGTCTGCGCCGGGGCGACGCTCGGGGCCAGGGCCAACAGCAGCAGGACGAACAGGGAACGGCGCATGCGTAGCGCTCCGGGGGATGGGGGACGCGGCGAAAGCGGATCGTAGCCGGTCGCGGGCGCGACCGGGGTTGCGATCTGTAAACCCGACCGCGGCGGCAACGTCGGAATGCGCCGCTCTGCGCAGATCCGCTCGCCGCCGCCGTCATGGTTTGCAAATGAGAACTATTGCCAATTAGACTGGGGCCAGGTCCGTCCCGCATCGCCCAAACGTCATCCCGCCGCCGTCGCCGGCGCGGGCCGGCGCCCTGCCCAGCGCAATGAACGAAACCCTAGTCAATCCGGCTCCGCCGCTCCCGCGCAAGCCGCGCCAGCCGCTGTCCTGGCGCTATCGCGGCGCGGTCGCCGCGCGCGCGTTCGCGGCGATCGTGATCGGCTATTTCTTCGCCTATGCCTGCACCGCTTTTCTCAGCGTGGCCTTGCCGTTGCCGCGGGTCGATCGGGTGGTCGCGGCCAGCCTGCTGAGTTTCTTCGTCTGGTGCGGCGTGGCGATGTACGCCTTCGCCGCGCGCAGCGCCTGGCGCGCGTGCTGGGCTCCGGCGCTGGCCACGGCCTTGTTGTTCTGGGCGGCCAAGCTGTGCGGCGCTGCGGCCCTGTTCCCCGGCTCCGCCGTGCCGCCGACCTGAGGCCGAGGCGATGAAAAACAGTTTTTCCCAGGCCATGGCCTGGTTGCACACCTGGGCCGGACTGCTGATCGGCTGGCTGCTGTTCGTGATCTTCGTCGGCGGCACCATCGCCTGCTTCGACAAGGAGCTGACCTACTGGATGCAGCCCTCGCTGCACGGCCAGGAACGCGCGGCCGCCGCGCCGGCGCCCAGCCTGCAAAGCGCGGTCGAGCAACTGCAGAAGATCGCCAAGCCGCATCCGCACGCCTACTACGTGACCCTGCCCGGCGAGCGCAGCAAGACACTGGACGCCGGCGTGTACTACGACGCCGGCGATCCGGACCTGATCAGCCTGGATCCGGCCACCGGCAAGAAAGTGCCGGAGACCGCCGGCGGCGAGTTCTTCTTCACCTTGCACTTCAACCTGCACTCGCCGACCTGGGGCATGTACATCGTCGGCCTGGCCGGCATGTTCATGCTGATCGCGATCCTGACCGGCATCGTGATCCACAAGCGCATCTTCAAGGACTTCTTCACCTTCCGGCCCAAGGCCGGCGGCCAGCGCGCCTGGCTCGACGGGCACAACCTCACCGGCGTGCTCGGCCTGCCGTTCCATCTGATGATCGCCTACACCGGCGTGGCGATCTTCGTCGCCAATTACATGCCGGCCGGCTTGTTCACCGCCTACGACGGCAACGCCGAGAAGTTCTACGCCGAGGCCGCCGACAGCTACGAGCGTGCCGAAACCGGCAAGCCGCTGACCGCGATCTACCCGATCGACCGCCTGCTCGAGGACGCGCGCCGGCGCCTGGGCCAGCCGCTGACCTGGGTCAGCGTGCACCATCCCGACGACACCAGCGCCACCATTTCCTTCGGCGGCGACCATAGCCGCGACGTGGCCTGGAATTTCGACCAGGTGTTCTACGACGCCAACGACGGCAAGCTGTTGCACGAAACCGGCGCGTTCGGGCCCGGCTACAAGACTTACACCTTCCTCGGCGGCATGCATATGGCGCAGTGGGGCGGCAGCGCGTTGCGCTGGCTGTACTTCGTCATGGGCCTGGCCGGCTGCGTGATGATCGCCAGCGGCATGCAGGTCTGGGTCAACAAGCGGGCGAAGAAGATCGCCGAGGCCGGCCGCCTGTCGGGCTACGGCCTGGTGCAGGCGCTGAACCTGGGCGTGGTCGGCGGCATGCCGCTGGCGAGCGCGGCGATGGTGATCGCCAACCGGCTGATTCCGGCCGATGCGGTCGCACGTTCGAGCGCGGAGATCACCGTGTTCTGCGCGGTGTGGATCGCGGCGACGCTGTACGCGGCGGTGCCGGCGGTGCACAAGCGCGGCTGGAGCCAGTTCTTCGCCCTCAATGCCGCCGCTTTCGCCTTGGTGCCGTTGGTCAATCTGGCCACCGCGCCGAACAGCCACCTGTTCGCCACGATCGCGCGCGGCGAGTGGGCCCTGGCCGCGGTCGACCTGACCGCGCTGGCGCTGGCCGCGGGCTTCGCCCTGCTGGCGCGGCACGGATGGATCAAGGCGCGGCGGCCGGCGCAGGCGCCGTCGCGGCGCGAACGCGCCGCCGAGCCGGCGCTGGCGGATCGCTGAGGAGGCGCGCGCATGCTGTGGTTGGGACTGAGTCTGGGCGTGGCGGCGTGGTGCCTGTTGAGCCTGGGGCTGGAAAAGCATCACGGCCAGGTGTCGACGGCCGCGTTCGTGCCCGCGCGCGGCCGCGTCCTGCGCGCGGTCGGCTGGGCGCTGCTGGCGCTGATGTTCGCCGTGCTGGTCTACGAGCGCGGCTGGGCCCAGGGCCCGATCTTCTGGTTCGCGGCGATGATCGTGTCGGCGCTGGCGTGGACCTTGCTGATGACGATGGCGCCGAAGGCGAGCGTGAAGGTCGCGGCGGCGGCGCTGTTGAGCGCGTTCGTGGCGATGCCGTTCTGGGCGGTGTGAGCGGAGCGGTTTCGCCGTAGCCGCAGCGGCGTGGTCGCGGCTTACGCCGCTCCAGCAGGAGCTTCGGCCGCAACGTTTCCGTTGTAGGAGCGGCGCAAGCCGCGACCGCGGCGAGCCGATAACGGCGAACTCTTATTTTCTGCGCTATCGAAACCAAAAACGCCCGGCGCGAGCCGGGCGTTTTGGGTCGAAGCGCGCGCGGGACTCAGCCCGCCGCGGACTGCGCCGGCGCCGCCGCCAACTGCGGCCAGCGCTTGAGCACGCTGGCGCGGATCGAGGCGGCGTCCAGGCCGGCTTCGGCGAGCAGTTGCTCGCGGCTGGCGTGGTGCTGGAACTCGTCCGGCAGGCCCAGGTGCAGCACCGGCAGGACGATGCCTTCGGCGGACAGCAGCTCGGCCACGCCGCTGCCGGCGCCGCCGGCGACGACGTTGTCTTCCAGGGTGACGAAGCCGTCGTGGCTCTTGGCCAGCTCCAGGATCAGCTCGCGATCCAGCGGCTTGACGAAGCGCATGTTGACCACGGTCAGGCCGAGTTCGGCGGCGGCCTGCTCGGCCGCCGGCACGATCGCGCCGAAGGCGAGCAGGGCGACGCGCGAGCCCTGGCGGCGCAGCTGCGCCTTGCCGATCGGCAGCACGTCCAGGTCCGGCTGCACCGCGACGCCGGGGCCGGTGCCGCGCGGATAGCGCACCGCGGCCGGGCCTTCGTAGCGGTGGCCGGTGCTGAGCATCTTGCGGCACTCGTCCTCGTCGGCCGGAGCCATCACCACCATGTTCGGCACGCAACGCAGATAGGACAGGTCCAGGTTGCCGGCGTGGGTGGCGCCGTCGGGGCCGACCACGCCGCCGCGGTCGATCGCGAACAGCACGTCGAGGTTCTGGATCGCGACGTCGTGCACCAGCTGGTCGTAGCCGCGCTGCAGGAAGGTCGAGTAGATCGCGACCACCGGCTTGGCGCCTTCGCAGGCCATGCCCGCGGCCAGGGTCACCGCATGCTGCTCGGCGATGGCGACGTCGAAGTAGCGCTGCGGGTATTCCTTGCTGAAGCGCACCAGGCCCGAGCCTTCGCGCATCGCCGGGGTGATGCCGAGCAGACGTTCGTCGGCGGCGGCCATGTCGCACAGCCATTCGCCGAACACATCGGTGTAGGTCGGCTTCTTGGCGCCGGCCTTGGCGACCAGGCCCTTCTCCGGATCGAACGGACCGACCGCGTGGTAGCCGATCTGGTCGCCTTCGGCGAGCTCGTAGCCCTTGCCCTTGGTGGTGAGGATGTGCAGCAGCTGCGGGCCCTTGAGACCCTTCAGCGTCTTCATCGCGTGCAGCAGCGCGGGCAGGTCGTGGCCGTCGATCGGGCCGGTGTAGTGGAAGCCGACTTCCTCGAAGAAGGTCGAGGGCACGAACATGCCCTTCCAGTGCTCTTCCCAGCGGCGCACGAACTTCGCCGCCGGCTTGCGCTTGTCGCCGAGCAGCTTCTTGCCGCCTTCGCGGATCGCGTTGAGGGTGCGGCTGCTGGTCAGACGGCCGAGCATCTTGGTGACGCCGCCGACGTTCTCGGAGATCGACATCTGGTTGTCGTTGAGGATCACCAGCACGTTCGGCTCCGGATCCAGGCCGCCGGCGTGCGCCAGCGCCTCGAACGCCATGCCGGCGGTCATCGCGCCGTCGCCGATCACCGCCACGACCTTGCGCTCGTCGCCGAGCCGCTCGAGCGCGATCGCCATGCCGAGCGCGGCCGAGATCGAGGTCGAGCTGTGGCCGACGCCGAAGGTGTCGTACTCGGACTCGTCGCGCTTCGGGAACGGCGCGACGCCGTCCTTCTGCTTGACCGTATGGATGCTGTCGCGGCGACCGGTGAGGATCTTGTGCGGATAGCTTTGGTGACCGACGTCCCAAACCAGTCGGTCGCGCGGCGTTTCGTACAGCCAGTGCAGGGCGACGGTGAGTTCGATCACGCCGAGGCCGGCGCCGAAATGGCCGCCGACCAAGGCGACCTGTTCGATCAGGTAGGCGCGCAGTTCCTGCGCGATCGCCGGCAATTCCTCTTCGGGAAAGCGGCGCAGATCGGCGGGAACCTGGATGCGGGAAAGACGCGGGTAGCGCTGCGAATCGATCATTACGACCATCTGACGTTCAGCTAGTCGGTCATTGTCCCGCCCCAGTGTGAGGCGAGCAAGAAGCGCGCAGCCTCGCATTCAGGCGGAACCGCCCGAATACGTTCGAATCGTCGCGATTTGGTATTGCGGACGTCGCCGGGGCGGGGGCCTGCGACCCCGCGCCGCAGCGGTTCAGCGGCCGCGCAAACGGCCGAACAGGCCGCCGGACTTGGCCGGCTCGACCGGCGCCGGGTCGCCCTCGGCCTCGGCGAAACCGGTGGCGAGGTTGGCGTTGATGAAATCGGCGACTTCGGCTTCGCTGACGCCGCTGGCTTCGGCGATCTCGGCCAGGTGCCCGGGCGCTTTCATCATCACCGTGGCGATGCGGAAATGCTTGGGGTATTCGCGCTCGGTCTGCGGCCACTTGGTCATGCGATAGCGGCGCTGCGGGTCGTAGCCCGGCGCGAGGCGGCCGCGGCCGGCGAGCAGGTTGCCGAACCAGACCAGGCGGGTCAGCGGCATCGCCGCGCCGGCCTGCGCCGCGGCGGCCTGCCACTGCGCCGCCGGCAGCAATTCGAAATCGGCCGCGGCGAAACCGCGTTCGAACAGCCCGACGAGCGGTTTCAGCGCCGCCGGCCCGTGGTACTTGCGTTCGTCGGCGTCGATCAACAGCGCTTCGCCGTCGTGGTTCAGACGCACCAGGCCGCGCAGGCGGCCCGGCATCAGCCAGTCGAGCAGGCCGTCGCCGCTGACGGTGATGCTGGGCGTCGCAGGCGCGGTGGGCGCGGCCGGGGCGGCAACGGCAACCGCTGCGGCGATGTCCGCCGCGGCGGCCTCGGCGGCCGGCGCCGCGATCGGAGCGGGTGCTGCCGCGGCCGGCGCAACGACGGGCGCGGCGACCGCGGCCGCTGCGGCGGGCGCAGGCGCCACGGGCGCAGGTGCGATGGGTGCCGGTGCGGCCGACGGCGTAGCCGCGGCCGGCGCCTGCGCGGCGCGGATCTGGGCGCGGTCGGCTTCGAGCAGTTCGACCACGGCGTCGGGCAGGGAGGCGGTCGGGTCGGTGCGCGGCTGCGGCGGAATCTCGACCGGGGCCGGAGTCGGGGTCGGCAGGGCCTGGCCGGACTGCAGCGCGATCTCGCCGAGCAACAGCTTCACCGAATCGGTGTTGACCGGATGCGACAGCAGGAAGTCGGCCTGGGTGCGTTGCGCGGCGGTCAGCGCGATCACCGACTTGCCCGAGGCGTGCAGGCGCAGCCAGCTCATCGGGCCGTACATGCTGTCCATGTCGACCACGACGAAATCGGCCTGTTGCTCGGGCACCAGCGACCAATGGCCGCCCAGTTGGGCGTTGGCGACCTTGAACGCGGTCTGCAGCGCAGACTCCGTCGCCGGGTCCATTCCGGTCAGGCCGAGGGTCAAAGGCATGGTCGCTTCCGCATCAGAATCAAGCGAGAAGTGTTGCGGACTGCACGAGTCACCGTCAACGCGACGTGATGCGTCGCTATGCAGCATTTTGGGGCAGAAACACGGGGTTTACGCCTCGATATTGCGACTTTCGTCACGAAGTTGGCCGTGCAGCGGTCGGCTTGGCTTTCGATGTCGACGGCGAAAGCGGGTAAACGCGTGCGCGGGCGCGCTCGAAGGCGCTCCGATTCGTCGGTCGATGCGTTGGTGCGGGCTGGGGGTGGTGGGCGAGGACGGGGCAGGGGCGGGCAAGAGCAAGGTAAGAGCAAATCCCCCCTGGCCCCCCTTTTCAAAGGGGGGTAGCAACGGCAGTGGCTGGGTCTGGGCGAAGGACGACGAACCGCAAGCGTCGGCGTAGCGCATGCGAGCGCTCGCGCCGCCTGCGCCGGCGCTTTGTGCGCGCTCGTTTCAGTTGGCCAGATGCGACCGCTTCGGCAGCTGGTTTTTCAGGAACGCCATCTGGTCGGCGAGGATGTTGCGGTTGGACAGGATCAGGTGCTCGACCCAGCTCGGCCGGTACGGCACCGCGAGCAGCGGCATGCCGGCCTGCTGCGGGGTGCGGTTGCCCTTGCGCGAATTGCAGCCGAAGCAGGCGGCGACCACGTTCTCCCACAGGTCGCGGCCGCCCTTGGAGACCGGCACGACGTGGTCGCGGGTCAGGTGCGGGCGGTGGAAGTCGTGGCCGCAGTACATGCACAGGTAGCCGTCGCGGGCGAACAGCGCGGCGTTGGTCAGCGCCGGCGTCGGGTCCAGCGCGCCGGGGCGGGCATGGCCGCGCGCGGCGACGATCGGGTGCAAGGCCAGCACGCTGCGCTCGCCGGTCAGGCGGTTGATGCCGCCGTGCACTTCCAGGCAGGGATCGCCGAGGGTCCAGGCGACGGCGCCGCGGGCGTAGAGGCAACTGGCGGTCTGCCAGTTCATCCAGTCCAGCACCCGGCCGTGCGCATCCAGCGACAACAGTCGCACCGAGCTCAGGCGTTCGAGGGCGTTGCGCGGGACGGCGCGGGGGCCGGGCCACGGCGAGTATTGGTCGGCGACACCGGAGGCATCCGGCTCACGCTGCAGCATGTCAGCGTGGGTTCCGGTTCGGACCAGGCGGATCTTCGCTCTATCGGTCTCCATCGGGAAACCAGCTTATACCCGTTTGATGACGAATTTGGTAGCGGCGCGCGAAATCGCGCGCCGCCGACCGCTCGCGACCGCCCGAGCGCCGGCGGTCGGATCGTCGCCGCCGGCACCGGCGCGCAGTGCGCGAGCGGTGCCGAGGGCAGGGCGGGAGGGCTTAGGCGTCGAACGCGTCGGCGTCGAGCGCGGTCAGGGTCTCGACGCTGGCGCCGATGGTCGCGGCATGGCTTTCGCAACGCGGCAGCAGGCGGGCGAAGTAGAAGCGCGCGGTTTCGCGCTTGCCGGCCTTGAAGCGCTCGGACTGCGCCGAGGCTTCGCTGGCGGCGACGCTGCGCGCCCACCAGTAGGCCAGCGACACGTAGCCGGAGTACATCAGGTAGTCGTAGGCGGCGGCGCCGACTTCGTCCGGATTGGCCATCGCGCGCTTGCCGATCGACATCGTCAGCTGCTGCCACTGCGCCGCCTTGGCGCGCAGCGGAGCGACGAACTCGGCCACCGCGGCATTGCCTTCGTGCTCGGCGCAGAAGCGCTCGATCCGCTCCAGCATCAGCTTCAGTCCCGCGCCCTGCAGCTGCATGACCTTGCGGCCGAGCAGGTCCAGGGCCTGGATGCCGGTGGTGCCTTCGTACAAGGTGGTGATGCGCGCGTCGCGGGCGAGCTGCTCCATGCCGTGCTCGGCGATGTAGCCGTGGCCGCCGAAGCACTGCAGCGCGTGGTAGGTGCATTCCACGCCCCACTCGGTCAGGCAGGCCTTGACGATCGGGGTCATGAAGCCGATCAGCGCGTCGGCCTCGGCGCGTTCCTTCTCGTCGCCGCTGGCGTGGGCGATGTCGACCAGCAGGGCGGCGTCGTAGCCCATCACCCGGCCGCCTTCGACCAGCGCCTTGCAGGTCAGCAGCATGCGCCGCACGTCGGGGTGGACGATGATCGGGTCGGCGGCCAGTTCGGGGTGCTTGGCCCCGGACAGCGCGCGCATCTGCAGGCGCTCGCGCGAGTAGCGCAGCGCGTTCTGCAGCGCGCGGTCGGACAGGCCCAGGCCTTGCAGGCCGACCGCGAGGCGGGCGGTGTTCATCATGGTGAACATCGCCATCAGGCCCTTGTGCGGCTGGCCGATCAGATAGCCCTGGGCGCCGTCGAAGTTCATCACGCAGGTGGCCGAGGCGTGGATGCCCATCTTGTGCTCGAGGCTGCCGCAGCGCACCGCGTTGGCCCCGCCCAGGCTGCCGTCGCGCGCGACCTGGACCTTGGGCACGATGAACAAGGAAATGCCCTTGCTGCCGGCCGGCGCGTCCGGCAGGCGCGCCAGCACCAGGTGGACGATGTTGTCGGTGAAATCGTGCTCGCCGGCGGTGATGAAGATCTTGGTGCCGGTGATTGCATAGCTGCCGTCGGCCTGCGGCTCGGCGCGGGTCTTGAGCAGGCCCAGGTCGGTGCCGCAATGCGGCTCGGTCAGGCACATGGTGCCGGTCCAGCGGCCTTCGACCAGCGGCTTGAGGAACACCTCCTGCTGCCACTCCTCGCCGTGGTGCAGCAGCGCCTCGGTGGCGCCGTGCGAGAGCAGCGGGAAGTTGCCCCAGGCCAGGTTGGCGGCGTCGATCATTTCCTTCAGCGGCACGCCGGCCGCGTGCGGCAGGCCCTGGCCGCCGAAGCGGGTGTCGGAGGTGAGGCCGGCCCAGCCGCCTTCGACGTACTGGGCGTAAGCCTGCTTGAAGCCCGGCGGTGTAGTCACCACGCCGCTGGCCTTGTCGTGGCTGCAGCCGATCTGGTCGCCGACGCTGTTGAGCGGGGCGAGCACGGTTTCGGTGAAACGCGCGCCTTCATCGAGCACGGCGTCGAGCACGTCGCGGCTGGCGTCGGCGTAACCCAGGCGCTGGAACGCGGCTTCGGCGCCGAGCACGTCGAACAGGGCGAAACGCATGTCGGCGAGGGGGGCTTTGTAGGTGCTCATAGGTCGGGAATGGGGAATAGGGAATGGGGAATGGGAAAGCAGGAGCGGCCAGGCGGATGGGAAGCGGAGTGGGCGTCGGCTTCAACCGATTCCCGATTCCCGATTCCCCATTCCCGGCTTTCAGCGCATCACGCCAGGCAAGCCCGGCGCGGGGCTCAGCGCGCTGCTGCGTTCGATGGCGAAGGTGCGTTGCTTGGC
This sequence comes from Lysobacter sp. BMK333-48F3, assembly GCF_019733395.1. Classification (NCBI taxonomy): domain Bacteria; kingdom Pseudomonadati; phylum Pseudomonadota; class Gammaproteobacteria; order Lysobacterales; family Lysobacteraceae; genus Lysobacter; species Lysobacter sp. BMK333-48F3. The sequence continues at coordinate 5,087,130 of NZ_JAIHOO010000001.1, read as the reverse complement.
TTCGTCGGGAGTGGCCACGACGTCGCCCTTGAGGCTGTAGTTGAGGCTACGGCCGCCGGCGAGGGCGTCGGCGACGGCGATCTTGGCGGTGCCGGACGGAGTCAGCTCGACCTTGACCACGTCGGCCGATTCGGGGCCGATCGACAGCGCGGGCTGGGCCTGCAACTGGCCGGCGCTGTCTTCGCCGAGCTTGAGCTGCAGATCGAAGCGGTCGAAGCGCATCGGGATGCTGCTGAAGTTCTCCAGCCGCACCTCGACCGTCCAACTGCCGTTGGCGCGCACGGTCAACTGCTGGATGCGCGCGGCGGGTTCGGAGACGCGGCGTACCGGTCCGGTGGAGCAACTGGCCAGCAACGCGGCGGCCAGGGTCAGGCCGATCGCCGGGCCGATCGTTCGCATCCAGGGCCGTGCTTTCATTCCGCCGCTCCACAGGGTTGGGACCGCGAGGATACTACGGCGAATGGTGAGCCCGTCAGGGGCGCGGCGAGCGCTGTCCGCACGGACAGGCGCGGCTCAGATCGGGCCGCCCGGAGCGGGGCGGCAGAAAGGGAAAAGCCGCCGGCCAAGCGCGTGCCGGTCGCGGCACAACGGCGAGGCCGCCGCGGCGAAACCCGAGCCGGGCCGGAAAGGCGCCGACCGCGCAGCGCTTGCAGGAGAATCGGCCGAGGCGGAGGCCGGTTGGGCGGGGTCGGGCCAGCGTCCGCCGCTCAGCGCGGCGTGGCCTGCGCAGGGCGAAGCCGAGCAGCGAGGGGCGCGAACGGGGTCGGTGAGACGGGCGAGACGGGCGCCGGCGCGGTGCGCGCGTAGCGTGGGAGCCCAAGGGCGGCATCGGGTTCGCGCGCGGAGGCGCTGGCTGCGGACGCAACGACGAACATCAGCGTGTCGGGGCCGGTGCGGGATGCGGGCAAGGAGGTCGAGCCCGGCGAAACGGCGGGCGTCGGCGCAGAAGAAGGCGCCACCGTCTGCGCCAGACACGCCAGCGCGGAGACGGTGGCCAGCACCAGGAGGTAGCGCGGCAGCGCGCGGAGCGAATCCTGCATCCACGTCGCTGCCCTCATGCGCGGACCCCGCACGTCCTGTGCGGCGTCGGCCGACCGGCCGTCCTGGCCATCGGCGCGAAATCCGTTTCGCCGTACATGTACGCTTCCTCGGCACTTGCAATGAAGTCACCCCGGCTCCGCTGGCTCACCTGCTCGAGGGTGACGGCCTTTTTCCTTTGCAGAGCGGCATCCGTGTCATCGCATCGACCGTGCTGCCGGGGCCTGGATAGATTGCCGCGGCGGGCAGGGCGAAACAGTCGGCCGAAGGCGCAGCCGGCTGTAGGATTTTTCTGACCCCCGATCACGTTTCGCGCCACGATCCGGTCGCATCGCACGCGGCGCGCCAATGCGCGCCGCTGCGCGGCGATCGCGCGCTGGCCGTGCGGCGACTATGCGGACGCGCCTGGCCGCATCCTCGTCGCGCTCACTGGCCGGCGTCGTCGCGCGGCACGGTGCCGGCGCTGCGCATTTCCTGTTGCGCCTGTTTGATCGCCTTGACGTCCAGCGGCAGGATGCGGCCGATGAAGCAGGGCATCTTGATCGACTGCGTGCCGAGCGCGGTGACCTTGTCGAAGCGCGCATGCACGCGCCCCATCTGGTTGCTGACGCTGATCGCCGAGGCGAACTCCAGGTCGCTGCAGGGGCCGCGCAGTTCCAGCAAGTAGGCCTGGTTGGGGCGCGTCCACACCGCCAGCGCGCTGTCGCCCAGCGGCGTCCAACCGTTGAGGTCGCCGAAGTACTGGAAGCTGTCGACCGGCGCGCCGGCGTGGGCGCGGTACAGCGCCAGGCGCTGGGCGTCGTCGAGCCTCGGGGTGGAGGCGCAGCCGGCCAGCGCCACGGCGGCGAGCACGGCGGTAAGCAAGGCTTTCATGAGCGTTCCTCGACGGCGCGGGCCGTCCTTGCGGGCCTGCGCGCATCATGCGCCCGCCCGCAGCGCGGCAGTGCGAACCGGTGCCGATATCGTTCAGCGCAGGTGAGGCTTGCCAGATCCGATTTGCGTCCGTATTATGCCGCCTCTCTCGCGGGTCGCCGCGAACGGCCGGGTAGCTCAGTTGGTAGAGCAGGGGATTGAAAATCCCCGTGTCGGGGGTTCGATTCCCTCCCCGGCCACCATTTACGAAAACCAAGGGCTCGACCGCAAGGTCGGGCCCTTGGTTTTTTCGCGCGCGGCGATTTCTCCGCCGCGGCGCGCGCTGGCGCGATCCGGGCGTAGGAGAAATCCGACCCTGCGGTGCGGCGCCGGCCGACTGTACCGGGCCCGGCGCTGGGGCAGCCTGGACAGGCTGGCAGCGTGCGTCCCTCCCCAGTTACGCGCACGCCACGGGTTTTCAGGGACCGAAGGCCCGCCAGCATCTTTGCCGAGCTTGCCGTTTGGCGGCTCGCCGGCCGGGCGAATGCGCAACACTGTGATTCTGCGGATTGGCGCAAAGAAGTGTGTCCGGGCCGGCCTATGCTCGGCGCATCCTCAAAGGAGTGCAGGCCCATGACCCGAACGATCGCATCGCTGCTGCTGTTCGTCCTCAGCTCGGCCGCGATGGCGCAGACCGTAGCCTTCGGCAACAAAGTCATCGTGGTCGGCGACAGCGTCGGCCGCCTGGAACAGGTGGCGGGCAAGCCGGCCAAGATCGTGCCGATCCAGAACAAGTTCGGCGCCAACGTCGCCGAGCGCTACGAGTACTACGTCGGCACCAAGACCGTGCTGGTCACCGTCCGCGACGGACGGGTGATCGACGTGATGGAACTGTTCTAAGCCGGCGTAACGCCCGCCGCCGCCAGCGGCGGCGGGCCACGGTGTCCAAGCCCGTCGCCCGCGTTCCGCTTTTCCAAATCCCGAATCCCCAATCCCGAATCCCCGCGCAACTCACAGCGTTGCGCTTACTGCACCGTGCAGCTCAGGTCGACCGTAACCGTGGCGCCGTTGGCGAGCGCGCCGAGGGCGACGCCGCCTTCCAGCTGAGCCAGGGTCAATCCGGCCGGGCAGGCCGCGCCGGTGCAGCTCGGCGGCGCGGTGCAGCTCAGGCCTTGGCGGCCGGCCGCCGGGTCGCGCAGGATCGCGCCGGTCACCGCGTCCGGGCCGTTGTTGGTGACGACGATGGTGTAGGTCGTGGTCGCGCCGCGGGAAACGGTGCTGACGCCATTGGTCTTGCTGATCGCCAGATCGGCCAGCGGCGCGCGCGTATTGCCGAAGGTGCAGGTCAGATCGTCGCCGGCGACCGCGGTGAGATTGAAGCTGGCGCCGTTGCCGTTCGGCGCCTGGCCGCCGGCCAGGGCGTTGCTGCAGCTGTAAGCGCTGGTGTAGTTGGCGAGGTTGGCGCCGGCCGCGCCGGCTTCGGACAGGGTGTAGACCGCGCCGACGCTGCCGTTGAGCAGGGCTTCGCCGTTCGCGGTGCTGCCGCTGCCGGCGGTAGTGGCGTTCGCCGGGCCGCCGGTGCCGGCGATGCTCAGGGCGAACTGGTCGGCGGCGACGAACCGCCCCAGCGGCAAGGCCTTGCGCAGGCGCAGGATCGGTTGCTTCTGGAACACCAGGGGGCCGCTGGCGGTGTCGTTGGCGGTGTTGAAATCGTTGTTGGTCGGATCGGCGTCGCCGTCGGGCAGGCTGCGGCCGAGCGCGGCATTGGCGGTGTAGGTGCCGCTGAGGGTCGGCGAGTTGACCGTGACCGGGATGGTGAAGCCGACCGTGCCGCCGTTGCTGCCGGGCGCGGCCGAGCCGGCCAGCGGAGTCGGATTCAGCGCACAGGTGACCACGGTATTGCCGCCGCTGGCGACGCAGTTGGCCGGCAGGGTGCCGGCGGTCCAGCCGGCCGGCAGGGTTGCGACCACGCTGAAGCCGTCGTCGCCGTCGGTGGCGCCGGGGCCGACGTTGGTCGCGGTCAGGACGATGTTCTGCAACTGGCCGTAGTTGCTGTAGACCGGCGCCGGCGTGCTCAGCGTCACCGCGATGTCGGGCAGGCCGGTGACGGCGAGCGTGCACGAAGCGTCTTGTTCGTTGCTCAGGGCGGTGCCGGTAAGGCAGCTGCCGGCGGTGACGTAGGTGTTGGCGGCGATGCCGCCCGGACGCTGGCTGATCGCGGCGCGGTAGTTGCTGCCGGGCAGCACGTAGATCTCGCTCGCGGTCTGCACGGTCGAGGTATTGGCCGCGGCGCCGGCGTGCGGGGTGCGGCCGGCGCCGGTGGTGCCGGCGCCATTGTCGAGCAGGGTGCTGCCCTGGGTCAGGTTGACCAGCCAGCCCGTGCCGCCGAGGGTCTTGTTCCAGGCGAAATCGGTGAAGCTCAGGATCGCCGAATGGCGCGCCTGCAGCAGGGTGCCGCAATAGACGTTGATGCCGTCGTAGCCTTCGCCGCCGGCCTGCATGAACAAGCCCGAGACCAGGGTGGTGGAGGTGTTGGAGCAGAACGGCCCGCGCGAGACGTGGGCCGGTTGGCCGGACATGGTTTCGCGTACGCCGACCTCGATGCTGGTCGAGGCGCCGGTGGTCATCCGCACCCAGGAATTCGCGTCCAGGGTCAGCGGCCGGCAGACCAGGTTCAGCGACGAGGACCACGGCGGGTACTGGCCGTTGGACCATTCGCGGTCCCAGCCGCCGAACTGATGCACCAACTGGTTGGACGGGCAGTAGTTGGTGACCTCGGTGCCGGGCTGGGCATAGCTGCCGGACAGGACGTCCGGGCTGCCGTTGGCGTTGCGGTTGACCACGGCGACCGTGCTGCCGTCGGTGGTGATGCCGCCGCAGTACAGGCCGACCCGGTTGGTCATGCCGCGGGTGGAGGGCAGTCCCCCGCTCATCGACTTGTCGCGATGGTAGGCGCCGCGGACGATGGTGCCGGCCGGGCATTGCAGCGCCCCGGAGCCGGGATCGCCTTTGTTGGTGCCGATGGTGCCGGTGGGGGAGGCGCCGGCCTGCACGCCGATGCCGGCTTGGGCGTGGAGCGGGCGGGGGGCGCTGGCGATCAGGGCGACGAGGCAGAGAGCGGGGACGAGGTATTTGGCCGTCATGAAGTCCGGGTTCCATCCGACGAAAGCGGGGGAGCCGCCAAGCAGGGCAGCGAAAGTGTCGATTGGATCGAGCAAAAAATGTGCCATTCATCACGTTTTATACTGAGAGTGTGCCTGGGTGGGCATTCCGGCCTGGACCGGCCCGCCCTCGGGCCGGCGCCGAAACTGACAAAAAAGGTCAGCTTTGGGTCTTGAGGCAGCGCATGCGCGCCTCTGCGGCAGGCCGGAATCGCCGGGCGCCGGGTCGGGGCGGGGTCGGGTTTGCCGCGCTGGGGCGAGCGCTGGGCCTCAGGCGGCGTCCGGGCGGCCGATTTGACAGCCGCAGCGCAGGCGCACTACGGTGCGCGTCCCCGTACTCCGTCGACCGGCGGGACCAGAGGGACACCATGTCTGAGAGTGTAGCCACCCGCTAAATCCCTTCGTTTCGCGAAGGTGGGTTGACGCGTCGAACCGTTCGCCATTCGCGTCTTGCGAATGCGCGCTGTCGCGTCCGTTCCGGCTACTACCGACAGACTCCCATGCTCTTACTGCCTTGGCGGCGACGCGCGAGATGCGCTGCGCCGCGCTGTTCCTGCGATCGCCGCATCCGGCCGGCGCCGTTCACGCCGTTGTCGGCGCTCGCGTTGCCGATGCCGCGACGCATGCCCCTCGCGCATCTGCGCTCTTCGTCCGCGCGCGCCGCCTGCCGGCCGCGCGTATCAGCGCTGGGTTCCGGCCCAGCGCCGACCCCAGTCTCGCCTCGCATCCCATGGAGGCCTTCATGCTCAGTTGGATGATGTTTTCCCGCGTGCCGCCGCACGCCCCGCCGCACACCCCGCCATTGGAGCCGCCCATGCGCATCCAGGAACAAACCCGCGAACACGAAGCGCAGATCGACGCCTTGACCCGAGCCGCGTTCGGCGGCGACGGCGAGGCCGAACTGGTCGCCCGCCTGCACGCCGACGGCCTGGTGCGGCTGTCGCTGGTCGCGCTCGACGAGGCCGGCCAGGTCGTCGGCCACGCACTGTTCACCGCGCTCGCGGTGCAGGTCGACGGACGCCGGATCGATGCGCTGTGCCTGGCGCCGGTGTCGGTGCTGCCGTCCTGGCAGCGTCGCGGCGTGGGCGCGCGATTGATCCGCAGCGGCCTGGCGCGCCTGGCCGAGGCCGGTTTCGAAGCGGTGGTGGTGCTCGGTCATGCCGACTACTACCCGCGCTTCGGCTTCGATCCCGCGCTGGCGTCGAAGCTGGCCGCGCCGTTCTCGGGCGAATGCTTCATGGCCCTGGAACTAAGCCCCGGCGCGCTGGCCGGCGAGCGCGGTTCGGTGACGTATCCGCCGGCGTTTGGACTGTGACCTAGAAGCGAGTGGGGAGTAGCGAGTTGCGAGGAGCGAGCAAGGCGCGCAACCGCTTTCGCTCGTTACTCACTCCTCTCCACTATTTCCTAGCCTTCGGGCACGAACCCGGCCGGCTTCTCCGCGCCGCCGCCGAACAGGAACTTCTCCATCTCGCCTTCGAGGAAGGCGCGGTGCTTGGGGTCCAGCGGCGACAGCCGGTTTTCGTTGATCAGCATGGTCTGGTGGGCCAGCCAGGCGGCCCAGCCGGCCTTGCCGATGTGGGCGAACACGCGCTTGCCCAGTTCGCCGGGCCAGGGCACGAAGTCCAGGCCTTCGGTGTCGCGGCGTTCGTATTCGCAGAAGACGGTGCGGCTCATGTCGGTAGTCCTGATGGAGGTCGGTGCGGCGCTCAGGCCGCTTCGATCAGTTTGCGGATCGGCGCGGGAATGCCGAGCGCAGCCAGTTCGGCGCGCGCGAACCAGCGCAGATCGTCATTGTCGCCGACCCGGTCGCGCAGGGCGATGCCGCGCCAGCGCCGCGGCCACAGGTCGAGCTTGTAGTGGCTGAAGGCGTGCGCGACCGCGGGCAAGGCTTCGCCGGCGGCGAAATCGCCGCGCACGTGAGCCTGGAACCACTGCTGCGCGCCGGCCGCTTCCTCGCTTTGCGGCAGGGTCCACAGGCCGGCCCAGATCCCGCTGGGCGGGCGGCGCTGCAGCAGCACCCGGCCATCGTCGTCGAGCAGCCACAGCACCTGCGCCTGGCGCTGCGGCACGGTCTTGCCCGGTTTGGGCGTGGGCAGTTCGGCGACCCGGCCTTCGATCCGGGCGACGCAGTCGTGCTGCAAAGGGCACAGGATGCAGGACGGATCGGCGCGGGTGCACAAGGTCGCGCCCAGGTCCATCTGCGCCTGGGTGTAGTCGACCATGCGCGCCTGCGGCAGATGCGATTCGGCCAGCGCCCACAGCTGCCGTTCGACCGCCGGCAGGCCCGGATAGCCGTCGATGCCGTGGTAGCGGCTGAGCACGCGCTTGACGTTGCCGTCGAGGATCGCATGGCGATCGTCCCAGGCCTGGGCCAGGATCGCCGCGGCGGTGCTGCGGCCGATGCCGGGCAACGCGGTCAGCGCATCGATGTCGCGCGGCAGCTCGCCGCCGTGGCGTTCGACGCAGAGCTTGGCCGCGGAGTGCAGATTGCGCGCCCGGGCGTAGTAGCCCAGGCCCGACCACAGGCCGAGCACGCTGTCGAGTTCGGCCGCGGCCAGGTCGGGCAGGCTCGGCAGGGCCGCGACGAAGCGCTCGAAGTACGGCGCCGCGGTCTTGACCTGGGTCTGCTGCAGCATGATTTCCGACAGCCACACCCGATACGGCGTGCGCGGGTGCTGCCAGGGCAGGTCGTGGCGGCCGCTGACGTCGAACCACGCCAGCAGGCGGGTGGCGAAGGCGTCGGCGGTGGCTGGGACGTTGGAAGCGGTCATCGGTTCGGCGGCGGAGCAACGGCGGGTGGATGGGGCGGCGGAGTCGGTTGCTGCGGGGCCGGCGGCGGATCGTCTTCGATTTCGACCTGCACGCCTTCGAGCACCGCGCCGGAGACTTCGATCCGCGGCGTGCTCAGGCGGCCCTGCAGCGGCGGCAGCAAGGCGCCGCGCGCGCCGGCGTCGGCCCAGTCCAGCACCTCGGGCAGGCGGAAGCGGCCGTCGAAGACGGTGTCGTCGCGTTGCAGGCGCAGCGCCGCGACCGCGGAGAAATCGGCCGCGCCGGCGTAGTCGAGCGCGAACGGCAGCGGCGAGCGCGACTGGCCCAGCGGCGGCGGCAGCGCCGGCCAGGCCTGCGGCCATTCGGCCAGGCGGCCCTGCAACTGCAGTTCCAGTCGGTCGGCGTAGGCGAAGCGGCCGGCGCCATCGAGGTTGGGCATCGCCTCGCGGCCGCGCAGCGCCGCGCCCAGCGGCGCCAGGCTCAGGCGGGCGTCGCGGTAGCGCAGCGGCCCGGCCAGGCCGAACGCGAACGGCAGGTCGGTGTCGCTGGCGCGGTAGCGCGCCCGAGCGCCCAGGCGCAGCCCGTCCAGGCCGATACCGTCGGCGCCGGCATGCAGGCGGCCGCCGGCGATCGCATGCATCGGCAGGCGCCAGTCGCGCGCGACCACCTCGACCGGGCCGGCCAGGCCGAGTCCGCGCGCGGCGGCCGGACGCTGCAGGGTCGCCGCGAGCGAGAACGGGATCCGCAGCGGCGCGGCGACGACCGCGCCGCTCAGGCGCGCGCGCAGCGGCTGCTCGGGATGCAGGCGCGGCAGATCGATCAGGAGATTCTCGACCGACCAGCCGGCGCCGACCGCGCGGCCGCGTTCGATCCGCGCGCCGCGGCTCAGGGTCGGCAGCCGCAGCGGTGCGGGCGAGGGCGGGCGCGAAGCCAGCCAGCGCTGCAAGGCGCCGACGTCGAGTTGCGGGGCGTCGAGTTCGACCCGCTCCACGTCGAGCACCGCGCCGGCGGCGCGGATCGTGCTCCACGGCAGCGACAGGTAGACGCGCTCGGCGCGCAGCAGCGGCGTCGCCGCGCCCGGCTGGCGCGCGACCAGGTCGCGCACCTCCAGCATCGGCGTGCCGCGCAACCGGTACTCGCTGGCGCCCGAGGCGCTGAGTTCCAGGTCCAGGGCATGGCCGACCCGGTCGAGCAGGATCGCGCTGACCTGGCTGGGTTGCGACACCCAACTCAGCGCCAGCACCAGGGCCAGCACCGCGCCGGCGGCGACCAGCACCCGCCTGCGCCAGCGTCGTCGCTCGGGTGCGGCAGCCTCCGGCGGCGCGGACATGGCGCGGCCGCGCCTCAGCCGCCGAGCGTTTCGGGCAGCAACGCGTCGACGAAGGCTTCGGCGTCGAACACCCGCAGGTCTTCCGGGCGCTCGCCGATGCCGGCGAAGCGGATCGGAATGCCGAATTCGCGCGCCAGGGCGAACACCACGCCGCCCTTGGCGGTGCCGTCGAGCTTGGTCACCACCAGGCCGGTGACGCCGACCGCGGCGTGGAACTGGCGCAGTTGCGATAACGCGTTCTGGCCGGTGGTGCCGTCGATCACCATCAGCACCTCGTGCGGCGCGGTCGGATCGACCTTGGCCAGCACGCGGCGGATCTTGCCGAGCTCGGCCATCAGGCCCTGCTGGGTATGCAGGCGCCCGGCGGTGTCGGCGATCAGCACCTGGGTGCCGCGCGCCTTGGCCGCCTGCAGGGCGTCGAAGGCGACCGAGGCGGCGTCGGCGTTCTGGCCCTGGGCCACCACCGGCACGCCGTTGCGTTCGCCCCAGGCTTGCAGCTGGGCGACCGCGGCGGCGCGGAAGGTGTCGCCGGCGGCCAGCATCAGCGGCCGGTTCTCGTCGCGGAAGCGCTTGGCCAGCTTGCCGATGGTGGTGGTCTTGCCGACTCCGTTGACGCCGACGGTCAGCAGCACGAAAGGCTTGGCCTGGGTGTCGATCTGCAGCGGCTTGGCGACCGGCACCAGCATCGCGATCAGTTCGGCGCGCAGCGCCGCGAGCAGAGCGTTGGCGTCGGCGAACTCGCGCGACTTCATCCGCTTGCGCAGGCCTTCGACCAGTTGCGTGGTGGCGCTGACGCCGACGTCGGCGGTGATCAGCGCGGTTTCGATTTCGTCGAGCAGGTCGTCGTCCAGGCGCGGGTTGCGCGAGAACAGGCCGCCGAAGCTGCGCGCGAACACGCTGCCGCGCAGGCGTTCGCGCCAGCCGGGCTTGCCCGGCGCGGCGGCGGGCTTGTCGATGTAGTCCAGCGCGGCCGGTGCGGTCGGCGCCGGCGCGGCCGGCAGCGGTGCGTCGTCGCGCAGCGGCGGTTCGACCTCCAGCGCCGCGGCGACGACTTCGGCCGGGACGGGTGGTTCGGCGGCGCGCGGTTCGGCGACGGGCGCCTGGACCGCCACCGGTTCGGCCGCGCGAGCGACGGGCGCCGGCGGCGCCGTCGCGGGCGTTGCGACAGGGGCCGGTTGGACCGGCGCCGGCTGCAGCGGGGCCGGCTGCAGCGGGCTGGGTTCGACGGCCGATGGCGCGTCGGCGGCCGGCGTTACGACCGCCGGCGCAGGCTCGGCCGCGACCGGTTCGGCCGCGCGCGGCTGGGCGCCCGGAAACGCGGCGGCCAGCTCCTCGGTGCTGTAGCGGCGCTCGGACGCAGGCGTTCCGGCAGCGGTTTCGGGCTTTTTACGGCGAAAAAAACTGACCATGAGACGGAACGTGGGGGCATGCGCGAGAATTGCCACATGCTAGCACCGGCCCGAAAACTCTCCCGATGAACAGTTCCCGCCGCGGCCCGCGCGTTCCGCCCCAAACCGGCCTCGCCGGCGCGCCCGCGCCCGGCCGCGGCGGCGGCGGCAAGGCCACGACCGGCAAAGTCCGGATCATCGGCGGGCGCTGGCGCGGCACCCGCTTGGCGGTGGCCGATGCGCCCGGCCTGCGGCCGACCTCGGACCGGGTCCGCGAGACGCTGTTCAACTGGCTGATGCCGATGCTGCCGGGTGCGCGCGTGCTCGACCTGTTCGCCGGCAGCGGCGCGCTCGGCCTGGAGGCGTTGTCGCGCGGCGCCGCCGCGGCGGTGCTGGTCGAACGCGACCCGGCCCTGACGGCGGAACTGCGCGCCCTGGGCGCGCGCCTGCCCGGCGGCGAGGCGGCCCAGGTGGTCCAGGCCGATGCCCTGGCCTGGCTGGCGGCGCAACCCGCCGCCGACGCGGCCGCGCCGGGCTTCGACCTGGCCTTCGTCGACCCGCCGTTCGCGGCCGGTTTGTGGGACCGGGTCTGGCCGACACTGTTGCCGGTGTTGGCGCCGGCGGCCTGGCTGTACGTCGAGGCGCCGGCCGACGCGCCGATCCGCCTGCCGGCGGACTGGGACCTGCATCGCGAAGGCGCCACCCGCGAAGTGCGCTACGCCTTGTACCGCCGCCGCCTGGCCTGACCCCGTCGCGCGGCCGGCTGCTACACTGCGCCGCAACCGGCGGGGCGGCTTCCCGCTTTACCCTCATTCCTGCAGCGAACGACCATCGAATGAGCTCCGCCCGCAACCGCGTCGCCGTCTATCCCGGCACCTTCGACCCGATCACCAACGGCCACGTCGACCTGGTCGACCGCGCCGCGCCGCTGTTCGAACGCATGGTCATCGGCGTCGCCGAAAGCCCGGGCAAGGGGCCGGCGCTGCCGCTGGAGGTGCGGGTCGATCTGGCGCGCAAAGCGGTGGCGCACCACTCGCACGTCGAGGTGCGCGGCTTCAATTCGCTGCTGGCGCATTTCGTCGCCGAAGTCGGCGGCGGGGTGCTGCTGCGCGGCCTGCGCGCGGTGTCCGATTTCGAATACGAATTCCAGCTGGCGAGCATGAACCGTCACCTGATCCCCGAGGTCGAGACCCTGTTCCTGACCCCGGCCGAGCAGTACGGCTTCATTTCCTCCTCGCTGGTGCGCGAAATCGCCCGCCTCGGCGGCGACGTTTCCGGCTTCGTGCCGCCGGCGGTCGACGCGGCGCTGCGGGCCGAGTGGCAACGCAAGCACCATTGACCTCCCAACACGTCACACCAAAGCCAATACCTAAGGGGCATACGATGAAGACTTCCTCCCGCCTGCTGCTGATCGCCTGCCTGGCGCTGCCGTTCGTGGCCGCGTGCCAGAAAGAGGAGAAGAAGGAGGTCGCCGCCGAGGCCGCGCCGCTGCCGGCGCCGAAGACCAACGACGAGAACGCCTGGAACGCGTATCTGACCGACGTGGTCAAGCGCAACCTGGACGGCATCAACGGCAGCACCTACGTCTACGTCCTGCCGGCGCCGGATTCGCCGACCTTCCAGCGCGACTACGATCTGATGCTGGAAAAGGCCCAGGTCGACATGTCGCGCGGCATCCTGGAAGGCAACCTGGTCGCGTTCGGTTCGCCGAGCTCGGTCAAGACCGCCGACCTGGCCGTGGCCTCGTTCGCCAAGGTCGATCCGGCGACGATGAAGGGCGTGAAGTTCATCTTCATCGGCGACGCCGCCGACAACGAGCGGGTCAAGGCCGCCGTGACCCCGTCCGGCGTCAACTACGTCTTCGCCGAAGTGAAGTAAGCCGCAGCGCCCGCGCGCTGCCGCAGCATCGATCCGGGCCGCGCGAGCGGCCCGAATCGTTTGCGGCCCTCGTCCCGCCGCCCGCCGCAGGCCGCCCCCGGCAATGTGCCGAGGAGGCCGGCCGGCGCCCCGGCGAGGCCTCCGATACGCAGCGTCCCGGCGGCCGGCTATGCCGCGCCCGCGCCGGGGCCTACACTGACCCTCCCCACCGGCACAGGCAATCGCGCCCTCCGCTGGCAACTCCGTCATGTCGCTCAAGATCAACGAACTCTGCGTCAACTGCGACGTCTGCGAGCCGGCCTGCCCGAACCAGGCCATCGCCCAGGGCGAGACCATCTATGTGATCGATCCGGCGCGCTGCACCGAGTGCGTCGGCCATTACGACGAGCCGCAGTGCGTGGTCGTCTGTCCGGTCGAGTGCATCGACAAGGACCCGGAACATCCCGAATCCGAGCCGCAGTTGCTAGAGAAGCTGCGCCGTCTACAACAGGAGTAAACCCGATGCGCAAGGCGATGCGGCCGCGAGCCGGTTCGACGTTCCCCTGGTTGTTGGCCTCGCTGCTGTCGCTCGCCGCGCCCGCTTTCGCGCAGGACTCCGTGCAGGCGCCCGCATCGGCCGCCGCGCCGGCCGACAGCGCGCGCCGCTTCGCCCATCCGCCCGGCACCGCGATCGCCAGCGCGCATTCGCTGTCGACCCAGGCCGGGCTGGAGATCGTCCGCGCCGGCGGCAACGCCTTCGATGCGGCGATCGCCGTGTCGGCCGCGCTGTCGGTGGTCGAGCCGATCAGCTCCGGCATCGGCGGCGGCGGGTTCTTCCTGCTGCACGAAGCCAAGAGCGGCCGCGACGTCTTCGTCGACGCGCGCGAAACCGCGCCGGCGGCGGCGACGCCGGCCGCCTACCTGGACGCCAAGGGCGAACTCAACCGCGACCGCGCCACCAACGGGCCGTGGTCGGCCGGCATCCCGGGCCTGCCGGCGGCGCTGGTCCACCTGGCGCAGAAGTACGGCAAGCTGCCGCTGAAGACCTCGCTGGCGCCGGCGGTCCGGATCGCCCGCGAAGGTTTCCCGGTGTACCCGCGGCTGGAGAAGGGCTACGCCGGCCGGCGCGAGGTGATGGAGCGCTACCGCGGCACCCGCGCGGTGTTCCTGGCCGACGGCACGCCGCCGAAGGAAGGCGAGATCCTCAAGCAGCCCGACCTGGCGCGCACCCTGGAACTGCTGGCGGCCAAGGGCTACGACGGTTTCTACCGCGGCGAAGTCGGCGCCAAGCTGCTCAAGGCGGTGAAGGAAGAAGGCGGGCAATGGCGCGCCGACGAGCTGTCCGGCTACAAGGTGGTCGAACGCGAACCGCTGCGCTTGAAGTACCGCAGCTGGGACATCGTCACCGCGCCGCCGCCGTCCTCGGGTGGGGTGGCGATGGCCGAGATCCTGCAGATGCTGCAGGGCTGGGACCTGGCCAAGCTCGATCCGGCCCACCGCACCCACATCATCGCCGAGGCGATGCGCCGCGCTTATCGCGACCGCACCATCTACCTGGGCGATCCGGACTTCGTGAAGGTGCCGCTGGCGCGGCTGACCAGCGCCGACTATGCCGCCGGCCTGCGCGCCACCATCCATCCCGAGAAGGCCACCCCCAGCGACTTGCTGTCGGGCCAGCCGGCGCCGCTGGAAGACGAGGAAACCACCCACTTCTCGATCATCGACGGCGAAGGCAACCGGGTCGCCGCGACCCAGACCGTGAACCTGCTGTACGGCTCGGGCATGGTCGCGCCGGGCACCGGGGTGCTGCTCAACAACGAGATGGACGACTTCGCCCTTCGCCCGGGCACGCCCAACGCCTTCGGCGTGATGGGCTTCGCCGCCAACGCGCCGGAGCCGGGCAAGCGCATGCTCAGCTCGATGACCCCGAGCTTCCTGGAATCGGCGGAGAAGGTGATCGCGGTCGGCGCCCCGGGCGGCAGCCGGATCATCACCCAGGTGCTGCTGGCGGTGCTGGCCTACGACGCCGGCCTGGCGCCGCAGCAGGTCGCGGCGCAGCCGCGGATCCACCACCAGTGGTTCCCCGATGCGATTTCGGCCGAGGCCGGCGCGCTCGACGCCGCCACCGTGGCCAAGCTGCAGGCGATGGGGCACAAGGTCAACGCCGGCGAATCGACCTGGGGCAATCTGCAGACGGTGATGTGGGACCGGCGCGACAACACCCTGTCCGGCGGCACCGATCCGCGCAACCCGGTCGGCCAGGCCGACGTGCTGCTGAGCGATCGCTGAGCGCGCGCCCGCCGCCGCGATGGCGCGGCGGCCGGGCGGCGCGGTAGATTGCCGCGCAACGGCGACGGCCATCACGTAACCAGGAGCGCAAGGTGAGCGGGGACAAGGACGAGGACAAGCGTTGGTATACCCGCGTGCCGGCGATCTCGATCGCCCTGGTCGCCTTTCTGGTCGCCCTGACCACGCTGGTCAACAACGTGCGCGAGATCGGCGGCTTCAAGGACAAGCCGGCCGCCGCGCCGGCGCCGGCCGCGCAACCGGCCTCCGCGCCGGCCGTCGCCGCAGACAAGCCGCAGGCACCGTCGCGCTACACCGTGCTGCTGACCCTGCAGCGGATCGAAGTCGTCAACGACGGCACCAACGGCAGCACCGCCTGGACCTTCGACGTCGAAGCCGGCGGCGAAGACCTGTTCGAACTGCCGGCGCGCGATTACAGTGACGCCGAGGACGCGCGCATCGCCAGCCCGCGCACCAGCGACCCGTCGATGGGCCAGGTGGTGCTGGTGCCGGGCCAGGAAATGCCGGTCAAGATCGACGGCCGCTCCGCCGGCCTGATCCTCAAGGCCCACGCCAGCGGCAGCGCGGTGCTGCGCGCCGGCCAATCGCTGCCGCCGGTGCGCGTGCTGGCCGGCGAAAACGGCCGCGACGGCGAGTTCATTTTCCACTTCGCGACTACTACTACGCCGCAGTGAAGCCGGGAATGGGGAATCGGGAATAGGGAATCGGCAAGGCGCGGCTGCGCGCTCTTGCTGTTCCGATTCAAGCCCTGGGGCCGGGAATCGGGAATCGGGAATAGGGAATAGGGAATCGGCAAAGCTTGGCGTCTTGCTCTTGCTGTTCCGATTCCCGATTCTCCATTCCCGATTCACGTCCCGAAGCCTAGAATCTAGCTTTCTCAGCCGACGCCCGAACGGGCGGTGCAGCCATGAAACTCTGGTCGATCCTGGGCAACTCGCAGAAGCTCGACGGCGGTGCGATGTTCGGCAACGCGCCGCGGGCGATGTGGGCGAAGTGGTCGCCGCCCGACGAAGCCAATCGCATCGAGCTGGCCTGCCGGGCCCTGCTGGCGACGCCGCTGGCCGGCAAGACGGTGCTGTTCGAGGCCGGCATCGGCGCGTTTTTCGAACCCAAGCTGCGTGAGCGCTACGGCGTGGTGGAAGAGCGCCACGTGCTGGTCGATTCGCTGGCCGCGGCCGGCTTCGCGCCGGAAGACATCGACGTGGTGGTGCTGTCGCATCTGCATTTCGACCACGCCGGCGGCCTGCTGGCGCCGTGGGCCGAAGGCCAGGCGCCGCGCCTGCTGTTCCCGAACGCGCACTACCTGGTCGGCCGCGAGCACTACCAGCGCGCGCTGCAGCCGCATCCGCGCGACCGCGCCAGCTTCATCGCCGAACTGCCGGGCCTGCTCGAAGCCACCGGCCGGCTCGAGTTGGTCGACGGCGCGCATTCCAAGCTGCTCGGCGAGAGCGTGCGTTTCCATTACAGCGACGGCCACACGCCGGGGCTGATGTTGGCCGAGATCGTCGGCCCGGACCGCGTCGATGGCGAGCCGCACGGCGGCGTGGTGTTCTGCGCCGACCTGATCCCGGGCCGGCCGTGGGTGCACGTGCCGATCACCATGGGCTACGACCGCAACGCCGAGTTGCTGATCGACGAGAAGAAGGCCTTCCTCAGCGACAAGCTGGCGCGTAACGTGCATCTGTTCTTCACCCACGACCCGGGCTGCGCCCTGGCCCAGGTGGTGCGCGACGACAAGGGCAAGTTCGGCACCGCGCGCGAAGTCGCCGAGCTGCAGGCGAGGGCGCTGGCGGCATGACCCCGGCGCGCGCGCGCGGCCAAGGCTGGGCGATCGCGCTGTTGGCGATCGCCGGCGTGGCCTTCGCCGCGCAGGCGCAGACCGCCGCCGACGCCGAACCGCTGGGCGAGCCGACCGCCGGCAAGCGCCTGCTCGATCGCGATTTCGGCGTCGAGACGCGCCAGTTCGGCCTCGACCGCCGGGTCGAGATGTACCAGTGGCGGTTCAACGGCAAGGCTTACGAGCGAGTCTGGAACGCCGCGCCGATCGATTCGGCCGGCTTCGCTGCGGGCCACGTCAACCCGACGCGGATGCCGCTGGAGAACAAGCGCTGGTGGGCGGAGAACGCCAGCCTGGACGGCAAGCCGATCCAGGTCGAGGTGCTGCGCACGATCGGCGAATGGCGGGTGTTCCGGCCCAATTTCAGCCGCCTGCCGGCCAATCTGGCGGCGACCTTCCAGCCCGAGGGCGATGGCCTGGGCAGCGCGGAGAACCCGCTGGACCCGCAGATCGGCGACCTGCGGGTGAGCTGGCGCGAACTGCGCCTGCCGGCGCTGGAAGGCAAGCTGGAACTGCGCGACGGGCGTTGGCGTCTGTTGCCGGAAGCCGCCGCCGCGGCCCTGGCGGCCGCGCCTGCGCGCGCGGCGCCGGCGACGAGCGCCGATGCGGCGCCGGGCGGCTGGTCGCCGGGCTGGTTCGCGGTCGCGGTGGGATTCGCGCTGATCCTGCTGTATCGCCTGCGCCAGCGGCGCCGGCGCAAGGCGCAGTAATCCGCTATCCGCGGCGCGCCGCGAGCGCGTGCCCGCGGCGCGGCCGGCTCAGGCGTAGTGCTTGGTGCCGAAGATCTTGTCGCCGGCGTCGCCGAGACCGGGCAGGATGTAGCCGACTTCGTTGAGGCGCTCGTCGACCGAGGCGGTATAGACCTCCACGTCCGGATGGCGCGCTTCCAGCGCTTTCAGGCCTTCCGGCGCGGCGACCAGGAACAGGCCCTTGATGCGCTTGCAGCCGGCGGCCTTGAGCAGGTCGACGGTGGCGATCAGGCTGCCGCCGGTGGCGAGCATCGGGTCGAGGATCAGCGCGGTGCGCTCGTCCATGCGCCCGGTGAGTTTTTCGTAGTAGCCGACCGGCTGCAGAGTCTGTTCGTCGCGCTGCAGGCCGACCACGCCGACCTTGGCCGCCGGGATCAGTTCCAGCACGCCCGGCAGCATGCCCAGGCCGGCGCGCAGGATCGGCACCAGGGTGACCTTGGCGCCCTTGATCCGGCGCGTGGTCACCGGCCCGGCCCAGCCTTCGACCACCGCTTCCTCGGTCTCCAGGTCGGCGGTGGCTTCGTAGGTCAGTAGAGTCGCGACTTCCGAGGCGAGTTCGCGGAACGACTTGGTGCTGTTGTCGGCGCGGCGCATCAGGCCGAGCTTGTGCTGGACCAGCGGATGGCGGACTTCGACGATTTTCATGGCGGCCTCAAACGGTGGCGGGCGGCGGTCGTTGCCGCACAGGATTGATGGTTGCGGAGCGGGGCGCAAGCGCGGCGCGGGCCGCCGCAGCGGACTGGCGTTCGCTTCCGTGGGCCAGGACGAAGGCCGGTACTGCGCCGTTTGCGCAATAGGCGTCCGGCGGCCGGTTCGCGAAGCGCGGAGAACTCAGTCGGCGATGGCGTAGAGGTTGTCGCCGTCGGCGACGGCCTGGGCGAGGAACAGCGAAAGCCGGCGGATATCGGCGGGATCGGTGAACCGGGCCTGCAGCTGGGTCAGTTCCGTCTGCAGATCCGGCAGTTCGGCGGACGACCATGCCGCGTCGGACCAGTAGTCGCGCAGCCGGAGCAACAGCGGATACGCGTCGTGCGGCAGCGCCCGGGCCATCAGCTGCTGGTGGAAGGGCAGATCGATGGCGAACGACTTGCGCGAGGTGGACGCCTCGCGCTCGTGCCGGGCCTGGATCAGATCGAGCGTCATGGAGGGCGGGCCGGGCCGCGGCGTCGCCGCGGCCCAGGCGCGTCGGCCTCAGGCCGTGCGCACGTAGCGGATCTCGATCCCGTCGCTGTCGCCGATCGCCGCGCGCAGCACGGTGATCAGCGAGCCGGCGTTGAGATGATCGATCTCGATCATGTCGACCACGGCATGGTCGATCCAGTAGTCCTGGTCGCTGCTGTTCTCTTCCTCCAGCGCCGCGACCAGGATCTGCAGTTCTTCCTCGCTGATCTCGCCGATGTCGGCGCCGGTTTCCTTGTTGGACAGACGAATCATTGCGGATTTCCCGAAGATGGAAGGCAACAAGTAGATAGAAAACAGGGGTTGGAAGCTAGCGAAAGCGGCTTTCGCCAGCTTCTATCTCCTGTTCGCTTTCCTAGCTCTCAGGCCGCCGCCTGCTGCTGCAGGCGCGGGCCTTCGCGCAGGGCGCGGCCGACCATCGACACCAGCAGCTCCAGTTCGTCGCTGCCGATGGTGAAGTTCGGGGTGAAGCGCAGCGAGTTGACGCCGCCGTGGATCACGCCGATGCCGCGCTCGCGCAGCCACTCTTCGATCGAGCCGGCGCCGTAGCACTTGAACTGCGGCGACAGTTCGCAGGAGAACAGCAGGCCGGTGCCCTGGACCTTGGTGATCAGGCCGCCGAGCTCGCCCTTGAGCTTTTCCAGCTTTTCGATCGCCTCGGCGCCGCGGGCGCGGATGTTGGCGCGCAGCTGCGGGGTGACCTGTTCGAGCACGGCGACGGCGACGTCGAGCGCGCGCGGATTGCTGGTCATAGTGTTGCCGTACAGGCCCTTGCGGTACAGCGAGGCGGCGCGTTCGCCCACGGCGAGCACCGACAGCGGGTACTGGCCGGCGTTGAGCGCCTTGGAATAGGTCTCCATGTCCGGCGCGTCCAGGCCTTCGAAGCCTGGATAGTCGACGATCGACAGTACGCCGTGGGCGCGCAGGCCGGCCTGGATCGAATCCACCAGCAGCAGCGAGCCGTGGTTGCGGGTCAGCTCGCGCGCGGCGGCGTAGTACGCCGGCGGCACGCCGCGGCCGGGGTCGCCTTCGCCCATCACCGGCTCCAGGAACATCGCCTCGATGAACCAGCCGTTGGCGTCGGCGTCGGCGAACACCTGCTTGAGCGCGTCCAGGTCGTAAGGCTCGACCGCGATCACCGAGTCCTCGCCGCGGAAGCTGGCCAGGTGCTGCAGGTAGGTCTTGCGCGAGGAGTCCGAATACAGCGCCGGACGCTCGGTGCGGCCGTGGAAGCTGCCCTTGACCACCACCCGCTTGATCGTGCGGCCGGCGTGCGCGGCGCCGGGGTCGGTCATCAGCTTGCTGTTGACGTCGGCGATGCGCGCGGCCAGCGAGACCGACTCCGAGCCGGAGTTCAGGCAGAAGAAGCGCTCGTACGGGCAACCGCCGCGGGCGGTGCCGATGGCCCCGCGCAGGGCGCGCTCGAAGCGCAGCTGCGACAGCGAGGGGGTCATGATGTTGGCCATCACCTGCGGCTTGGCCATCGCCGCGATCACCGCCGAAGGGGTGTGGCCGAAGCCGAGCATGCCGTAGCCGCCGGAGTCGTGCAGCACCGCGCCCTTGAGGGTCACCACCCAGGGGCCGCGCGCGGTCAGGGCGACATAGGGGTTGACGCCGTCGTCGGGGTAGAAGTTGACGTAGCCGGCCTGGACCGCGTGGATCTGCGCGTCCTCGTCGAGGTCGAGCAGGTCGGCGTGCAGCTCGCGGATCAGGGCGTATTCGGCGGCGGCCGCGGCCACGGCTTCGCCCAGTTCGGGATGGGTGACGGCGAAACGGACGAGGGTGTCGTCGTCCAGGCCGACGGTGCGGCGTTTGCCGGCGTGGGCGCGCAGCGGCGCGAGTTGGTCGAGCAGGTTGGTCATTTCAATCTCCAAAGATCATCGGCGTCCCGCCGAGGCTTGACTACGTGGGAGACCGGTCCGGCGCCGTGGCGCGGACCTTCGCAGTTGCAGCAGCCCCCGGCTGCCAAGCGCCATCTCGCACACCCTTAAAACGGATCGAAACGAAGAAAAGTCGCGCAAAAATTTTGCGTGAAGACCGCCCTATTTGACGATTTTTCTTTTCATTTCAATGATTTATCGAGTCTATCATGTCCGCGCGGCGGCGATAACCCCCACCCCCCCAAGGGGATTCAGGCCGGCCCGCCTGCGACCGGTTGACGCTTGTCACCGGCGATCGATGCTTTCGCCCACTGCCGGCTGCGGCGGCCGGCGCCGACAGTAGGCGCATCTTCCACGGACCCATCGGACCGCCGTCATGTCCTCGCCCGCCCGGACGCATCCCTCCCTTCGCCGACTGAAGACCCGGTTGTTGGCCGCGGCGCTGTTCGCCGCCGCGCCGTTGGCGGCGGCCCAGGCCGCCGGGGCCGAGCCGGCGGCCGGCGAGGCGCCGGCGAGCTTCGCCATCGCCGGGGTGCGGGTGTTCGACGGCGACAAGCTGCTGCCGTCGGCGACCGTGCTGGTGCGCGACGGGCTGATCGCCGAAGTCGGCGCCAAGCTGCGGGTGCCGGCCGGGACCGCGGTGATCGACGGCCAGGGCGCGACCCTGCTGCCGGGCCTGATCGACGCCCATACCCACAGCTTCGGCAGCGCGCGCAACGACGCGCTGCGTTTCGGCGTGACCACCGAGCTGGACATGTTCAACGCCAGCGGCCAGCTGACCGCGGCGAAGATCGAACGCGCCGGCCGCGCCCGCACCGACCGCGCCGACCTGTGGTCGGCCGGTACCCTGGTCACCGCCAAGGGCGGCCACGGCACCCAGTACGGCGTGCCGATTCCGACCCTGGACGACCCGGCGCAGGCGCAGGCCTTCGTCGACGCGCGCATCGACGAGGGCTCGGACTACATCAAGCTGGTGCTGGAGGAACTGCGCGACGCGCAGGGCAAGCCGCGCCTGAACACCTTGTCGGAAGCCTCGCTGCGCGCCGCGATCCAGGCCGCGCACGCGCGCAAGAAACTGGCCGTGGTCCACGTCTCGCGCGCCGAGGAGGCGAAGCTGGCGATCGACGCCGGCGCCGACGGCCTGGTCCATATCAACGCCGACCGCCTCGACGACCCGCAACTGGTCGCGGCGATCAAGCGCCGCGGCGCGTTCGTGGTGCCGACCCTGACCGTCGAGCACTCGGCCTACGGCGCCGGCAACGGCAAGCAGCTGATCGCCGACGCGCGCCTGGCGCCGTTCCTGACCTCGGCGCAGAAGGACGAGTTGGCGCGCAGCTTCGGTTGGCGGGTCGAACCGGACAAGGCCAAGAACGCGAGCGAGAACGTGCGCCTGCTGCACCAGGCCGGCGTCGCGGTGCTGGCCGGCACCGACGCCGGCAACCCCGGCACCAGCCACGGCGCCAGCCAGCACGGCGAGCTGGAGCTGCTGGTCGCGGCCGGGCTGAGCCCGATCGAAGCGCTGCGCGCGGCGACCTCGCTGCCGGCGCGCAGCTTCGGCCTGAGCGACCGCGGCCGCATCGCCAAGGGCCTGCGCGCCGACCTGGTCCTGGTCGAAGGCGATCCGACCGCCGACATCGCCGCGACCCGGGCGATCCGCACGGTGTGGAAGAACGGCTACCCGGTCGAGCGGGTCGCCGTCGCGCCGACCCTGCAGCCCGGCGCGGTGGCGACCTGGAACGCCGGCCAGCCGGGTCCGCGCTGGGTCGCGTCCTACGACTCCTACATGGGCGGCAAGTCCAAATCGCAGCTGCAGGCGGGGCAGGGCGGCGGCACCGCGCTGGCGGCCAAGGGCGAGCTCGTCGCCGGCCTGCCGCAGCCCTGGGCCGGGCTGATGCTGGTGCCGGGTCCGGCGCCGATGGCCGCCGCCGACGCCCGTTCGGTGCGCGAGCTCAGCCTGCGCCTGCGCGGCGACGGCCGCCCGGTCTCGGTGCTGGTGTTCTCCGGCAAGGAGCTGCCGGGCACGCCGGGCTTCCAACTGGTGCCGACCCAGGCCGGGCAATGGCAGCAGGTCAGCGTGCCCCTGGCCGGCATGGCCCATGTCGATCTGAGCCAGCTGCGCGGCATCGCCCTCGCCGCCGGCGGCGCCCCGGGCGGGTTCGAATTCGAGATCGACGCGGTCGAACTCCGTTAAAGTCCGCCGGCATGCGGTCGCTGAAGCGATCCCGCAGCGCCGGTCACGAGGGTGACCGCGCGCTTGCGCCGTTCCGCTTCCGTCGCGCCGGGCCGATGCCCGCCCGGCCCTCGCGCGGCCGCATGCCGACTTCATCGTAGGACACGACCATGCGCTTGCCCGGACCGTCGCTGGACACACAGGAACACCTGCTGGGCTGGCACCTGGCGTCCTTGCTCTATCTGAGCTTCGTCTTCGTGCCGCTGTTCTACTGGCCGGTGCTGCCGTGGTGGGTGGTGGCGGTCGCGGTCGGCTCGGTGGCGGTGTTCCTGCCGTTGTACTGGGCGTTCTACCGCGCCGGCGCCAAGGCGCGCCTGTGGCTGGTGCTGGGCGTGGCGGCGATCGGCTACACGGTGCTGCCGTTCGGCGCCGGCGGCGGCACTTACCTGATCTTCGCCGCCGGCATGCTCGCCAGCTTCCTGCCGCTGTGGCGCGGGGTCAGCCTGACCGTGCTGCTGTTCGCGGTGCTCGGGATCGTGATGATCACGACCCTGCCGGCGATGGCGATGCCGGTGTCGGGTTTCCTGATCCATGTCCTGGTCGGCTCGATCGTCTATGCCGGCGTGCTCGCCGCGCGTTCGCGCGAGTTGCGCAACGCCGAGCTGCGCCTGACCCAGGAAGAAGTGCGCCGCCTGGCCAGCCTGGCCGAACGCGAGCGCATCGGCCGCGACCTGCACGACCTGCTCGGCCACACCTTGTCGGTGGTGGTGCTGAAGTCGCAGCTGGCCGCGCGCCTGATCGAACACGACGCCCGCGCCGCGCAGGACCAGATCGGCGAGGTCGAGCGGGTCTCGCGCGAAGCCCTGACCCAGGTCCGCGAAGCGGTCGCCGGCATCCGCGCCAACGGCCTGCAGGCCGAGCTGGCGGCGGCGCGGCTGGCCCTGCTCGGCGGCGAGATCAGTCTCGACCATCGCCTGGCGCCGGTGGAGATCCCCGGCAACATCGAGACCACCCTGGCCCTGGCCCTGCGCGAGTCGGTCACCAACGTGCTGCGCCACGCGCGCGCGCGCCGGGTCGAGGTCGAATTGACCGAAGAATCGCGCGGCGGCATCGCGCTGCGCATCGCCGACGACGGCCGCGGCGGCGTGGCGGCCGAGGGCCACGGCCTGACCGGCATGCGCGAGCGCCTGCGCGCGATCGGCGGCGTGGTCGAAATCGACAGCCCCCAGGGCGGCGGCACCCGGCTCAGCCTGCTGGTGCCGCGCGAGGCGCTGAGCGCGGCGCGGCGGCTGCCGCCGGCGCCGCCGACGCCGACCAAGGACAAGGGCCCGGCTTTGCTCGAACGAGGTATCGCATGATCCGATTGTTGCTGGCCGAAGATCAGGCCCTGGTGCGCGGCGCATTGGCCGCGTTGTTGAACCTGGAGCCGGACATCGAGGTGGTGGCCGAGGCCGGCGACGGCGCCACCGCCTGGGAGGCGGTGCGGCGAGTGCAGCCGGACCTGCTGGTCACCGACATCGAGATGCCCGGCATGACCGGCATCGACCTGGCCCTGCGGGTGCGCGATTCCGGCCTGCCGACCCGGGTGGTGATCGTCACCACCTTCGGCCGCGCCGGCTACCTGCGCCGGGCGATGGACGCCGGGGTGCGCGGCTATCTGCTCAAGGACGCGCCCGCCGGCCAGCTCGCCGACGCGCTGCGCCAGGTCCACCGCGGCGGCCGGGCGATCGACCCGCAACTCGCGGTGGCGGCCTGGAGCGACGAAGACCCGCTGACCGAGCGCGAGCGCCAGGTCCTGCGCCTGGCCGGCGAGGGCCTGTCCACCGCCGAAATCGGCGAGCGCCTGCACCTGAGCCAGGGCACGGTGCGCAACTACTTGTCCGAAGCGATCGGCAAGCTCGACAGCAGCAACCGCATCGAGGCCTACCGGCGCGCGCGCCAGAACGGCTGGTTGTAGCGGCGCCGGCGCGGTCGGGTAGGGGCGAGGCAGGAGCGGGGCAAGAGCGGGGCAAGAGCAAATCCCCCGCGCTCCGGACGCCGTCCAGCGGCCCAGCCCGCGCCGGGCGCTGGCCCCCTTTGTCAAAGGGGGCAATAGCCCGCGCGCTAAGCTTTTGCCGTTCCCACCCTTGGCCTCCTTTGCCAAAAGGGGCAATAGCTCGCGCGCTCAGTTTTCGCCGTTCCTACCCTTGGCCCCCTTTGCCAAAAGGGGCAATAGCCCGCGCACCCAGCTTTTGCCGTTCCCCCCTTTGAAAAAGGGGGGCAGGGGGGATTTGCTTTTGCTTTTGCGGATGCCGCCCCCACCTGCGACCCCCGCCTTTGGCGATCCCGCCCATACCCGGGATAATGTCCCGCTCCCTGCCCGGTTCCGTCCTGCCCGGTTCCGACTCCGGCCCCTCTCCGGCCGGCACGGTCCGGTTGGCCGGGCTTCGGCCGCCGCGGCGCTGCGCGCTCACTCTCTCCGGTTTCCTTTGAAAAAGTCCGACTTCCATTACGAACTCCCGCCCGAGCTGATCGCCCAGGCCCCGCTGGCCGAACGCTCGGCCAGCCGCCTGCTGGTCGTGCCGCCGGAGCCGGCGCCGCTGCAGGACCGCAGCTTCCGCGACCTGACCGAGCTGCTGCAGCCGGGCGACCTGCTGGTGTTCAACGACACCCGGGTGATTCCGGCGCGCCTGTTCGGGCAGAAGAGCACCGGCGGCCGGGTCGAGATCCTGATCGAGCGCCTGCTCGGCGGGTCCGAGGCGCGCGCCCAGCTCGGGGTCAGCAAGTCGCCCAAGCCCGGCGCGCGCATCGCCCTGGACGCCGGCGGCGAGGCCGAGGTGCTGGGCCGCGACGGCGAGTTCTACCGCCTGCGCTTCCACGTGCCCGAGTCGCTGGAGCAATGGCTGCTGCACGCCGGCCGCCTGCCGCTGCCGCCGTACATCCAGCGCGAGCCGGGCCAGGACGACGCCGAGCGCTACCAGACCGTGTTCGCGCGCGAAGTCGGCGCGGTCGCCGCGCCCACCGCCGGCCTGCATTTCGACCAGGCCCTGCTGCAGCGGCTGAGCGAGCGCGGGGTCGAGTTCGGCCACGTCACCCTGCATGTCGGCGCCGGCACCTTCCAGCCGGTGCGCGCCGAGCATCTGGACCAGCACGTGATGCACAGCGAATGGCTCAACGTCGGCGCCGGCCTGATCGAGCAGATCCGCCGCACCCGCGCCGCCGGCGGCCGGGTGATCGCGGTCGGCACGACCGTGGTGCGCGCGCTGGAAAGCGCGACCCGCCACGAGGACGGCCAGAGCGGCGAGGGCGAGCTGCAGCCCTTCGCCGGCGAGACCCGCTTGTTCATCCTGCCGGGCTATCGGATCCGCTCGGTCGACGGCCTGATCACCAACTTCCATCTGCCCGAGAGCACGCTGCTGATGCTGGTCTCGGCCTTCGCCGGCAAGGAGCGCATGTTCGCCGCCTACGCGCATGCGATCGCCGAGCGCTATCGGTTCTTCTCCTACGGCGACGCGATGCTGCTGTTGCCAACCGCAGCGACGTAGCCCCGCCGCCGCGAACCGAAGCCGAAACACCGCAAGCGCCGCTTTGCTTTTCGCGCCAGCGACCTAACGGCGAACCCCCAAGTC
>NZ_JAIHOO010000001.1:4935393-5060964 GCF_019733395.1 Lysobacter sp. BMK333-48F3 | reverse complement strand
GCCCCATGCGCCCCGCACCCCGATCAAGGAGCCCGCGCATGAGCCGCATGTCGTTCCAACTGCTAGGCCAGGACGGCGCCGCGCGCCGCGGCCGCCTCACCTTTCCGCGCGGCACCGTCGAGACTCCGGCGTTCATGCCGGTCGGCACCTACGGCTCGGTCAAGGGCATCATGCCCGAGCAGGTGCGCGAGCTCGGCGCGCAGATCATCCTCGGCAACACCTTCCACCTGTACCTGCGTCCGGGCCTGGACGTGATCGGCGACCACGGCGGCCTGCACGGTTTCGCGCGCTGGAACGGGCCGATCCTGACCGACTCCGGCGGCTTCCAGGTGTTCTCGCTCGCCCACCGGCGCAAGATCACCGAGCAGGGCGTGACCTTCGCCTCGCCGGTCGACGGCAGCAAGGTCTTCCTCGGCCCGGAAGAGAGCATGCACATCCAGCGCGTGCTGGATTCGGACATCGTCATGATCTTCGACGAATGCACGCCGTACCCGGCCACCGAGGAGGTCGCGCGCAAGTCGATGGAACTGAGCCTGCGCTGGGCCGAGCGCTCCAAGCGCGCTCACGAGGGCAACGATGCGGCCTTGTTCGGCATCGTCCAGGGCGGCGTCCACCACGGCCTGCGCAGCCGTTCGGCCGAGGGCCTGCAGGCGCTGGGCTTTGACGGCTACGCGATCGGCGGCCTGGCGGTGGGCGAGCCGGAGGCCGAGCGCAACGAGATGCTCGAACACACCTGCCCGCAACTGCCGGCCGACCGGCCGCGCTATCTGATGGGCGTGGGCCGGCCGGAAGACCTGGTCGAATCGGTCGCCCGCGGCGTCGACATGTTCGATTGCGTGATGCCGACCCGCAACGCCCGCAACGGCCATTACTTCACCTCCACCGGCACGGTGCGGGTGCGCAACGCCAAGTACGAGCGCGACCTGCGCCCGATCGAGGAGGGCTGCGACTGCTATGCCTGCGCCAACGGCTTCAGCCGCGCCTACCTGCGCCACCTGGACCGCTGCAACGAGATGCTCGGGCCGATGCTCGGCACCCTGCACAACCTGCGCTACTACCAGCGCCTGATGGCGCAGATGCGCCAGGCCATCGAGCAGGGAACCTTTGCCGCCTTCCGCGAGTCCTTCTACGCCGCCCGCAGCTGATCGGCCGCAGGCGGACCGACCGGGCCGCCGGGCCCGGCCACGGCCGCAACCGCCCCGCCCGGGGCCGCCGACCGCTCCGAACGCCGGCGAATGCGTGGCCAAAAACGTGCCGCGGACCCCATTCCGCGGCCGCCGTTGGCCCCGGTCCGGGCGTGGCATAATCCCCGACTATTTTCGTTCCAGGACTTCACGATGAACCTGCTCGACCTCCTGATCGCCCCCGCCTACGCCCAGGCCGCGCCGGCCGGCGCGCCGCAGGGCGGCCTGTTCGGCGGCGGCCTCGGCGGCCTCGTCCTGCCGCTGGTGCTGATCGCCGTCATGTACTTCCTGATCTTCCGCCCGCAGATGAAGCGCGCCAAGGAACACCGCGGCATGCTCGAAAAGCTGTCCAAGGGCGACGAAGTGCTGACCAACGGCGGCATCGCCGGCACCGTGACCGACATCGGCGAGAACTTCATCACCGTGGAAATCGCCGCCAACGTGCGCATCCGCGTGCAGAAGGGCGCGATCGCCAACGTGCTGCCCAAGGGCACCCTGAAGTCGGCCTGATCCGACGCTGCCACGCCATCTTCAATCGCGGCGGCCGGGGAGGCCGCCGCAGGGGTTTTCGATGCTGACCTTCGCGCGCTGGAAATACTTCGCCATCCTGGTGGTTCTCGTCGTCAGCGTGCTGTACGCGCTGCCGAACGCTTATCCGCAGGACCCGTCCGTCCAGATTTCCGCGGCGCGGTCGGGCAGCACCCAGATCGACGCCGCGCTGGCCAAGCGGGCGGCCGATCTGCTGGCCCAGGCCAAGATTCCGACCAAGTCGGTGCAGGTCGAAGACCAGGGCAACCTGATGGTGCGCCTGAACGACACCGAGCAGCAGACCCGCGCCGCCGACCTGCTGCGGCCCAAGCTCGGCAGCGACTACGTGGTCGCGCTGAGCCTGGCGCCGACCGTGCCGGGCTGGCTGGAATCGCTCGGCGCCAAGCCGATGCCGCGCGGCCTGGACTTGCAGGGCGGCGTGCACTTCGTGATGCAGGTCGACCAGGCCGCGGCGCTGAACAAGCGCCTTGAGGCCTACGTCGAAGACGTGCGCGCGACCCTGCGCGACAGCGCCGTGCCTTACACCTCGGTGGTGCGCCGCGGCAACGAGGCCATCGTCGCCACCCTGGCCGGCAACGCCGACGCCGACAAGGCGCAGAAGCAGCTGCGCACCGCCTTCCCGACCCTGACCCAGGACCTGGAAGGCCGCACCCTGACCCTGAACATCCCGCCGTCCGAGCTGCAGCGCATCTCGCTCGACGCGATCGAGCAGAACCTGACCACCCTGCGCAACCGCATCAACGCCTTCGGCGTGGCCGAGCCGGTGATCCAGCGCCAGGGCACCGACCGGGTGGTGATCCAGCTGCCGGGCCTGCAGGACACCGCCGAGGCCAAGCGCCAGATCGGCGCCACCGCGACCCTGGAATTCCGCGCCGTGGTCGGCGACGAAGCCGCCGCCGCGGCCGCCGTGCGCGACCGCAACGTGCCGCCGGAAGCGCGCGTGTACTACAACGAGGCCAAGCAGCCGCTGCTGCTGTCCAAGCGCCTGCTGGTGTCCGGCGACCAGCTGGTCAACGCCATCCCCGGCAACGACCAGCAGGGCCAGCCCAGCGTGAGCATCACCCTGAACGCCATCGGCGGCCAGCGCATGCTCAACCACACCCTGGAAAACGTCGGCAAGCGCCTGGGCATCGTCTACGTCGAGCAGATCCCGATCACCGAGATCGTCGACGGCAAGGAAGTGCGCACCACTCGCACCGAAGAGCGGGTGATCAGCTCCTCGACCATCCAGGGCGTGTTCGGCAAGGACTTCCAGACCACCGGCCTGAGCCGCGACGAGGCCAACAGCCTGGCCAAGCAGCTCAAGTCCGGCGCCCTGGCCGCGCCGATGACCTTCGTCGAAGAGCGCGTGGTCGGCCCCAGCCTGGGCGCCGACAACGTCAAGCGCGGCACCACCGCGGTGCTGTACTCGTTCGTGTTCGCGCTGACCTTCTTCCTGATCTACTACCGCATGTTCGGCCTGATCACCTGCCTGGCGCTGGTGCTGAACCTGCTGATGGTGGTGGCGCTGATGTCGATGATCGGCGCGACCATGAGCCTGCCGGGCTTCGCCGGCCTGGCCCTGTCGGTGGGCATGTCGGTCGACGCCAACGTGCTGATCAACGAACGCATACGCGAGGAGTTGCGCGCCGGGGTGCCGCCGCAAGCGGCGATCGCCAGCGGCTACGACAAGGCCTCCGGCACGATCTTCGACTCCAACATGACCGCGCTGCTGGCCGGCCTGGCGCTGCTGGCGTTCGGCACCGGCCCGCTGCAGGGCTTCGCGATGACCATGATCATCGGCATCCTGACCTCGGTCTTCACCGCCGTGACCGTCTCGCGCGGCATCGCCACCTTGCTCTACGGCAACCGCCGCAAGCTCAAGTCCATCGCGATCTGACGGGAGAACCCAGACATGACTATTTTCCCGCTGACCCTGCTGCCCAACGACGCCAACATCAACTTCATGAAGTTGCGTTGGGTCTCGATCGCCGTGGCCGCGCTGATCATGTTCGTCGCCATCGGCGCCATGGCCACGCGCAACTTCAACTACGCCCTGGACTTCACCGGCGGCAACCTGGTCGAGCTGCACCTGGCCAAGCCGGTTTCGCTGGACACGGTGCGCGAGCGCCTGGCCGCCGACGGCTACGACAGCGCCCAGGTGCAGACCTACGGCGCCGGCAACGAGCTGCTGATCCGCCTGCAGCCGCGCGAGGGCGATTCCGGCTCGGCCGCCACCGCCCACGCCGCTGAGGCGGTGATGAAGGCGGTGTCGGGCGCTGACAACCAGGCCAAGATCCTGCGCAACGAGTTCGTCGGCCCGCAGGTCGGCCGCGAGCTGGCGCTCAACGGTCTGTACGCGCTGCTGTTCGTGGTGGTCGGCTTCCTGATCTACATCGCCTTCCGCTTCGAATGGAAGTTCGCCGTCGCCGCGATCATCACCACCCTGCACGACGTGATCGTGGTCGCCGGCTGGTTCGCGATCTCCGGCCACGAGTTCGACCTGACCGTGCTGGCCGGCATCCTGTCGGTGATGGGCTACTCGATCAACGACACCATCGTGGTGTTCGACCGCGTGCGCGAGAACTTCCGCTCGATGCGCGCCGATCCGGAGACCGTGCTCAACAAGTCGATCAACCAGACCCTGTCGCGTACGGTGATCACCTCGTTCGTCGCCTTCCTGACCGTGGTCGCGCTGTACATCTACGGCGGCGGTTCGCTGCGCGGCATGGCCGAGTCGCAGATGATCGGCATCATCATCGGCACCCTGTCGTCGATCTTCGTCGCTTGCCCGCTGCTGACCCTGGGCCTGCTGAAGGTCAGCAAGCAGGACCTGCTGCCCAAGGCCAAGGACGAGGCGGCGCTGGCGCGCCGTCCGTAAGCCTGCCTGCCGGCGCCTGTGGTATCGGCGCCGGGCTTGCAAGAAAAGGCCGCGCCCATGCGCGGCCTTTTTCTTTGCGCCGCGCGGGAGGATCATCGCGGTTCCGGCGGCCGCGCCGGCGCCGCGCTCGCAGCGCGCGCCGCGGCCCGCATCGCGCAGAGGACGAGATGACCGCGGCGAACAAGCAACAGATCGACGACTGGAACGGCGCCGTCGGCGAGCGCTGGCTGACCTACAACGACTGGCTCGACCGGCGTACCGAGGCCTATGGCCGGGCCGCGCTCGCGGCCGCGGCGGCGCAGCCCGGCGAGACGGTGCTGGACATCGGCTGCGGCGCCGGCGCGACCGCGTTCGAACTGGCGCGCGCGGTCGGCGCCGGCGGCTCGGTGGTCGGCGTCGACGTGTCCGAACCCTTGCTCGGCCGCGCCCGCGAGCGCGCCGCCGCGTTGGGGCTGGCGGTCGAGTTCCGCCTCGCCGACGCCAGCCGGCCGCTGTTCGAGCCGGCGCGCTTCGACCTGCTGTTCTCGCGCTTCGGGGTGATGTTCTTCGACGACCCCGTCGCCGCCTTCGCCGAACTGCGCAAGACCCTCAAGCCCGGCGGCCGGCTGGCCTTCGCCTGCTGGCAGGCGCCCGAGCGCAACGACTGGTACCGCTGGCCGCTGCGCGCGATCGCCGCGGAAATCGACCTGCCGAGCGTCGACCCGCGCGCGCCGGGCCCGTTCGCGCTGGCCGAACCGGAGCGCATCGAGCAGGTGCTCGGCGCGGCCGGCTTCGGCGCGATCGAGTTGAGCGCGTTCCAGGCGCCGTTCTATCTCGGCGAGGGCGAGGACCCCGACGCGGCCGCGGCCGATGCCTACGACCAGGTGCTGCGGGTCGGCCCGGTCGCGCGCCTGCTCGCGGCCCAGGACGAGGCCGTGCGCGCGCGCGCCGAGGCCCGCCTGCGCGGCGCCCTGCGCGAACTCGCGCGCGAGCGCGGCATCGCGATGATGGGCGCGACCTGGACGGTGACGGCGCGGGCGGTGTGATCCCCCGAGGCGCCAGCGACCCAGGGACGCAGGGGGTTAAGCGCGCTTAACCCCCTGCGTCCCTGCGCGAGAAGGCGAGCAGGTTGCAGAACAGCGCGCCCTGTTCGATCGCGTCGTCGAGGGCGACGTGGGTATGCGGCAGCCGGTCGAACCAGGCCTTGGGCATGCGCCGCTTGGTCGACTCGCGGTAGTCGGTCTTCAGCACCGCCATCGCATACGACTTGATGTCCAGCGCCGAATGCGAGAACGGGCTGCGGCCGGCGTAGCGGATCAGGTACCAGTACACGAACAGGAAGTCGTAGGCGGCCGGATAGCCGACGAACACCGGCTTTCCGGGCAGCGCGTCCAGCCATTCGACGTAGGCGCGCATCGCCGCCTGCGGCGGCTGCGGGTCGCGCCGGCAGGCCTCCCAGGCGGCGCGGTTGTCGCCCCACCAGCGCATCGTGTCGGGGTGGCCTTCGGCGCCCGGCAAGGTGTCGAGGTTGGCCGAGAACGTGCCGACCAGGGTCTTGTCGGCCAGATAGGCCGCCGAGGCGAAGCTCAGCATCGAATGCGGCCCCGGGATCGGGCCGTCGGCCTCGACGTCGGTGCTGACGTAGATTTCGGGTTTGCTCATCGGCTCAGTCCTTTGAACGTTTCGCCGGCACGCGCCGGCCGGCGCCAATGTAGCGGCGACGGGCGGCCGCCGCATCCGCCTACGCGCAAACGAAAAACGCCGCGACCCGGTCGCGGCGTTCTGGCATTCGCTGCGGCGCGAGCCGAGGCGGTGCGGATCAGTCGAACGCGTTGGCGTAGCCGGTGTTGACGATCCGCTGCTGCAGCGCGTCGGCCACGCGCAGGTTGCCGGCGACGATCTGGCGCGGCGGCAGGCCGCGGTTGTCCATCGGCCCGGTCGGGCGGCCGCGGAAGTCGACCACCTTGCCGCCGGCTTCGCGCACCATCAGCACGCCCGCGGCGACGTCCCAGGGCTTGAGCCCGGCTTCGAAGTAGCCGTCGGCGCGGCCGCAGGCGACGTAGGCCAGGTCGAGCGCGGCCGAACCGGTGCGGCGCACGTCCTCGACGTCGATCAGCAGGTTGTCCAGGCACTTGAGGTGGGCGCTGGCGTTGGCGCGCTCGCGCGGCGGGAAGCCGGTGATCAGCATCGCGCCGTTCAATTCCTTGCGCTCGGCGATGCGCACGCGCTTTTCGTTGAGCTGTGTGCCGCTGCCGCGGCTGGCGGTGAACAGGTCGTTGCGCAGCGGATCGAAGATCACCCCGTGGATCGGCTCGCCGTTCTCGCACAGGGCGATGGAGACGCAGAAATGCGGGATGCCGTGCAGGTAGTTGCTGGTGCCGTCGAGCGGGTCGATCACCCAGGTGAAGCGGGCCTGGCCGAGCGGGCCGTGCTCTTCGCCGAGGATGGCGTAGTCCGGGGTGGCGCGGCGGAATTCCTTGATGATCTCGGCCTCGGCGAGGCGGTCGACCTCGCTGGCGTAGTCCATGCGGCCCTTCTCGACGATGTTCAGCGCGTCCACGCGGTGCATGTGGCGGAGCAGGACGTTGCCTGCGGCGCGGGCGGCTTTGACCATGAGGGTGACGGCGGGTTTCTGCATGGCTTACGGCCTCGAACGTGGGAGGAGGGGCGGGACTGGCGGGGAGAAAGAGCGGAACCGGCGCTGGGCCGGGGCGGGGAGTTTACCATCTGCGCATGAACACCGATCCCCGTCACCCCCTGGCGCCGGTCCAGGCGCCCGAAAATGCCAACTCACTTGAGGCTGCGTCCGTCGCCGCCGACCCCGCCGCCGCGCGCATCCGGATCGTCCTGGTCGGCACCCAGCACCCGGGCAACATGGGCTCGGCGGCGCGGGCGATGAAGACCATGGGCCTGTCGCGCCTGGTCCTGGTCGCGCCGGAGAAGCCGCTGGACCGCGACGCCTACGCGATGTCGGCCGGCGCCGACGACGTGCTGGAGGCGGCCAGCGTGCTGCCCGACCTGGCCACGGCGGTGGCCGACTGCCATCTGGTCCTGGGTTGCACCGCGCGTAGCCGGCGCATCGCCCTGGAGGAACTGGCCCCGCGCGAGGCGGCCGCGCGCATCGACGGCCGCGCCCGCGGCGGCGGCGAGGTGGCGCTGGTGTTCGGCCGCGAGCGCACCGGCCTGGACAACGAGGAACTGCAGCTGTGCCATGCGGCGGTGCACATTCCGGCCAATCCGGCCTACAGCTCGTTGAACCTCGGCGCCGCGGTGCAGGTGCTGAGCTACGAACTGCGCATGGCCGCGCTGGCCGCGACCGCCGCCGGCGGCGTTTACGAGCGGCGCGATCCGCCGGCCTCGCACGCGCAACTGGAGGGCTTCTTCGGCCAGCTCGGCGAGGCCCTGGATGCGATCGACTTCCACAAGGGCCGCACCCCGGATTCGGCGATGCGCAAGCTGCGCCGGCTGTTCCTGCGCGCCGACCTGGACGAGCGCGAGGTGCGGCTGCTGCGCGGGGTGCTCGCGGACGTGGAGCGGATGGCGATGCTGGCGGGGGACAAGCGCTGAGGTCTTCGCGGGGGCGGTCGCGGCGGGAGCAAGAGCAAGAGCAAGAGCAAGAGCAAATCCCCCCTGGCCCCCCTTTGGCAAAGGGGGGAACAGCGTCGGGTGTCTTGGGAGGCGAGTTCCATGGGGCGGCATGAGGCCGGGGCGGGCTGCGGAAGGGGCGTGCTGCGGAAGGGGCATGCTGCGGAAGGGGCGGTCCCGGCGCGGGGCGACTGAGGCGGCGGTCGCGGACCGATGGACGGTGGGGCGGCCCCGGTTCCGGTCCGGGCTCGGTTTCGATTACGCTCGCTAGGCAATCCGACCAGGTGACGACTGTTGAGCGTTAGCGCGCGGAATTCCGGTTCGTGGTGGGCGCTGGTCCTGGTCCTGTTGGGCGCCTTCGCCGCGACCGCGCCGGCGGCCAGGCCGCACGACGTGCCCGGCGGGCACAAGGACGGCTCGGATGCGCACGTGCTGGTGCTGGGGCGGATCAGCGACGATCCCAAGACCCATTACGAACAGCTCAAGCCGCTGCTGGACTACGTGGTCCCGCGCATGGCCGACGTCGGCATCCGCGAAGGCCGGATCCTGATGGCCAAGGACGCCCAGCAGATGGCCAGCTACCTGCGTCGCGGCCGGGTCGACTGGGTCAGCGAGACCGCCGGCACGGCGATGCTGCTGGAGCAGCGCGCGCAGACCCGGCCGCTGCTGCTGACCGAGCGCGACGGGGTCAGCCACTACCATTCGGTGTTCTTCGCCCGCCGCGACAGCGGCCTGCGCACGCTCAAGGACCTCAGCGGCCACAACGTGGCCTTCCAGCGCCCGTCCTCGACCAGCGCGTATTTCGTCCCGGCGGCGACCCTGCTCGAACAGGGCCTGGCGCTGGAGATCCTGTTGTCGCCGACCGACCGCATCAACCGCGGCGCGGTCGGCTATCTGTTCGCGCGCTCGGAGCTCAACATCTCGACCTGGGTGCACAAGCGCCTGGTCGACGCCGGGGTGATGAGCAATCTGGACTGGGACAACCCGCGCCGGGTGCCGGACGCGTTCCGCCGCGACCTGGTGGTGATCGGCCGCAGCGAACAGTATCCGCGCGCGCTGGAACTGGTCCGCGGCGATCTCGATCCCAAGGTCGCCGCGCGCCTGCGCGAGGTGCTGATCGACGCCGCCGGCGACCCGGACGCCGGCGAGGCCCTACTGCGCTTCTTCAAGACCACCCGTTTCCTGCCGATCGACGCCGCTTCGCAGCGCAGCCTGGATCACATCGGCGAAGGCGTCGCGCGGGTTCGCGCGGAGGTCGAATGAACCTGCGCGCCGGCTTGCAGGCCAAGTTCCTGGCGATGATGGCGGTGGCCTTCCTGGTCGTGACCGTGCTGATCGCGATGCTGCTGGTACGGCAGGAGCGCACCCAGAGCGAGGTGGTCGGGATCAGCCGCGAGGCGATGCGCGACACCATGGCCGAAAGCCTGCGCCGGCACGGCGAGGGCGAGGTGGGGCAACTGGCCGGCTCGCTGACCAATCCCTTGTACTACTTCGACCTGGACGCGATCGGCGAACTCGGCCGCGCGGCGATGAACAACCCCGGCGTGCGCTACGTGCTGGTCTACGACAGCGACGGCAACGTCGTCCACGACGGCAGCGAGGAAATCCCCAGCTACGGCAAGCGCATGGACGATGCGATCGCGGCGCAGGTGGTGCGCGCGCAGGGCCTGCACGCGCAATGGACCGAAACCACCCTGGACGTGTCGGCGCCGATCAAGATCGGCCAGCAGCGCCTGGGCGGGGTCCGGGTCGGTTACGACCTCAAGGCCATGCGTGCCTACCAGGACGGCGCCCTGGACAAGCTGCGCAACCGCCTCAACGAACTCGGCCGGCGCCAGTTGCTGTGGGTCGGGGTGTTGAGCGTGGGCCTGCTGGCCTTGGGCGGGCTGATGCTGTGGCTGATCCAACGCTGGCTGGTGAAGCCGATCCGGCAACTGGCCGACGCCGCCCTGGCGATCGAGAACGGCCACTTCGACAGCGCGCCGGCGGGCGGGCAGGGCAACGACGAGGTCGGCGACCTGATGCGCGCGTTCGGGCGCATGAGCCAGAGCCTGGCCCGCCACGACCGCGACATCCGCCGCATGGCCTACACCGACGCCCTGACCGGGCTGGCCAACCGGCTGGCGTTCCGCGAGGCGCTGGACCAGCGCCTGCTGCACTTGAGCGACGGCGGCGGCCAGTTGGCGCTGCTGTTCGCCGACATCGACGATTTCAAGCGGGTCAACGACACCCTCGGCCACGACGCCGGCGACGAGGTCCTGCTGCAGTTCGCCCAGCGCATCCAGCAGACCGTGCTGCGGATCGGCGGCGAGCACGCGCTGCTGGCGCGCTTCGGCGGCGACGAGTTCGTGATCCTGGTCGAGGGCGAGGACGATCGCCAGGGCGAGGCGCGCACCATCGCCAGCCACCTGGCCGAAGTGCTGGTCGGCGAGCTCGGCCAGCCGATCGTGGTCCACGACCGGCAGGTGTTCCTGGGCACCTCGATCGGCGTGACCCTGTACCCGGAGGACGCCTCCGGCGCGACCGGGCTGATGAAGAACGGCGACATCGCCATGTACCAGGCCAAGGTCGCCGGCAAGAACTGCTACCGCTTCTACAGCCGGGCGATGGACCAGGCGGTGGAGCGCCGCGTCCACCTGGAGCACGAGTTGCGCGGCGCCTGGGACCGCGGCGAACTGAGCCTGGTCTACCAGCCGGTGTACCGCCTGGCCGACGGCGCGATGGTCGGCGCCGAGGCCTTGCTGCGTTGGAAGCATCCCGAGCAGGGCCTGATCGCGCCGTCGGTATTCATCGACGTGGCCGAGCAGAGCGGCATGATCGAGACCCTGGGGCCGCAGGTGCTGCGCGCGGCCTGCGAGGACGCGATGGCCTGGCAGCGCGCGCGCCCGGACGCCGAGCCGCTGTTCGTTTCGGTCAACGTCTCGCCGCGCCAGCTGCGCAGCGGCGACCTGCCCAAGACCGTGGCCGACTGCCTGCACGACACCGGGCTGGCGGCGCACCATCTGCACCTGGAACTGACCGAGACGGCGGTGATCGGCGACGAGATCCACGCCAGCAACCTGCTGGCGCGTTTGCGCGCGAGCGGGGTCAAGGTGTGGCTGGACGATTTCGGCACCGGCTTCTCCGGGCTCAGCCATCTGCGCCGGGTGCCGGTGGACGGGGTCAAGATCGACCGCAGCTTCATCGCCGACGTGCTGCGCGACCCGGACGACCTGGCCCTGACCACGGCGATCATCGCCATGGCTCACTCGCTAGGCATCACCGTGGTCGCCGAGGGCGTGGAAAAGGAAGGTCAGTACGCGGTGTTGCGCGAGCGCGGCTGCGACCTGGCCCAGGGTTATTGGCTGGGTCACCCGGTCAACGCCCAGGAATTCCGCGCTCTGTTGACTGCGTAAGCGGTCGCGCGGCTATCGCCATCGCGCCCGTTCGCCGCGTCTTTGTCCTACGCCCCCTGTAGGAGCGGCGTCCCACAGGGATTTCCTTCGGTCATAAGCCGCGACCGCGCTGCTGCGGTCTCGCGGCGTGTGCCGTTCGGAGGCTTCTAAAGCTTCAAAGCTCCAAAGCAAAGCTTCCGTCCGCAAGCGGCCGGTTCACTTTCTTTGTCCAAAGCGACAAAGTCCCATCCACGGGATTTCCTTCGGTCAAAAGTAACCGCAACGGCAACGGCATGCAGTGCTTAAGAGGTAGGAGCGGCGTCCCACGGGGATTTCCTTCGGTCACAAGCCGCGACCGCCATCGCGCCCGTTCGCCGCGTCTTTGTCCTGCGCCCTTCGTAGGAGCGGCGTAAGCCGCGACCGCGTTCTTGCGGTCTCGCGGTGTCTGTCGTTCGAAGACTTCTAAAGCTTCAAAGCTCTAAAGCAAAGCTTCCGTCCGCAAGCGGCCGGGTCACTTTCTTTGTCCAAGGCGACAAAGTCCCACGGGATTTCCTTCGGTCAAAAGTAACCAAAGAAAACGCCGTGGCTGTTTCGAATCAAAAGCCACTATGGGACGGAGCCTGCGCAGGGCTGCTCCGCACAGGCCATCCCTGGCCTGGCTACGCACGGCCCGCATCCCTGCGGGCCGCCCTCCGGGGCTTCAGGGCGGCCTCGCGAGTTCGAAGCGATGCCAAGCTCTTTAGGGCAACGGCAACCGCAAAGACAACCGCAAATTCGGGGCGGCTAGTCTGGCTTGCGGCATCGACCCTTTGCTTTGGAGCTTTAGAAGCCTTCGAACGACAGACAGCGCGAGACCGCAAGAACGTGGTCGCGGCTTACGCCGCTCCTACAAGGGGCCCAGGACAAAGACGTGGCGAACGGGCGCGATGGGGGTCGCGGCTTGTGACCGAAGGAAATCCCCGTGGGACGCCGCTCCTACCCATTAAGCACTGCATGCCGTTGCCGTTGCCGTTGCCGTTGCCGTTGCCATGAAGAGCTTGGCGCGGGACCGAACTCGCGAGAAGACCTGCAGCCCCGGAGGGCGGCCCGCAAGGATGCGGGCCGTGCGCAGCCAGGCCAGGGATGGCCTGTGCGGAGCAGCCCCGCGTCGGCCCCGACCCATAGTGGCTTTTGATTCGAAACAGCCATGGCGTTTTCTTTGGTTACTTTCTTTGTCGCCTTGGACAAAGAAAGTGACCCGGCCGCTTGCGGACGGAAGCTTTGACGCAACCGGTGATCGGTGCCGCCTCAACCGATCTTGCTGCGCGCCAGATCGATCCATTCCGCCGCGGCCTGGGCCAGGGTCCCGGAGAGGATGCCGAATACGCCGACCGCGGCGGTGCCGGCGATCCAGGCCAGGCCCATCAGTTTGCCGTCGCGTTCGAGCAGGGCGAAGGCGAACAGCAGCAACAGCGCGCCGAACAGGAAGTTGGTGAACGGAATCGGCAGCGACAGCAGGATGCCGAGCAGGATCAGCAGCAGGCCGGTGAAGGCGTTGGCCAGGCGGTGGTCGAGCAGGTAGGTCGCGCGCGGGCGGACCACCCGTTCCAGCCGCGCCAGCCACGGCGCCAGCAGGTTGCGGAACTTGGCCATCGCGTGCCGATGCGGCCCGCGCCGGGCGACGAAGCCCGGCAGCCACGGCTTGCTGAGCCCGATCAACAATTGCAGGCCGACCAGCACCACCAGCGGGCCGCTGACCGCGCCGCCGACCCCGGGGATCGGGATGAAGGCGGGCAGGGTGGAGACGAACAACAGCATGCCGAAGGACCGGTTGCCTAGCCCGGCGAACACGTCGCCGAAGCGCACCACCTCGTCCGGATCGCCGGCGACGATCGCGTCGAGCAGGGCGCGGGTGCCGGCCTCGTGCGGGCGCGGGCCGTGCCGGCGGCGCGAGCGCGGACGCTCGTCGTCGCCGGCGTCGGGGCCGCGATCAGCCGCCGAGCTCATCGTCGCCGGACTCCTGCGCCTTGGCCTGCGGCTGCAACAGCAGTTTGTCGATGCGCGGGCCGTCCAGGTCGATCACTTCGATCCGCCAGCCCGGCCAGGCGAAGTACTCGCCGACGTGCGGGATGCGGCCGAAATGGGCGATGACCATGCCCGCGGCGGTGTGGAAATCGTGCTCGTCCTCGTTCGGCAGGCGCCCGCCGCCGATGACTTCGCGCAATTCCTCCACCGGCAGGGCGCCGTCGATCAGGTAGGAGCCGTCCTCGCGCTGTACCACCGGCCCGGGCTGATCGTCGGACTCGGCGGTCTGGACCCGGCCGATCACCGCGCCCATCAGGTCGTTGACCGTGACCAGGCCGGCGACGTCGCCGTATTCGTCGACCACCAGGGCCAGCGACTGCTGTTCCTCGCGGAAGATCTCCAGCAGCTTCAGCGCATGGGTCGATTCGGACACGAACAGTGCTTCGCGCAACTGCCCGAACAGGTCCGGTTCCGCGCCCGGCACGCCCAGGGTGGCGAGCAGGCTCTTGGCTTCGAGCACGCCGAGCACGTCCTGGTCGCCGCCGCGGTAGACCGGAAAGCGCGAGAACGGCGACTCGCGCATGATCGCCAGGTTCTCTTCCAGCGGCGCGGACGCATCCAGCCAGGCGATCCGGGTGCGCGGCGTCATCAGGCTTTCGCTGGTGCGGTCGCCGAGGCTGAGCACGCGGTTCATCATCTTGCGCTCGTCGGCGTCGATCACGCCCTGCTCGTGGCTTTCGGTCACCAGCAGGCGGATCTCTTCTTCGCTGATCTCGCTGCGCGCGTCGTCCTTGATCCCGAGCAGGCGCAGCACGGCGCGGTTGATCGCGCCGAGCGCGGCCACCACCGGCTTGGCGAAGCGGGCCAGGCCATCGAGCACCACCGCCACGGTGCTGGCGATCTTCTCCGGGTTGGTCAGGGCCAGGCGCTTGGGAATGAGCTCGCCGAAAATCACGCTGGAGGCGGTGATCAGGGTGACCGCGGTGCCGATGCCGATGCTGCGCGCGTACTGCGCCGCATCGGGCACGATGCCGCTGATCCAGCCGGCGATGGCCAGGCCGATGGATTCGCCGCCGAAGGTGCCGGTGAGCACGCCGATCGCGGTGATGCCGACCTGCACGGTCGACAACAGATTGTCGGGATGCTCGGCCAGTTGCAGGGCGGTGCGGGCGCCGCGGCTGGTCTCGGCCATCTGCTTCAGGCGCAGCTTGCGCGAGGTCATCAAGGCCATCTCCGACATCGCGAAGAAGGCGTTGAGGACGATCAGGGCCGCGACGATCAGAAGTTCCAGCATCGGCAATGCCTCCTGCGGCCGGCGGAATCACGGAGGGGGCGCATTGCGCGGCGGAAGCGGGCCGGGGAGCGGCCGGGCGGCGGTTTTGGGTCGTCGTCCATTGTGCGAGGCGGAAAAGCGGGAAGGGGGGCGGAGCGGCCGGCGAAACCGGACGGTCGGGCCGGCACCGATCTTAGCAGGGTGGTTCAGCGGGCCGGCTTGGCGGGCCGGTTGGGCGGGCCAGTCCAGCGGTCCGGTTCGCCGGGTCCGGGGTCGGGCCCGTCCGCAACCGACTGTGCCCGCGGCGGCGCGGCAGAGGCGTGAAAGCCGCGCGCAGCCGGCGTCGCGGCGGCCCATGCCGGTCGGATGGGGGCGGCCGCGACCGGCGTCAAGGTGGGCGGGCGCGCCTCAAACCGTCATAATCGCGCCCGCAAACCCCTTCGGCCCTGGCGGCCGGCAACCGCGGCCACAGGCCAGAGGCACCCCAGCATGTTTTCCCTGCAGACCATTTTCGGCCAAGGCAACCAGTTCTACACCCTGCTCGAGGAGGCCTCGGTCGCCGCCCACGACAGCACTAAGGCCCTGCACGACATGCTCAAGGCGGCCGACCGGCAGCCGGCCCTGGACGCGTTCAAGCTGGCCCGCCAGCGCGAGCGCGAGACCTCGGACAAGATCAGCCAGGAACTGGTCGACAGTTTCATCACCCCGATCGAGCGCGAGGACATCGAGGCGCTGAGCTCGGCCCTGTACAAGATTCCCAAGCAGGTCGAGAAGTTCGCCGATCGCTACTCGCTGGCCACCCGCCACCTGGAGCACATCGACTTCGCCCCGCGCGCGGCGATGCTGGAGCAGGCCGCCGCGGTGGTGGTGAAGATGGTCCATCAGCTGCGCCAGCTCAAGCTGGAGCCGATGAAAGCGCTCAACGACCAGCTGCGCGCGCTGGAGAACGAGGCCGACCGGCTGATGCTGGAGCTGTACCGCGACATCTACTCCGGCCAGCTCGACAACCTGCAGATGTTCCTGCTCAAGGAGTTCTTCGAGATCCTGGAGAAGGCGATCGACCGCTGCCGCGAGGCCGGCGTGGTCGCCTACCAGATCGTGCTCAAGAACTCCTGAGGCCCGCGCCATGCTTACGCTGGTCCTGGTGGTGATCCTCGCGGCGCTGATCTTCGAGTACGTCAACGGCTTCCACGACACCGCCAACTCCATCGCCACCGTGGTGGCGACCAAGGTGCTGTCGCCGATGCAGGCGGTGATCCTGGCCGCGTCGACCAACCTGGTCGGCGCGCTGTGGGGCACCGCGGTGGCCAAGACCATCGCCTCGGGGCTGATCGACGCCGGGGTGGTCGAGATCGGCTCGCAGCTGATCCTGTGCGCCCTGCTCGGCGGCATCATCTGGAATCTGATCACCTGGTGGTTGGGCCTGCCGTCCTCGTCCTCGCACGCGCTGATCGGCGGCCTGTGCGGCGCCGCGGTCGCGGCGGCGTCGAACAACTGGCACGCGGTGGTCTGGTCGCATCCGGCCGAGCCGATCTGGAAGAGCGCCGGCGTGCTGTGGAAGGTGATCGTGCCGATGGTGACCTCGCCGGTGCTGGGCTTCGCCGCAGGCTTCCTGGTGATGGGCGTGCTGTTCGCGCTGATCTCGTTCATGGCCCGCAGCGGCGGCATCCTGCGCCGCGCCGCGCGGCCGCGCTGGGTCAACGGCTTCTTCGGCAAGGCGCAGCTGCTCAGCGCCGCCGGCATGGGCTTCGCCCACGGCATGAACGACGCGCAGAAGACCATGGGCATCATCGCCCTGGCCCTGATCAGCGCGCAGCAGGCCGGCACCCTGGACAACCTGCCGGCGTGGCTGGCGTTCCTGCACCCTTCGCCGGGCGCGATCGCCAACAACGACATCGACACCTGGATCAAGCTGACCTGTGCGGTGGTGATGGCGGCCGGCACCGCCGCCGGCGGCTGGCGGATCATCAAGACCCTGGGCCACAAGCTGGTCAAGCTGCATCCGATCCACGGCTTCGCCGCCGAGACCAGCGCCGCCTCGGTGATCATGTTCGCGTCCTCGCTGGGCATCCCGGTGTCG
Source organism: Lysobacter sp. BMK333-48F3 (assembly GCF_019733395.1). Classification (NCBI taxonomy): domain Bacteria; kingdom Pseudomonadati; phylum Pseudomonadota; class Gammaproteobacteria; order Lysobacterales; family Lysobacteraceae; genus Lysobacter; species Lysobacter sp. BMK333-48F3. The sequence goes on along the minus strand of NZ_JAIHOO010000001.1, from coordinate 5,044,076 downwards.
ACCACCCACAACATCTCCGCCGCGATCATGGGCGTGGGCACGGCTAAGCGCTTCAACTCGATCAAGTGGACCGTGGTCGAGAAGATGATCTGGGCCTGGATCCTGACCATCCCGGCGGCCGGCGGCATCGCCTACGGCCTGTTCGAGCTGATGCGCGCGTTCGGCTGGGCCTGAGCGTCGCGCCGTATCGGCAAGGTTCCGAGCAAAGAAAGCCCGCTTCGAGCGGGCTTTTCTTTTGCGCGGAATCTGCAGGGCGGGGTAGGGGCGGGGCGAGCCGCGAGCGCGGAACGGCGTCTTCGGGGTACCTGCCGAGAGCAAGAGCAAGAGCAAATCCCCCCTGGCCCCCCTTTTTCAAAGGGGGGAATCGCGGTGCTTGGAAGGGGGGCGGGCGATCGAGGTTGGCGTCGCTTGTAGGAGCGGCGTCAGCCGCGACCACCGAAGCGGTGGGATACCACGCTGCGGCCCGAAACCCGCCGACCCGCCCGCCCCGAAAACAACGAAGCCCGGATGCCCGGGCTTCGGCGACGGCGCTTGCGTACGTCGCTGCGGTCGTCGCGGCTTATGGCCGGAGAAAATCCCCGTGGGGCGCCGCTCCTGCCAGGGGCTTGGGACGAAGACGCCGCCGGATTGAGGGATGGCGCTCGCGGCTCACGATTGGCGGAAATACCTGCGCGGCGCCGCTGCCGCAAAAGCGGCGAGCGAAACGGCCAGGCGCAGGCAGCCAAGCGCAAGCCGAACTCAGAGCAGGTCGCCGTTGGCCGACAGCACCCGCTCCATGCGATCGCCGACGCCGCCGATCTCCAGCACCAGGCGCTGCACTTCGGCGCCGTCCAGGCTTTCCAGCGGACGGTTCTCGCACAGGTGCAGGTAAGGCACGCCGTCGAGATCGCCGATCGCCAGGTAGCCGACGTGGCTTTCCCAGTTGAACGCCAGCGCGCGGCGCGCGTCCAGGCCGGTGGTCGGCGCGATCGCCGTGGCCACGCGCAGGAACGGGCGGCCGTCGTCGTCCATCAGCTCGGACAGGAAGATCGCCTGGTGGCGGGTGCCCTGCTCGAGCGAGAGCTCGATGCAGATCACGCTCTCGTCGTGAACGGTGAGATGGAACCCGGTCCGGGTCAGGTGCTGGCGGATCTGTTCGAACTGCATGGGGGCGACTCCTGCGCGCTACAGCGCCTTATGCTACCGCGATGGACAGCGAAACTGCCGCCGCACGCATCCGCGCCGCGATCCGCGCGATTCCCAAGGGCCAGGTCGCCGGCTACGGCGAGGTCGCCCGCCGCGCCGGCCTGCCGGGCCGGGCGCGCCTGGTCGCGCGCCTGCTGAGCGAGAACGAGGACGCCAAGCTGCCCTGGCACCGGGTGCTGCGGTCCGACGGGCGGATCGCCTTTCCCGAGGGCTCCAAGGGCTATCGCGAGCAGGCCCAGCGCCTGCGCGCCGAGGGCGTGACGGTGGAGAAGGGGCGGGTGCGGGGACAGCGCGCCGCGGCGACCCTGGACTCGCAGATCTGGGGGCCGCCGGAATGAACGCCGCCCGCCCGCGCAACGCGTATCCACATCGCGCTCACGGCGCTGCGGCGGGGCAGCGGCTACCATAGCCGCCGGTCCGAGGAGTCGCGATGTTTTCCAGTATCCCGCCGGTCACCAGGAAACTGCTGATCGCCAATGTCGCCGCGTTCGTTCTGCAATGGCTGTTGAGCTTGAGCCCGTCGACGCGGTCGTGGGTGCTGTGGCTGGAGTTGTGGCCGTGGCTTCCGGCGCAGCTCGAGTCCGCCGGCCCGGGCTTCCTGCCCTGGCAGTTGCTGAGCTACGGCTTCCTGCACGGCGGCGTCGGCCACCTGGCGTTCAACATGCTGGCCCTGGTGATGTTCGGCGCCTCGCTGGAGTACCACTGGGGTGCCAAGCGCTTCGCCGTCTATTACTTCGTCTGCCTGGTCGGCTCGGGCCTGCTGCAACTGCTGTTCGCTTCCTACGCGGTGCGGCACGGCGAGTTCTACCTGACCCTGGGCGCGTCGGGCGCGATCTACGGTCTGCTGCTGGCCTACGGTATGTTGTTCCCGCTGCGGCGGGTGACCTTGCTGCCGTTCCCGATCGTGCTCAAGGCGCGCACTCTGGTGATCATCTACGCGGTCGCCGCGGTGGTGTACGGCGTGTTCGCGCAGGGCAGCGGGGTGGCGCATTTCGCTCATTTGGGCGGCATGCTGATCGGCTGGCTGACGATTCTCTACTGGCGCCGGCGTCCGCCGAGCGGCGGCCAGGGCGGCAATGGCCGCGATGCGCGCCGCGAGGCGCTGCTGCAGCGGCGCAAGGCGTCGAAGTTGCGGGTGGTGAAGTAGCCGCATTACTGCGAGTTTGCGGGTAGGAGCGGCGCGCCAACGGGATTTCCGTCGGTCACAAGCCGCGACCGCCATCTCGCCCGTTCGCCGCGTCTTTGTCCTGCGCCCCCCCTGTAGGAGCGGCGTCCCACAGGGATTTCCTTCGTTCACAAGCCGCGACCGCCATCCTCCAATCTCGCCACGTCTTTGTCCTGCCTCCCTGTAGGAGCGGCGCAAGCCGCGACCGCGTTCTTGCCCGTTCGCCGCGTCTTTGTCCTAAGCCCCTGTAGGAGCGGCGTAAGCCGCGACCGCGCTGTTGCGGTTTCGCGGCGTCTGTATTCGAAGGCTTCAAAAGCAAAGCTTCCGTCCGCAAGCGGCCGGGTCACTTTCTTTGTCCAAGGCGACAAAGAAAGTAACCAAAGAAAACGCCATTCCTGTTTCGAATCAAGAGCCACTATGGGACGGAGCGGACGCGGGGCTGCTCCGCACAGGCCATCCCTGGCCTGGCTGCGCACGGCCCGCATCCCTGCGGGCCGCCCTCCGGGGCTTCAGGGCGTTCTCGCAAGATCGGAGCGGCGCCAAGCTCATTACGGCAACGGCAACGGCAACGGCAACGGCAACGGCAACGGCAACGACGCGGGCGGCGGCTTTTGGGCGATCGCGCGGCAAACCGGCGCGTCGATCAGAACCCCGGGCGCAGCGTTACCTGCTGCAGTTCCTTCTTCACCGAGCGCCAGAACAGCCCCGGGGCGATCCAGGTGTAGGCGCAGAAGCCTAGCCACAATAGCGACAAGGGCAGGGTCCAGCGCTGTAGGCCGTTTTGGCTCAACGCGATCATGCCGACCTGGTAGAGCAGGAACAGGCCGAGCAGCATCACCACGGTGCGGGTGCGCGAGCCGGCGGTCAGGTAGCTCTGGAAGCGCCACCACAGGCCCAGCAGCGGGCTGCGCCGGGCCTTGACCGCCGCCAGCAGGGTCAGCGCCTGTTCGTCCATCGGGTCCAGTTGCACCGCCCAGGCCGCATGCTGGCGCGCGTCGTCGACGCGGCCGGCGGCCAGTTCGCAGTGGCCGAGCACGCACAGCGCTTCCAGGTGCTCGGGGTCGAGTTCCAGCACTTCCCGCGCCAGCGCTTCGGCCGCGCCGCGGTCGCCGCGGCGGAATTCCAACGTCGCCAGCAGGGCGCGGTAATCCAGATCGTCCGGCTCCAGTTCGCAGGCGCGTCGCGCATGTTCCAGGGCGCGCTCGTCGTGGCCCCAAGCCTGGTGCAGGCGGGCGAAACCGTCCTCGATCACCGCCGAGGCCGGGTCGAGCTCGCGCGCCGCGTTCAAATGAGTTTCGGCCTCGGCCAGGCGCCGGCGCGCGATCGCGACCAGGGCCGCGGCCAGGTGCGCGGACACCGACTCGGGTTCCAGTTCGAGCGCGCGCGCGGCTTCCAGCGCGGCCACGTGCAGGCGCTTGCGCTTGAGCAGGCAGAACGCGAGCAGGGCGTGCGCCTCGGCCTGCTCTGGCTGTTCGCCGAGCAGGTGCAGCAGCACGTCGATGGCCTGGTCGACCTGGCCGTGGCCGTAATGGCGGCGGGCCAGGGCGAGGGCGTGGCGGGACAGGTCCAGGCTCATGCGCGCGGCTCCAGGCTCATTCCAACACCATGCGCAGCAGCGCCGGCCATTGCAGATCGAACAGACGGCGCGCGAACAAAGTCGCCAGGATCAACAGCGGCAGGCCGTTGCGGGCCGCGCCGCCGTAGTACTCCCACAGCTCGAAGCAACGCTGCTGCATCATGTACAGCGCGTAGCCGGTGGCGAGCTTGAGGGTGATCACCGACAGCAGGGCATAGGCCATGTAGCGCGGCGGCAGCCAGCCGGCCTGGCCGAGCGCGCCAAGCAGCCACAGCAGCGCCACCGCGCCGGCCAGGTTCAGCGCCAGCAGGGCCAGTTCGCGGCCGCGGGTCGGGCTGCCCAGGGCGAAGCTGTTGAACGCGAACCAGGCCAGGCCGAAGCCGTTGCCGGCCAGCATCAGGGTCAGCATCGGCCACAGCGGATCGACCGCGTAGCGCGACAGGCCCGACGGCAGCGGTTCGTCGGGCAGGCGATAGACCGAGGCCGCCATCAGCCGCCTCCGTGGCGCTTGAGGAACTCCAGCACTTCGTCGTACTGGCCGCCCTGGTTGGCGTAGCGGGCGTGGTTGCGCGCGGTGGTCAGCCATTCCAGGGTGGTGGCGCGGCTGTCCTTCAGCGCCGTGCGCAGGTGGGCCATGCTCAACGGCACTTCGCGGCCCTGCGCGATGGAATCGTCGATCGCCTCGTCGATCGCGCTTTCGACCAGGTGGCGCAGGTCGGCGCCGGAATGGCCCGAGCTCAGCCGGGCCAGTTCGGCGGCGTCGATCGCGCCGTCGAGCGGACGCTCGCGCAGCAGCAGGTCGAGGATCGCGCGCCGCGCCGGTTCGTCCGGCGGCGGCACGAACAAGACCCGGTCGAAACGGCCGGGCCGGCGGAACGCCGAATCCACCGCCCAGGGCACGTTGGTCGCGCCGAGGATCAGCACGCCCTGGTTGTTCTGGCCGAAACCGTCGAGTTCGGTCAGGAACTGGCTGACCAGTTTGGCCGAGCCGGCTTCGCGCGAATGCTGGCGCTTGCCGCCGATCGCCTCGACCTCGTCGAAGAACACCACCGACGGCGCGGTCCGCCGCGCCTGCTCGAAGATCGCGTGCAGCTTGCGCTCGGACTCGCCGATGTACATGTCCAGCACGTCGGTGATGGCGACGTTGTAGAAGCGCGCGCCGCATTCGCCGGCGGTGGCGCGGGCGAGCAGGGTCTTGCCGCAGCCGGGCGGGCCGTACAGCAGGATGCCGCCGCCGGAGCGGCGCTTGAAACGCTCGAACAGCGAGGGCTTGAGGAACGGGGTGATGATGCGGCGGCGGATCTGCTGCTTGACCTCGTCCAGGCCGCCGACGTCGGCGAACGCGATCCGCTCCTGCGCCGGTTGCAGCAGGCGCACCACGTCTTCGGCGTCGGTATCGTCGTTGGCGACGCTGGTCTGCAGCCGGTTGCCGGGCGCGGCATCCTGTTGCCGGCGCGCATGGGCCAGGGAGATCACCTTGCCGGCCAGCTCGTTGGCCAGGGCGGCGTCTTCCAGCGCCGGATTCAGCGCGATCGCCTGCTGGTACAGCGCGCGCGCCTCGTCGCGGCGGCCGTCTTCCAGGCTCAGCCGCGAACGCGCCAGCAGCGCGGCGGCCGAGTTCGCCGGCGCCAGTCGGGCCACCTCGGCGTCGCGGCGGTGCTGCAGCAGCAGCCGCCAGGCGGCGTCGCGCTGCGCCGGCTCGGCGAGCAGGGTTTCGCCGCCGAGTTCGAGCGCGCGCAGCAGGGCGTCCGGGTCGGCGGCGTTCAGGCAGGCCTTGAGCACCAGTGCGCCGAGGGCGGAATTCTGAGGGCTGGCCGCGAATGCGGCGAGCAGGTCCTCGAGCGGAGTTTCGGGCATGACGGCGTCCTGGCCGGGCGTGGCGAGGCCCTAGGGTAATGAAAAACCGGGCAGGATAGACCGGCGCGGCGTTCAGAGTACGTGGCGCAGGTTGCGGTTCGTGCATGCCCGCGCCTACAGTGCGCAGGTGGCGCCGGGTTGCTGGTGTCGCGCCCTTACGCCAGCCCTGGGGAGGCCGGCCACGGTCCGCGTGCCGTCGTCCCCGTACGCCAAGGATTCCGGCCGTCGATGATGCCCGAGCACGAACTCTCCGCCGCGCAGCAGGCCGCCGCCCGCGTCCGCGAAGCGGTACACGCCGCCACCACCGGGCTGGTCGAACGCGAACAGCTCGCCGAGCTCATCGTGCTGGCCGCGGTGGCGCAGGAACACCTGCTGATCCTCGGCCCGCCGGGCACCGCCAAGAGCGCGGTGGTGCGCCGGGTCGCCGCGGCCCTGGGCGGACGCTATTTCGAATACCTGCTCGGACGCTTCACCGAGCCCTCGGAACTGTTCGGTCCGGTCGACCTGCGCCGGCTGCGCGAGGGCGTGGTCGAAACCGATGTCAGCGGCATGCTGCCCGAGGCCGAGATCGCCTTTCTCGACGAAGTCTTCCTCGGCTCCACCGCGATCCTGAACACCTTGCTCGGGGTGCTCAACGAGCGCCGGTTCCGCCGCGGCCACACCCAACTGGCCTGTCCGCTGCGGGTCTGCGTCGGCGCCGCGAACGCCTTGCCCGACGACGAGTCGCTGGCGGCCTTCGCCGACCGTTTCCTGCTGCACCTGTTCGTCGAACCGGTGCCGGACCATCAACTGGAAGCGCTGCTGGAAGGCGGCTGGGAAGCCGGCCGCGCGCGCCCGCAGCACTACGCCGACCTGGCCGACATCGATGCGCTGAGCCGCTGCGTCGACCAGGTCGATCTGGGTACCGCGCGCGGTCTGCTCGCCGACGCGATCCGCAAGCTGCGCAGCGCCGGCCTGGGCCTGTCGGACCGGCGCATCGTCAAGGCGCAGCGGCTGATCGCCGCCGCGGCGGTGCTGGCCGGGCGCGAACGCGCCAGCGAGGCCGACCTGTGGCCGTTGTTCTACGTCATGCCGACCCGCGAAGCGCAGGCGGCGGCGCAGGACGCCTTGCGCGATTCGCTGTCGGCGGCGGCCAACCCGACCCTGCGCGCGGCGGTCGAATACGCCGTGCTGCAGCCCTTGTCGCGCGAGGCGCGGCTGCTGGAGGCCGCACGCGCCAGCCTGGTGGCGGCCGCGGGCGACAACGCCGGCGCCGAAGCGGTGCTGCGCGAGATCGACGCCAACTTCGACGCCGTCTCGATTCCCCCCGAACTCGCCGCCGAGCGCGCGCGGCTGGTCGCGCGGATAACGGCGCCGGTATGAACTGGCACTGGCGGGCTGAGGGGGCCCCGCCGACGCCGCAAGGCGCGATCGGCATCGGCGCGGCATCGCGACGCCTGCTCGACGCGGTCGAGCGGCTGCAATCGCATGCGCGCGAAACCCTGGCCCTGACCGCCAACGACGACAGCCTGATCGTCGCCGGCGCGGCCGAGGCCCTGCCCTGGTGCGAGGGTGTGGTCTATCTGGCGCCGCGCGCCGAGGCCACCACGCTGTGGCTGCCGACCCACGAACGGCCGGACCTGCCGCTGGACCTGCTGGCGCGGGCGATCGCGCGCCGGCACGGGCCGGCGCCGCTGGCGATGCTGCGCGCGCCGCGCCGGCTGCTGCCGTTGCAGCGCGCGTTGCCGGCCAGCGACGCCTTGCTGGCGCGGATCCGCGCCCACTGGCGGGACTGAGCGATGCGCCTGCCGGACACGCTCCAGCCCTGGGCGCCGTGGTTGATCTGGTTCGACGCCGAGATCGCCGGCGTGCTCGGCGAACTGCTGCTGCGCCTGCACCCGGTGCTGGGCGCGTTCCGCATGCGCGCCCAGCGCGGCGCGGCCGAGCCGGAAGGCATCGACGATCTGCGCCGGCGCGGCTCCTACGAGCGCCTGCTGCTCAGCGAGTGGGCGCTGGCCGATGCGGCGCCGGAGGAATTCGACCGGCGCGCCGCGGGCGGCGAGCATCTGTTCCTGAATCCGAAACTGGTCGCGCGCCAGGTCGATGCCTTGACTGTGGCGGTGTTCGACACGGGACCTGGCCAGCTCGGCGCGCCGCGCCTGGTCCATGCCGCGCTATGGATCCTGCTCGCGCAGCGCGCCCAGGCCGCCGGCGCGCGCTTTCTGTGGGGCGTGCTGGCCCAACCCGGCGAACTGCACGAGGCCGATTCGCCGTTGGCGCTCAAGCGCCTGCTCAGCGCGCGCAGCCTGACCCCGGGCGGCGCGGCGCAGGCGCGCGCCAGCGCGGAGCCGGGCGGCGGCCTGGCCGGCGATCTGCAGGCGCAGTGGGCGCAGGCGCTGGATGCGGCCGAGCCCAGCCCGAGCGAGCGCTGGTCGGTCGGCGCGCATGCGCCGGGCTATGCGTTGGGCCATCGCGTCGACGTGATCCGCGCCGACGCCGACGAGCTTGCGGTCACCGTCGCGGCGCGCCAGGCGCGGCGCGAACTGCGCCTGCGGCTGCCCGATCCGGAACCGTCCAGCCGCTTGCTGCGCGGCGAATTCGAGCGCCTCGCCGCGACCCGGCACAAGATCCCGGCCAGCGCGCGGCTGTCGCGGCAGCAACCGCCGATCGTCGCCGCCGACGGACGTTCGGTGGCGACGCTGTGGGCGGGCGAGAGCGCGGCCTACGTGCAGCGGTTGACGCCGCCGCACGAGTCGCAACGCCTGTTGCCGCCCAAGACCACGCGCTGGGCCAAGCACCGGCACTTGCTCGCCGCGTGTCTGAGCGGACGCCATTTCGCCGGCGTGCTGACCCGTTCGCAGTTCCTCGATGCCTGGCAACTGGCCAATTGGGGCAGCCTGCCGCATCCGCTGCCGCAGCATCTCAACGCGGCGCCCGGCCAGGCGCGGCTGATGCAATGCGCCGACCTCGACGGGCGCGACGGGCAGCGCCATCTGCTGCTGTGGAGCGGCAGCCATCTGCTGTGCTGGAGCGCGCGCCATCCGCGCAACGGCCGCCGCTGCGATCCGCCCGGCTATCGCGTGCTCGAAGGCGTGATCGGCTTCGCCGCGATGCCGCCGCAGCGCGCGTTCTATCTGCAGCGCAGCGGCGAGGGCGTGCAGGTGTGCCGGTTCGATCGCGACGGAAGCAGCACGCTGTCGACGCTGCCCTGCACCGGCGAGGCCAGCGTGGGCTTCCTGTTCGGCCACGTCGGTAGCGACGGTTGGCAGGGCGATGTTGCGGTCGAGTTCCGCGCCGGCCAACGCGGCGGCGAACGCCACAGCCGCTGGCGGGTGTGGCGGCGCAGCGCGCGGCAGGGCCAGCAGGATTTCGAACTCGCGCTCGGCGCGCAGTGGAAAGTGATCGGCCTGGCGCCGATGCCGCAGGACGGCCCCGGCCTGATCGCGCTCGACCCCGAGCGCCGCGCGGTGGTGCGGATCGGCGAGCGCGAACGCACCACGCTGTACGCCTCGCCGCAGAAGATCAGTGTCGCCAGCGTCGCCGCGGCGGCCGATACGATCGCCCTGATCGATGTGTCCGGGCGGCTGACGATCCTGCGTCATCAAGGGCGGGACGTATTGGTTTACGAGGGCGGCGATGACTGAGCCGGGCACCGCCGCGAACGCGCGCGCCGCCGCGCGCCACCCGGTCTGGCGCGGACGCCAGCAGGTGGCCGCGCTGTGGTTCGACGCCGCCTGGCTGGCGCCGGAATCGCGCGCCGAACGGATCCTGCAGGCCTGGGCGCCGGGTTGCCGCGCCTGGCGTTTCGCCCAGGGCGACCTGCTGTGCTTCGATCCGCCGCGGCCGATGCGTTGCGAGCGCGCGCCGGGGCTGCCGCTGTGCCGGATCGGCGCCCATGCGCTGTATTCCGGGCCGCTGAGCGAAGCCGAGCGCGCCGGCCTGGCGCCGGCCGATCTGCATCTGAGTCTCGGCGGCGGGCTGCTCAGCCTGGAGCTGAGCCGGGCCGAAGCCTTGGATCCGTCGCTGGCGATCGGCCTCGACGATTACCCGCTTTACCCGACCTACGACTGCAGCGACGCGGTCGCCGAAGGCCGGCGCGAGCGCCTGCCGGTGAAGCCGGTGCGCGAGGTGTTCGGCCCGCGGGTGCCGGCGCCGAGCGCGCAGCGCGAGGCCTTCCTGGAGCGGCTGGCGCGCGGTCGCGAAGGCGGCGAGGGCTGGTGGCAGCGCGTCGCCGCTACGCGCGAACGCATGGCCGGATGGCTGTTGGGCCGCGGCGCCGAACCGGGGCGCGCGGCGACGACGGGCGCGGTGCCCGCGCGGCGGACTCCGCCGGCGCCGACGGCGTGGCGCCAGTGGCTGGAGCGCCTGGCCGTCGCCAGCCGCGCATCGAGCCTGCTCGGCGCGCGCCAGGGCGCTTACCTGCGCCGATTGATGCAGCAGTTCGACCGCGGCGATCTGCTCGAGGCCCTGCGTCACGCCTTGCCGATCGATGGCCAGGATCCCAGCGTCGGTGCCGGCTTCGGTCTGCCCGGACGGCGCGCCGACCTGGGCCTGCACGGCAAGGCGTCGTACGGACTGAACATCGACATCGGCGAGATGGCCCGCGAGCTGTTGCGCAAGCGCTACCGCGCCGCGTTCCAGCGCCTGGACCGCGACGGCCGGGTCGACGAGGCTGCGTTCGTGCTGGCCGAATTGCTCAACGTGCGCCAGGAAGCGCTGGACTATCTGGTCCGCCACCAGCGCAACGAACAGGCCGCCGAACTCGCGCTGGGCTGGGACATGCCGGCCGATACGGTGATCCGCTTGCTGATGCTGGCCGGCGACCGCGAGCGCGCGGTGCTGGTCGCGCGCCGCGACGGCGCGTTCGCCAGCGCGGTGGCGATGCTGGAGAACGGACATCCCGAGCACGCCCTGGCCCTGCGCCGCGAATGGGGCCAGGCCCTGGTCGAACAAGGCCGTTGGTTGGCCGCGGTCGACGCGGTGTGGCCGGACCCGGACTCGCGCGAGCAGGCCGCGCGCTGGCTGTTGGCGGCCGAGGACGCCGGCGCCGAACTGTCGGCCGCGGCCCTGGTGCAGCGCGCCGCACTGTTGCCGGACACGCTCGTCCACTACGCGGCGCGGATCGAAGCCCTGGCCGACCCGGCCGCGGCGCCGGCGCCGCGCGCGGCCTTGGGCCAGGCCCTGGCCGCGCACAAAGGCCAGAATCGTGCGCTCGCTCTGCTGGCGACGCGGGTGCTGCCGGCCTTGGCGGCCGATCGCGCGCTCGGCGCCAACGAACTCGACGCCCAGCAACTGCAGCGGCTGCTGAAGCTGTCGCGCGACCCCTGGCTGCAGGCCGATCTGCCGGCGCTGCAGACGCCGCCGTTGCCGCGCCAGCGGCTATGGGACCGCACCGGCGAGCCGGCGCGGCTGCGGTTGGATCCCGCGCCGGGGTTGCAGCGCCCGCTCGACGTCGCCGCGCTCGGCGGCGGCCGCTATCTGGTCGCGCTGGGCGAGGCCGGGGTGGCGGTGGTCGATCGTCAGGGCCAGTGCCTGCGCCGCTATCCGGTGCCGGCTTCGCATCTGGTGATCGGCGACAGCGGCCAGGTCGCGCTGGCGGTGATCCGGCGCGACGCGATCGCGCGGGTGACCCGGCTGGACCTGGTCCGCCATCGCGTCGACGACCTCGGCGCGATGCGCCTGCAGTTCTTCGCCGACCGCTACGACGGCATCGCCTGGTCGGTGGTCGCCGACGAGCGCATCGCGGTGCTCGACGCGGCGCGGCCCGGCCTCGACGCGCTGTGGAGCGTCGGCGACCTGGGCGGGCCGGTGGTCGCGGCCCAGTACTTCGCCGGCGACGAGGTGTACCTGGTGCGCGAGCGCGAGTACGCCTCGGCCTGGCATTACCGCACCGGCGCGAGGCGCGCGCTGGTCTCGCGCAATCCGATCCGCACGCCGGGCGAGGGCGAGTCGGTGTATCTGCATCCGCACGCCGCGGCGCTGCCGGTGTTCGCCGACCCGCAGGCCGAGGGCGGCCTGTTGCTGATCTACGAATGGAGCGGCTGCCGGCGCAGCGCGACGCTGGCGCCGCCGAGCGAAGCCGCGCAGCCGTTCTGGCATACCCTGCGCACCCTCGACGCCGGCCTGTTGGCCTGGCTGCAGGACGAGCGCCGCGCGCGCGCCTATGCGCTCAATCTGGCCGGGCAGGTGGTGGCCGAGATCGAATGGCCCGAACCCGGGCTGGGCGTGGCGGTGCGCGAGCAGGCCGGGCATCTGCTGCTGTTCGACGCGCACGGCCGGGTGCTGGACATCGACACCGAAACCTCGGCCTTGCGTTCGTTCGCGTTGCGCTGAGCGGCGCTGCCCGCAGCGGCGGGCCAAGCCAGAGTGCGAGCGGGCGACGGATAAGAAAAAGCCCGGCTTGCGCCGGGCTTTTCGTTGCGACTTGCAGTCGCGGCTTACGACGGCCAGGCCGCCTCAAGCGTTCGAGCGATCAGGGGAAGATCTTGATCTGCTGATCGGCCTTGCGCTGCATCGCCGTGCCGGCCTTGCAGCCGAAGGCCTCGCCGAACGCCGGCAGATTGGACAGCGGCACGTTGGTGCGCCACAGGCCCGGGGCGTGGATGCCCGAGGCCGAACGCTGCGCGGCCATTTCCGGGCTCAGCTGCTGCGCCCACAGGCCGGCCCAGGCGCGGAAGAAGGCCTGGTTGGCGTCCTTGTTGGCCGACGGCGCGGCGCCGCGGTAGGCGGTCCAGGCGATCTCCAGGCCGGCCTGGTCGGCGATGGCGACGTCGCGCACCTGGCCGCCGTTGACCTTGGTCCCGCTCAGGCCCGGATAGGCCTCGGCGCTGTACTGCGCGGCGACGCGGCTGCCCAGGGCTTCCCAGGCGGCGACTTCGTTCGGCGTCCACCAGTCGCGCACTTCCTGCTTGGCGTTGACGTAGCGGCCGCGGTTGTCGAAGCCGTGGGTCAGCTCGGCGCCGACCAGGGCGCCGTAAGAACCGTATTGCGCCGCTTCGGGCTTGCTCAGGTCCAGCACCGGCGCCTGCAGCATGGCGGCGGTGACGATCAGGCGGTTCTGGGCGATGTCGTAGGCCAGCGACGGCTCCTGCGGCAGCACGTCCCAGCGGCGGTCGGCGTTGCCGCGGCCGATCCGCTTCATTTCCTCGCGGTGGCGCCAGGTCGAGGCGATCAGCATGTTGCTGCCGAAGCTGCCGCGGCCCATCGGCTGCACGGTGTAGTCCAGGTCGCGCTTGGGCGTGCCGACTTCGATCTTGAGCTTGGCCAGCTTGGCGCGGGCCTCGTTCTTGACCGCGTCGGAGAAGCGGGTGTCGGCGTCGATCGACTTGGCCAGCGCTTCGCGGACCTGGTCGGCGATCTGCTCGGCGCGCTTGTCGGTGGCCGCCGGCAGGTAACGCGCGGCGTACTCGTGGCCGACCATCGGGCCGGCGGCGAGGGTGATCGCGTCGAGCACGGCCTGCTGGCGCGCGGGCGGCGCGGCCTGGCCGCGCAGCACCCGGCCGCGGAATTCGAACTCGGCGTCGCGGAAGGGCTTGGCCAGGTACGGCGCCATCGCGTCGCCGACCCGCCAGCGCAGATAGGTCTTCCACTGCTCGGGCTTGAGCGTGGCGACCAGGCCGTCGAGCTGGGCGAACAACTGCGGGTTGGCCAGCGAGACGCTGTCGTCGCTGACGCCCTGGGCCTTGAGGAAATCGCCCAGCTGCATGCGCTTGTACTGCTTGGCCACGTCGGCCACCGCGACGCGGGCGTAGTTGGCGCGCGGATCGCGCAGGTCCGGCAGCGGCTTGGAGGCGCGGGCGATGCGGGTCTCCAGGTCGATCACCTGTTGCGACTCGGCCGCCAGCTTGTCCTTCGGCGTGCCGGTCAGGGCCAGGATCTTCTGCACGTAGTTGTTGTAGTGGCCGAGCAGCTGGCGGGTGTCGTTGTCGCTGCGGGTGTAGTAGGCCGGATCCGGCAGGCCCAGGCCGCCCTGGCTGAAGTAGCCGATGTGGCGTTCCAGATCCTGCAGGTCGATGTCGGCGCCGAAGTTGAAAGCGACCGGGATGCCGACCTGGTGCAGGGCGGCGATCGAGGCCGGGATGTCCTTGGCCTTCTTGATCGCGTTGATGCGCGACAGCAGCGGCGCGATCGGCTGGGCGCCGTCGCGTTCGACCGCGGCCTCGTCCAGGCCGCTGGCCCAGAAGTCGCCGAGCAGCTTCTGCACGTTGCCCTGCGGCGCGGTCATCGCGCTGTTGAGCAGTTCCAACTGCTGCTTGCGCGCGTTGCCGGCGAGCTGCTCCAGGGTCGAGACCGAGCCGGCGCCGGACAGCGGGTTGGCGCGCAGCCAGTCGGCGTTGGCGCTGGCGTAGAAGTCGCTGCAGGCGGAAGCCGCGGCCGGCGCCTTGGGCTTGGCGGCGGCCTTCTTCTTGGCGGCGTCGGCGGCTGGCGAGGCCAGGCCGGCGATCAGGCTGAGGGCGAGGGCGCAGGCAAGCGGGCGTAGGGTCGACATCGCGTATTCCATCCTGGGGATGGGCGAGTTTAACAATCTCGCGTGGGGGAGCGATGAATGGGTTGTGGGACGGGATTGGGGGTTCGGGATTGGGGATTGGGGATTAGGGATTAGGGATTAGGGATTACGGATTGGAGATGCACGAGACTGCAGGTCGCGGCGTACTCCAGCCGTCATCCCCGCGAAGGCGGGGATCCAGGGCTTCACCGCGGCATGGCTCTGAAGTCTCTGGATCCCCGCCTTCGCGGGGATGACGAGACGATTGGCGTGGCAGCTTGCGATTACTCCAATCCCAAATCCCAAATCCCAAATCCCAAAAAACGAAAGCCCGGGAATCCCGGGCTTTGCGGCTGGCTAAGGGGACGGAGGGGGTTAAGCGCTGCTTAACCCCCTCCGTCCCTGTGCGCCTGTGCGGCGCGGCCGGTCGGCCGCGCCGCGGTCGATCACCAGATCACGACCTGCTTGTCGCCCTCGCGGACCATCGGCTGGCCCGGCTTGCACGAGAACGCGGCGGCGAAGGCCGGCAGGTTCGACGGCGCGCCGATCGCGCGGAAGTTGGCCAGCGCGTGCTCGTCGGTCTGCAGGCGCACTTCCATTTCCTTCTCGGTGAAGTTGCGGCGCCACACCGTGGCCCAGTTGAGGAAGAAGCGCTGGTCGCGGGTCAGGCCGTCGGTCTTCGGGTCCGGGGTGTCGCCCGCGGCCTTCTTCATCGCGTCGTAGGCCGTGGCCAGGCCGCCCAGGTCGGCGATGTTCTCGCCGAGGGTGTGCTTGCCGTTGACGAACTTGCCCGGCGCCGCCTCATAGCCGTTGAACTGGGCGATCAGCTTGTCGGTCAGGCCGGAGAAGGCCTTGGCGTCGCTCGGCGCCCACCACACTTCCATGTTGCCGGTCGGCCCGAAGCGCGAACCCTGGTCGTCGTAGCCGTGGGTCATCTCGTGGCCGATCACCGCGCCGATGCCGCCGTAGTTGGTGGCGTCGTCGGCCTTCGGGTCGAAGAACGGCGGCTGCAGGATCGCGGCCGGGAACACGATCTCGTTCTGCAGCGGGTTGTAGTAGGCGTTGACCATCTGCGGCGGCATGCCCCACTCGGTCTTGTCGACCGGCTTGCCGACCTTGCTCAGGTTCCACTTGTAGTTGAACTCGTTGGCCGCCTTGACGTTGGCGTAGTAGCTGTCGCGGCTGGTGTTCAGGCCGGTCCAGTCGCGCCACTTGTCCGGGTAGCCGATCTTCGGGGTGAAGCTGGCCCACTTCTCCAGCGCCTTCTTCTTGGTGTCGGCGCTCATCCAGGCCAGGTTCTCGATGCGGACCTTGAGCGCCTCGCTGAGGTTCTTGACCAGGGTCTGCATGCGCTCCTTCGACTCGGGCGAGAACGCGACCTTGACGTACATCTGGCCCAGCGCTTCGCCGGCCTGGCCCTCGATGGTGTCGAGCACGCGCTTGCCGCGCTCCTTCAGTTCCTTCTGGCCGCGCAGTTCGTGGTTGTAGAAGTTGAAGTTCTCCTGCACGAAGGCGTCCGACAGGTACGGCGAGGCGCCGTCGATGGCGTGGAAGCGCAGGTAGGCCTTCCACTGGTCGGCCGGGACCTCGCCGATCATCTTGCTGACTTCCTGGTGGAACGCCGGCACCGCCAGCGAGAACATCTTCGGCAGGGCCACGCCCTGCGATTCGAAGAACTTGGTCCAGGAGAAGTTCGGGGTCAGCTTGTCGGCGTCGGCCGGGCTGACCGGGTTGTAGTACAGCGAGACGTCGCGCGAGAGCTGTTCGCGCGACTTGGAGACCTTGGCCAGGCGGGTCTCGAACGCGACCACGTCCTTGGCCTGCTTGGCCGCGTCGGCCGCCGGCGTGCCGCCGAGCTCGAGCACCTTGGCGATGTGGGCCTCGTACTTGGCCAGCTTTTCCTTGTGCTTGGCGTCGAAGTAGTACGGCGTGTCCGGCAGGCCCAGGCCGCCCTGCGCGGCGTAGGCGATGTTGTTGGCCGAATCCTTGAAGTCGGCTTCGGCGCCGAAGCCGAACAGCGGGTTGTCGCCGGTCGCGGCGGAGGCGCGCAGGTACTCGGCGATCTTCTCCGGGCTGTCGATGGCATCGATCTTGGCCAGGTCGCCCTTCAGCGGTTCCAGGCCCTGGGCGTTGATCTTGGCGGTGTCCATGCCGGACGCCCACAGGTCGCCGACGATCTTCTCCACGCCGGTGGCCTTGGTGTCGGCCGCGGCCTGCTCGGCGATCTGGCGCTGCACCGCGGTCGAGCGCTCGTCGAGCATTTCGAACGCGCCCCAGGAGGTGCGGTCGCCCGGAATGGCGTTGGCGGCCAGCCACTTGCCGTTGACGTAGCCGCCGAAGTCGGTGCAGGCGTCCTTGCTGCTGTCCAGGTCGGACAGGGCGAAGCGGTTGACCGGCGGCAGCTTGCTCTCGTCGAGCTTGAGTCCGGTGGCCTCGGCCGGCTTGGCGGCGCTGTCGGCCGGCGCGGTCGGGGCAGGGGTTTCCTGCTTGCCGCAGGCGGCCACGGCCGTGGCGATGGCGAGGGACAGCAACAGGACTTGCGGTTTCTTGAGGGTCACAGCGGGCTCCGGCCGGGAAGGCGTTGGCGTGAAAGCGTTGGGGTGGACGCTGGTGGAAAAGGGAAGCGGGATTGTCGCGGATTCGGGGCCGTATGTGCCGTCGGGCCCGGGACACGGCCGGACGATAGTCCCGTTCCAGCGCCGCGAAGGGTGTCGAAGGTCATGTCGGGGGGCGCGGGCTCGTTCAGCTTTGCCCGGTTTGCGCATCGGCTGTGCGCAGGGCCGCGACCGGCCGGGCACCGGGCGCGTGCTAGCGTTCGGGCTTTCCACGGCAAGCGGGGCGGTCCAGCGATGCAAGTCCATTTCCACGGCGCGGCGGGCGAGGTCACCGGTTCCTTGCACGAGGTCCATGCCGCCGGCCGGCGCATCCTGCTCGACTGCGGGATGATCCAGGGCAGCCCCGAGGCCGAGCGGCGCAACTTCGACCCGTTCGGTTTCGAGCCGGCCGAGTTGGACGCGCTGGTGATCAGCCACGCCCACATCGACCACATCGGCCGGGTGCCGCTGCTGGTGCGGCGCGGTTTCCGCGGGCCGATCTACGCCCAGGCCGCGACCGCCGAGCTGATGCGGATCATGCTGCTCGACGCGGCTTCGATTTCCGAAAGCGAAGCCGAACGCAGCAACCGCCGGCGCCGCGAAGGCGAGCCGGAGGCCTTGCCGCTGTACACCCGCGACGATGTCGAAGCCAGCCTGGGCCAGGTGCGCGCGCTGGCCTTTGATGCGCGCGAGACGATCCTGCCGGGCATCGACATCGCCTTCCGCGAGGCCGGCCACATCCTCGGCTCGTCGGTGGTCGAACTGTGGGCGGAAGGGCGCAAGCTGGTGTTCTCCGGCGATCTCGGGCCCAAGGGCACGCCGATCCTGCGCGACCCGGCGCCGATCGATGCGGCCGACCTGGTGCTGATGGAATCGACTTACGGCGACCGCCTGCATAAGGACCGCGCCGAGACCATCCTCGAACTCGGCCGGGTGCTCGACGCGGCCTGGAACGACGGCGGCAACGTGCTGATCCCCGCGTTCGCGGTCGGCCGCAGCCAGGAACTGCTGTACTGGTTCGCCAAGTATTGGGACGAATGGCAGTTGGCGCGCTGGCGGATCTTCGTCGACAGCCCGATGGCGGCCAAGGTGGTCGAGGTCTACGACCGCCACGCCGAACTGTTCGACCAGGACGCGGCGCGGGTCTGGCAGGACCGCCCCAACCCCTTCCGCCTGCCCAACCTGCAGTTCACCCAGAGCTCCGAAGAGTCGATGGCGATCAACCGCATCGAGCGCGGCGCGATAGTCATAGCCGGCTCGGGCATGGCCAACGCCGGACGCATCCTGCATCACTTCAAGCACAACCTGGGCAAGCCGCAGACCCATGTGGTGTTCGTCGGCTACCAGGCCGAAGGCACGATCGGCCGGCGCCTGGTCGACGGCGCGCAATGGGTGCGCATCCACGGCCGCGACGTGCGCGCGCTGGCCCAGCGCCACACCATCGGCGGCCTGTCGGCGCATACCGACCAGCGCGGCCTGATCGAGTGGTACGGGCACATCGCCGGCCATCCGCCGCTGGCCCTGGTGCACGGCGAGGACAAGGCGCGCGAGGCGCTGGCCGGAGAGATCGGCGAGCGTTATGGGGTGGAGGTGGTGTTGGCGCGGCCGGGGATGAAGCTGGTGGTTTGAGTCAGCGGCGATGAAGGAAGACGCACGCCCTTCATCCGGTCACATGCTGCAGCGGTGTTACGACGCGGCCCTGTGCGGTCATAAATAGTCGATGTGTGTCACTTATTTGTGATGAGAATCACGTATTAGTGTGCTTTCCGAGGCGTCAGCATCTGGGGTCCTCAGGCCGGCAGGGGATTTCGGCCGGCGGGCACTCCTTGGCATGGTTGTTGCGCCAGCTCACGCCAATCTTGTAATGGCTTGAGGAGGCCGCATGAGCGCGCTCGAATGGATTCAGGGTGGGCTGTACCGTATCGGCGTCGGCGCCGCAATCGTCGCCTCGCTTCATCGTCGCAAATCAAGGTTGCGCAGCCATCGTGCGCGCTCCGAAAAGCATTGTCGGTCGCGAGGCAACGAGACCGACGGCAACCGCGGCCTGATACCGCTCGCCGCATTGGCTTTGGCGTTGCCGACATCGCTAGCGTGGGCCGCCGAGCAGAACCAGGCGCCCAACGCGGCCGGTACCTCGGTGACTTATGCCTCTGGACTGACCCTGACCGCGACCCCGGCAGGAACCTCGCCGACCACGGTTTCGCTCGCCGGTTCGGCGTTCGGCGGCAATCCGCCCACCGTCTACGAGCCCCGGATCGCCCTCAACGCGGTCACCTTCAATTTCTTGACTCCGGTCACCGGCACCGCTTCGCTGGCTCCCGGTGCGCAGGAGCCGCACGGAACCCTGGCCTATCAATTCAGTCGCCCCGTGGTGAATCCACGGTTCCACCTGGCGCGCGTCGGCGGTGCGGGCGGTCCTGTGGGATTCTCTGCCACATTCATGACTGCGCCTTCAGGCGCGACCTGGACGGTTATCGGAGGCGCGTTGTCGACCCAGTCGGCGGGCACGGTGCTGAGGCCCTCGTCCAGCGCGCCGGCAATAGCTTGTAGCAACCCGGCGAGCACGTCGGGTTGCGGGACCGCGCAGCTTAACGGCACCTTCCTCACGGCGACGCTGGGAATCGGCATGGGCAATCCCACCAACACCACCGGAGCCGTTGGAGCTTCCGACGGCTACGGCGTTACCGTGACGGTGGACGAAGACTATAGCGACGCCCCGAGTAGCTACGGCATGGCCGGTCACGTCAATTCAGGTTTGACGCTCGGCGCTTCGCTTACGGTCGATCCGATTCTGTCCGGCGGCGTCGACACCGCTTTCATAACCCCAGCGCCGACCACCAGTCCGGTCGCCAGCAATAACGCGGCCGGCGACACCGACAACGCTCTGGGCACGCTGGCGCCGGTCGGCGTCGACAACTACAGCCTGTCGGTGCCGGTGGCCGGGTTCCAGACCGTATCCGGCGCCACGCCGCAATTGTGCGGCTGGATCGACTTCAACCGCGACGGCAGCTTCGCAACCGGCGAGCGTGCCTGCGCCAACGTGAGCGGCAACGGCAACGTGCCGCTGAGCTGGACGATTCCGGTCGGTGCGACCTACGTCGCCGGCGAAAGCTATATGCGTTTGCGCGTGGGCTATACGACCTCGCAAGTGCAGAACGCCACCGGCCTGGCCGACAGCGGCGAAGTCGAGGATTACCCGATCACTTTGCTGCCGCGCGTGCGCCTGACCAAGGCGCTGGTGCCGACGTCCGATCCGGGACTGTTCAATCTGTCGATAGTGCCGGCCTCGGCGACCGCGGTGCAGACCAACAGCGGCGCGGTTTCCAACGTCGGCCACAACGGCACCACCAATTGGGTGCCGGTGCCGCTGAGCACGCTGCTGACGGTCAGCGAGACCGCCGGCACCGGCACCAGTCTGAGCAGCTACAGCTCCAGCATCGCCTGCACCGACCGCTCCGGCGCCAACGTCGTCCTGGGCGCGGCCGGCACCACGCGCACCTTCTTCAGCCTGATCAGCGCCCCGGCAGGGCCGCCGACCACGCCGAACACGGCCAATGCCAATCTCAGCGAAGTCAGCTGCGTGGCGACCAATACCCGGTTGCCGACGGTGCAAGCGGTGAAGGTCACCGAGAACGGCACCGGCACGTTCTCGTTCAGCGGCAACAACGGCATCGCCAACCACGACATCACCACCACCGTCGCCGGCACCGGCGTGGCCGGTCCGGTGCAGGTGCTGACCGCGGCGAATACCGCGACCACGCTGAGCGAAGGCCCGTTGCCGGCGGGGTACCTGCTCGGGGGCATTTCCTGCACCGGCCTCGGCGCGGGCGGAACCGCGAGCAACGATCTGGCCAATCGCAGCGTGACCCTGGATGCGGCGGCCACCGCCTCGGGCAGCACCATCGTCTGCACCTTCACCAATGTCGCCCAGGTCGCCGATCTGGTCATCGCCAAGACCAACACTCCATTGGCCGGCGACAACGATCAGGCCAACGATCCCGTGGTGCGCGGCGCGACGACCCAGTACACGGTGAAGGTGACCAACAACGGTCCGGTGGCGGTGACCGGCGCGCTGGTGCAGGACACGCCGGGCACCGGCCTGAACTGCCCGGCCGGCAATACGGTGACCTGCAGCAGCGCCACCGCCGGCGCCTGTCCGACCACGCCGAGTCCGATTCTGATCAGCCATCTGACCGCCGGTCTCGCGCTCGGAACGCTGCCGGTCGGCGCCAACCTCAGCCTGGTGTTCTCCTGCACGGTGCAATGACGGCCGCGGCGGCGGACCGGTTCAGTCCGCCGCCTCGCGCGCCAGCCAGCGTTGCATCGCGTGTCGCTGGCGGGTCTCCAGCCGTTGCCGCTCGCGATGTTCGCGGTCCAGCGCCCGGTACAGCGCGACCAGCACCAGCACCAGCAGCAGGGCGAACGGCAGCGCGGCGACGATGATCAGGCCCTGCAGCGCGTCGAGCCCGCCGGCGAGCAACAGGGCGACGGCGATCAGCGCCTGCACCGCGCCCCAGAGCGCGCGCCGCGACAGCGGCGGATCGGCGCGGTCCTGGCTGGACATGCTGGCCAGGACCAGGGTCGCCGAGTCGGCCGAGGTGACGAAGAACATCATCAACAGGGCGATCGCGGCGATCGAGGCGACCCGCGCCGCCGGCAGCTGTTCGAGCAGGGCGAACAGCACCTGCTCGTAGCCCTGCGCCAGCGCGCCGGCCAGGTCGGCGCCGCCGAACATCTGCGCCCACAGCGCGCTGCCGCCGAAGCTCGAGAACCACAGGAAACTCATCAGCGCCGGCACCAGGACCACGCCTAACACGAACTCGCGCACCCGCCGGCCGCGCGAGATGCGGGCGATGAAACTGCCCACGAACGGCGCCCAGGCGATCCACCACGCCCAGTAGAAGATCGTCCACTCGCCGACCCAGGGATCGCGCGAGAACGGCGCCATGCGCAGGCTCATGTTCGGCAACTGGTTGATGTAGCTGCCCAGGGTGGTGGTGAAGGTTTCGAACACGAAGCCGGTCGGCCCGCACACCAGGACGAAGGCCAGCAGGGCCGCGGCCAGGGCCAGGTTGAGGTTGGACATCCATTTGATGCCGCGATGCAGGCCGGTCAGCGACGAGGCCATGTACAGCACGAAGGCGACCGCGACCACGCACAGCTGCAACGCGGGCGTCTGGTTCAGGCCGAACACGCGGGCCAGCCCGGCGGAGATCTGGATGGTGCCGAAGCCCAGGGTGGTGGCGACCCCTATCGCGGTGGCGACCACCGCGGCGATGTCGACCGCGGGTCCCGCCCAGCGCCGGTGCCGGATCGGAATCACCGGTTCCAGCAGGTCGCTGATCTGGCCGCGGCCGCGGCGATTGAACTGGAACCAGGCCATCGCCAGGCCGACCAGCGCGTACACCGCCCAGGGATGCAGGCCCCAGTGGAAGAACGCGTAGCGCATCGATGCGCGCGCCGCTTCCTGGCTCTGCGCCGCCAGACCCTCGGGCGGATGCAGGTAGTGCGACAGCGGCTCGGCCGCGCCCCAGAACACCAGGCCGATGCCCATGCCGGCGGCGAACAGCATCGACAGCCAGCTCAGGCGCGAGAACTCGGGTTCGGCGTCGTCGCCGCCGATGCGCAGCTGGGCGAAGCGGCCGAAACACAGGTAGAGCAAGAACAGCAGCACCGCGAACACGATCAGCAGATACAGCCAGCCGGCATGGGCCAGGGTCGGGGCGAGGACGGACCGGATCGATGCGTTGAACGCGTCCGGAGCCAGTACCCCGGCGGCGACCAGGAGAGCGAGCAGGACGATCGAAACGCGGAAGACCATGGATACTCCTGTCGGGGCGCGCGCATGGCGCGCGAGCGCGGCGCGCTGCGGTCGTGCGCGACGCGCACGGTGGGTTGCGCAGCGACCTCGCGCACGAAACGGACTCGGCGAAACGCGCCTGCGCCGGGCGCGGACGGTGTGCGGCGCCGATGCGGCGCGCGAAGCTGAGCGGGAAGGTCCGAACGCGAGCCATGGCCGTAGCGGTGACGGCGCAAGCGGAGCGGTGCGCTCCGGTGCGGTGGACGCGGCGATTGTAACAGCCGCGTCGCGGGCGGCCTTCACATGCTCTTGCGAATCCGCGTGGGCCGGCCGTTCGCAGCGGCCGCGGTGCGCGCATCGGTTCGCGAACCTCGCCTGCCGTCGCTTTGGCGACGACGCAAACCCGGCCGGCATCGCGACAGGACGCTGAAGTCTCTGGATACCCGCTTTCGCGGGCATGACGATGGGATACAAACGCCGGTCGATGGAGGAGAAGTACCGCGTCAGAGGCCTGCCGTCGTTCCCGCGAAAGCGGGAACCCAGGGCTTCATCGCGACACGACTCTCGGCCTGGCGTAGTGCCGGAGCGCCCGCGCCTACGCTCGCCGCAAGGCGATGGTCTCCCACGCCGCGACGATCATGAACACCGCGGTGGTGGCCGCGCCCAGCCATAGCGGCGACAGGTGCCAGGGGCCGGCGGCGAGAGCGAGCGCGGCCAGCATCGCCAGGCCGCCCAGGTGCGATAGCGGCGGCAGCTTGCGCGTATTGGTGACCCACTTGAACAGCGCGCAGCCGAGCAGGTACAGCGCCGGGCCGCCGACGATCGCGGCGATGCCGGCCGGTTCGGCATGATCGGGATGCACCAGCACCAATTCGTCGGCGACCGCGCAGACGACGATGCCGCCGACGATCAGCAGATGCAGGTAGGTATAGGCCAGGCGCGCCTGTCGCGCGCTGTCGTCGCCGTGGACGATGCGGTGTTCGCCGCGCGCCGCGCCGCTGTCGAAGTAGATCCACCACATCGCCACGCTGCCGAGGAAGGCGATGCAGAACGCGGCGACGGTGGCCGGATTCCAGTCCAGCCGGGCGAAGGTGGCGCCGGTGATCAGGATCGATTCGCCCAGGGCGATGATGATGAACAAGCCGCAGCGTTCGGACAGATGCCCGCCTTCCACGTCCCAGTCGGACAGGCTCGACCGGCCCAGGCCGGGAACCCGGAAATACGAGACCGGGCCGAGGTATTCGATCGCGACCGCGCCCAGCCACCAGTACAGCCGCGGCTCCGGCTCGGCCAGGCCGCCGCCGATCCACAACAGCGCCGACAGCGACAGCCAGACCAGGATGCGCAGGAAGTTGCGGAAGTTGCCCGGGCTGCGCCCGCCGCGCAGCGCCCACAGCATGAACGCGGTGCGCCCGACCTGCATCGCCGCGAACACCGCGCCGAAGACCAGGCCGCGCGCGCCGAAGGCCTGCGGCAGCGACGCGGACAGCAACAGGCCGCCGAGCATCAGGCCGAAGATCATCAGCCGCACCGGGACCTTCTCCGGGTCCAGCCAGTTGGTCACCCACGAGGTGTAGATCCACAGCCACCACACCGCCAGGAACAGCAGGCCGGCGCGCAGCGCGCCGCCGGTGTCGAGGTGTTCGAGCAGAGTGTGCGAAAGCTGGGTGACCGCGAACACGAACACCAGGTCGAAGAACAGTTCGCTGAAGCCGACCTTGGCGTGGCCGTTTTCGCGCGAGCGCAGCAGGGTGGGGCGTGGATGGGCGGTCATCGGTGCAAGCGGTGGCGATAAAGATGCTGGCGTTGCGCAGGGCTCAACGGCGGGACAACTTCCACCACAGCGCCAGCGCCGCCAGCGCGGGCGCCGAGAATACCAGCAGGAAGATCGGCAACTCCTCGGCGACGCTGTAGCCGGCGCGATCCACGCCGATCCAGAGATTGATTCCGGCGCCGATCAGCCACAGCGGCACGAACGCCGCCGCGGCCTTGCGCAACGGCGCTGGCCCGCGGCCGGCGCTCAGCCGCGCGATCAGCAGGCACAGGCCGAGCAGGGCGAAGCCGGCGAGCAGAACCAGGACCGTATGCATGATGTTCCCCCTGCGAAGCGCGGACGGGCGGCGGACCCGTCCGTCCCGCGCATGGTTGGCGGCGGCGCGTGCAGGCGACGTGCAGGCGCGTGCCGCCCGGCCTGCGGCCGCTGCGGACGCCGGACCGGCCGCAGGCATCGACTGCAGCGCGCGTCCTGACCGGCGCGATCAGCGGGTGGTGTAGCCGCCGTTGGCGAAGATGGTCTGGCCGGTGATCCACCAGCCCTCGCCGACCAGGAACCGGACCAGCGGGGCGATGTCCTGGATCTCGGTCAGGCCGCTCTTGGTCCGGCCGCTGAGCGCCGCGGCGGTGGCGTGGTAGGCCGCCGACTCCTGCGATTCGGCCGGATAGAAAAACGGCGTGTCCATCGGCCCGGGACCGACCGCGTTGACCGAGATGCCGCGCGCGCCGAACTCCTTGGACGCGGCGCGGGTGAAGTGCTCGATCGGCGCCTTGCTGCCCGGATAGACGGCGTAGTAGGGCGTGTACGCGGCCAGCAGCGAACTGACGATGGTGCAGATGTTGCCGTCGTCGGCGAGCTTCTTGCCGGCTTCCTGGATAAAGAAGAACGCGGCCTTGGAATTGACCGCGAACATCCGGTCGTACTCGGCCTCGCTGACCTCGATCAGCGGCTTCTTGATCACCATGCCGGTGGTGTTGACGGCGATGTCGATCTTGCCGAACCGGGCCAGCGCGGCGTCGAACAGGGCGGCCACCTCGGCCGGCCGGGTCAGGTCGCCCTGCTGGGCGAAGGCCTCGGCGCCGGCGGCGCGGACCGCGGCCACGGTCTCCTCGGCCGCGGCACGGGTGGCGTCGGAGTTGTAGTGGACGGCGATGCCGGCGGCGCCAAGAACCTCGGCGGCCTGATCTCGCGCGATCTCGCCCAGGCCGGCGCCGCCGGCATCGCCGTCCACTACAACTCCGACGCCACCCGTGCCGCGGCCGAGGAGACCGTGGCCGCGGTCCGCGCCGCCGGCGCCGAGGCCTTCGCCCAGCAGGGCGACCTGACCCGGCCGGCCGAGGTGGCCGCCCTGTTCGACGCCGCGCTGGCCGCGGCCGCGGTGCGCGACTGGACCGGCGCGCGCCGGCTGGCCTTCAACCGCGAACTGAGCCTGGCGCCGGGGCTGGAGTTCGCCTTCGCCGCCGAAAGCATCGCCGAGCCGACCCAGTGGCGGCTGCAGCACGACCGCCACACCCTGATCGTCCACCTCGACGGGGCGATGCGGCGCCTGGACACGCGCATCGAGGGCGCCGGCCGGCTGCGCCTGCCGCCCGCGCCCGGCGACCTGTGGCTGATCCCGGCCGGGCGCGAATATCGAGGCGAAGCCCTCGGCGGACAGATCGCCTACGCCGAACTCAGCATCGACCCGGCCCGGTTCGACCCCTGCCGCAGGGCGGCGGCCGGGCTGGGCGCGCGGATGAAGCAGCGCGACCCGTTCGTGCACGGCCTGGCCGCGCGCCTGGCCGGACTCAGCGGCGCCGACGACGAGCTGGCCGCGATGCTGCGCGAGGCCTTGGGCCAGGCCCTGGACCGTATGCGCGCAACAGGTGCAGGCCCAGGGCCTGGCCCAAGGCCTCGCGCAGCATCGCGGCCAGCTCGTCGTCGGCGCCGCTGAGTCCGGCCAGGCGCGCGGCCAGGCCGTGCACGAACGGGTCGCGCTGCTTCATCCGCGCGCCCAGCCCGGCCGCCGCCCTGCGGCAGGGGTCGAACCGGGCCGGGTCGATGCTGAGTTCGGCGTAGGCGATCTGTCCGCCGAGGGCTTCGCCTCGATATTCGCGCCCGGCCGGGATCAGCCACAGGTCGCCGGGCGCGGGCGGCAGGCGCAGCCGGCCGGCGCCCTCGATGCGCGTGTCCAGGCGCCGCATCGCCCCGTCGAGGTGGACGATCAGGGTGTGGCGGTCGTGCTGCAGCCGCCACTGGGTCGGCTCGGCGATGCTTTCGGCGGCGAAGGCGAACTCCAGCCCCGGCGCCAGGCTCAGTTCGCGGTTGAAGGCCAGCCGGCGCCCGCGGCGACGCCGCGCTGGCCGCGGCCGCGGTGCGCGACTGGACCGGCGCGCGCCGGCTGGCCTTCAACCGCGAACTGAGCCTGGCGCCGGGGCTGGAGTTCGCCTTCGCCGCCGAAAGCATCGCCGAGCCGACCCAGTGGCGGCTGCAGCACGACCGCCACACCCTGATCGTCCACCTCGACGGGGCGATGCGGCGCCTGGACACGCGCATCGAGGGCGCCGGCCGGCTGCGCCTGCCGCCCGCGCCCGGCGACCTGTGGCTGATCCCGGCCGGGCGCGAATATCGAGGCGAAGCCCTCGGCGGACAGATCGCCTACGCCGAACTCAGCATCGACCCGGCCCGGTTCGACCCCTGCCGCAGGGCGGCGGCCGGGCTGGGCGCGCGGATGAAGCAGCGCGACCCGTTCGTGCACGGCCTGGCCGCGCGCCTGGCCGGACTCAGCGGCGCCGACGACGAGCTGGCCGCGATGCTGCGCGAGGCCTTGGGCCAGGCCCTGGGCCTGCACCTGTTGCGCGAATACGGTCCAGGGCCGCCGGCGCGGGCCGCGCCGCCGGCGCAACTGACGCAGCTGCAGCGCCGGCGCATCGAGGACTACATCCAGGCGCAGTTGGATCGACCGATCCGGCTGGCCGCGCTGGCCGAGATCGCCGGGCTCAGCGTGCACCGCCTGCTGATCGCGTTCCGCGCCGCGTTCGGCGCGACCCCGATCCAGTACGTGCTTGGCGAACGCCTGCGCCGCGCCTGCCTGCGCCTGCGCGACGGCGATCAGGACATCGCCACGATCGCGCTGGAGACCGGCTTCGCCAGCCACAGCCACTTGTCGGTGGCGTTCAAGAAGCGCTACGGCGTGTCGCCGCGCGAGTACCGCGGCGGCGCCGGTTAGACGCTTCCGGTCACATTCCGCCCCCTGCCATCGGTCACGTAGACCATTCGGCCATGGGCGCGGCGCTCGCCGTCGCTAGCATCGTGGACGAAACGTCCGCGCGCGCCGCGGACCGCCATTCGCGGCCGCCGGCCGCGTCCAACGGGCAACGACAGGGACCGAGCGATGCTGACCATCCGCGATCTGACCAAGACCTACGCCAACGGCGTGCGCGCCCTCGACGGCATCAGCCTGGAGATTCCGCGCGGCATGTTCGGCCTGCTCGGCCCCAACGGCGCCGGCAAGTCGTCGCTGATGCGCACCCTGGCGACCTTGCAGGAGGCCGACGCCGGCAGCGCCACGCTCGAGGGCGCCGACGGCAAGCCGATCGACGTGCTGCGCGACAAGGACACCGTGCGCCGCCAGTTGGGCTATCTGCCGCAGGATTTCGGCGTCTACCCGAAGGTCAGCGCCGAGGACCTGCTCGATCATTTCGCCGTGCTCAAGGGCTTGAGCCAGCGCAAGCAGCGGCGCGAGGTGGTCGACGGCCTGCTGCACCAGGTCAATCTGTGGGGCGCGCGCAAGCAGAAGCTCGGCACCTATTCCGGCGGCATGCGCCAGCGCTTCGGCATCGCCCAGGCTCTGCTCGGCCAGCCGCGGTTGGTGATCGTCGACGAGCCCACCGCCGGCCTGGACCCGGAAGAACGCAACCGCTTCCTCAACCTGCTGGCCGAGATCGGCGAGCAGGTCGCGGTGATCCTGTCGACCCACATCGTCGAGGACGTGACCGACCTGTGCCCGACCATGGCGATCGTCAACAAGGGCAAGGTGCTGTTGACCGGCGAACCGGCCGCGGCGATCGACGCGCTGCGCGCGCAGGTCTGGCGCAAGCAGGTGACCAAGGCCGAGCTGCCCAGCTACGAGACCCGCTTCACCGTGCTGTCGACCCGCCTGGTCGGCGGCCAGCCGGTGATCCACGTGTTCAGCGCCGACGCCCCGGAGCCGGGTTTCGAGCCGGTCGAGCCGGACCTGGAAGACGTGTACTTCCAGCGCCTGCGCCAGCACTCGCGCGTCGCGGCCTGAGCGGAGCGCGCCCATGATCCTGGAATTCTTCCGTTTCGAGTTGCGCCAGCAACTGCGCTCGCCGCTGTTGTGGCTGTTTGCGGCGGTCTACGGCCTGCTCGCCTTCGCCCTGACCAGCAGCGAGGCGGTGCAGATGGGCGGCGCGGTCGGCAACGTCGACCGCAACGCGCCGGTGGTGATCGTCAACCTGCTGGGAAATTTCAGCGTGGTCGGGCTGTTCGCGATCATGGTGTTCATCGCCGGCGCGTTGTTGCGCGATTTCGAACTCGGCACCGCGGACCTGTTCTTCGCCACGCCGATGCGCAAGCGCGATTACCTGATCGGGCGCCTCGCCGCGGCCCTGGCCGGTTGCCTGGTGCTGTACCTGCTGGTGGCGGTGGGCGCGATGCTCGGGCCGCTGATGCCCTGGGTCGATCCGGAGCGGGTCGGCGCCTTCTCGCTGCGTCCCTACCTGTGGGGCTTCGCGGTGTTCGTGCTGCCGAACCTGATCGTCTGCGGCGCCTTGCTGACCCTGCTGGCGCTGACCACGCGCAAGCTGCTGGTCGTGTACCTGGGCGCGATGGGGTTCTTCCTGCTCAGCAGCATCGCCGGCGTGCTGATGCGCGACCTGCAGAACGAGTGGCTGGCGACCCTGCTCGATCCGTTCGGCACGACCGCGTTCGGCCGCAGCATCCGCTACTGGTCGGCCGACGAATACAACCGCGCCCTGCCGGCGGTCGACGGCTTCCTGCTGGCCAACCGGCTGCTGTGGAGCGCGCTGGGCCTGGCGGTGATCGGCTTCGCCTTCGCCTTGTTCAAGCCGATGCGCGCCGGCACCGGCAAGCCGCGCTGGTGGCAACGCCGCCGCGCCGCCGCGGCCGCGCCGGCCGCGCCGCCGCTGGTGTTGTCCAAGGTCGCGCCGCGGTTCGACGCCGGCGCGCGCCGCAGCCAGTTCTGGCACAGCTTGCGCATGGACCTGCTCGGGGTGTTCCGCAGCGTGCCGTTCCTGGTGATGCTGGCGTTCGCGCTGCTGAACTTCCTCGGTTCGGTCAGCGTCATGCAGAGCATGTTCGGCACCAAGACCTACCCGACCACCGCGTTGATGCTGGATGCGCTGCAGGGCTCCTACAGCTACATGCTGATCTTCGTGGTCCTGTACTACGCCGGCGAGCTCGTATTCCGCGAGCGCAGCGTGCGCCTGGCCGAGGTGGTCGATGCGATGCCGGTGCCCAACGGGCTGCCGCTGGCGAGCAAGTTCGTCTGCCTGATCGCGGTGATCGCCAGCTTCCAGGCGGTCGGCGCGGTCGCGGCGATGGGCTTCCAACTGGTCAACGGCTACACCGCGCTCGAGCCGGCGTTGTACCTGCAGAAACTGCTGCTGGACTCGACTCCGTTCGTGATGATGGGCGGGCTGGCGCTGGCGATGCAGGTGCTGACCAACAACCGCTACGCCGGCTACGGCGTGGTGATCCTGGTGATGCTGTTGAAGATCGGGATGCGCTACCTGGATCTGGAGCACAACCTGTACAACTACGGTCGCGCCCCGAGCGTGCCGTATTCGGACTTGAACGGGTTCGGCCATTTCCTCGCCGCACGGCTGTGGTTCACCGGCTACTGGGGCCTGTTCCTGCTCGCCCTGCTGTTGCTGGCGGCGGCGTTCTGGGTGCGCGGCGTGGTGCCGGGCTGGCGCGGCCGCACCGCGGTGGCGCGCGAACGCCTGCGCGGCCGTCCCGGCCTGGTCCTGGCCGCGGTCGCGGCGTGCTGGGTCGCCACCGGCGCCTTCATTTTCTGGAACACCAACGTACTCAACCGCTACCAGCCGTCCGACCTGGCGATGGACGAGCAGGCCGAGTACGAGACCCGCTACCGCCGCTACAAGGACTTGGCGCAGCCGCGCATCCTCGCGGTCGACAATCGGGTCGATCTGCAGCCCGAGCGGCTGGCGGTGACCGTGACCGGCCGCTACCGCATCGCCAACCCGCACCCGACGCCGATCGGCGAGCTGCACGTCAGCTACTCGCCGCAGGTGCGGATCGAACGGATGGAATTCGGCGGCGCCAAGCTGGTCAGCGACGACCGCCGCATCGGCTATCGCATCTACCGCCTCGACCGGCCGATGCAGCCCGGCGAACAGCGCAATTTCGACTTCCGCCAGAGCTACGCCCAGCGCGGCTTCGCCAACGAGCCGGGCGAGACCTCGATCGTCGAGAACGGCAGCTTCTTCAACTCCAACGAGCTGCCGCACTTCGGCTACGACCAGGACGGCCAACTGGACGACCGCAACGAGCGCCGCAAGCGCGGCCTCGGCGAGCTGCCGCGGATGGCCAAGCTGGAGGACCAGGCCGCGCGCGCCAACCACTACATCGCCACCGACGCCGACTGGATCGCGTTCAAGACCACGGTCTGCACCGCGCCGGACCAGATCGCCCTGGCGCCGGGCTACCTGCAGCGCGAGTACCGCCGCGACGGCCGGCGCTGCTTCGACTACGCGATGGACCGGCCGATGATGCCGTTCTACGCCTACCTGTCGGCGCGTTGGGAAGTGCGCCGCGCCGAGCACAAGGGCGTGCCGATCGAGATCTATTACGACCCCCGCCACGCCTTCAACGTCGACCGGATGATCGACGCTTCGCGCAAGTCGCTGGATTATTTCCAGGCCAACTTCACCCCGTACCAGCATCGCCAGGTGCGGATCCTGGAGTTCCCCGGCTACGAACGCTTCGCCCAGAGCTTCGCCAACACCATCCCGTTCTCCGAATCGATCGGCTTCATCGCCGACCTGCGCGACCCGGACGAGATCGACTACGTGTTCTACGTCACCGCGCACGAGATCGCGCACCAGTGGTGGGCGCACCAGGTCATCGGCGCCGCCACCCAGGGCTCGACCGTGCTGTCGGAGTCGCTGTCGCAGTATTCGGCGCTGATGGTGATGGAGAAGGAGTACGGACGGGCCAAGATGCGCCGTTTCCTCAAGTACGAACTGGACGAGTACCTGTCCGGCCGCGGCGGCGAGCGGGTCGAGGAACTGCCGCTGGCGCGGGTCGAGAACCAGCCCTACGTGCACTACCGCAAGGGCTCGCTGGTGTTCTACCGGCTGCGCGAGGAGCTCGGCGAGGCGGCGGTGAACCGCGCCCTGCAGCGCTTCCTGCGCGACAAGGCCTACCAGGCGCCGCCGTACACCAACTCGGCCGAGCTGCTGAGCTATCTGCGCGCTGAGGCCAAGCCGGACCAGCACGGCCTGATCGAGGACTTGTTCGAGAAGATCAGCTTCTACGACAACCGGGTGGTCGAGGCCAGCGCCAAGCGCCGCGCCGACGGAAAGTACGAAGTGACGATGCGGCTGCACGCGGCCAAGCGCTACGCCGACGGCAAGGGCAAGGAGAGCCCGGGCAAGATGGACGACTGGATCGAGATCGGCGTGTTCGCGCGCGGCCCCTCGGGCGACGAGAGCGACGAGAAGCCGCTGTGGCTGGAGCGCCGGCGCATCACCGAGGCCGAGCCGAAGCTGACCGTGGTGGTCGACGAGGCGCCGTACGAGGTCGGCTTCGATCCGTACAACAAGCTGATCGACCGGGTGCCGGCGGATAATCGCAAGCAGTTGTGAGCAGGCCGGGGCAGGCGGCGCGGCGAGCCCGCCTGCCTGCCCTCTGATCGGATTCGTCGCGATCACGACCGCGGCACGACCTAGACACGCCCCAGCACGCACCTCGCACGACCCTTGCGCCCCCGCCCGAAGCCTCCCCCCTTTTGAAAAAGGGGGGCTAGGGGGCATTTGCTTTTCCGCCGGACAATACGATCGCCCTGCGCTCTCGCGGGCGACAGCAAGAGCAAATCCCCCCTGCCCCCTTTTCAAAGGGGGGGAGGCTTCGGGCGGGGGCGCAAGGGTCGTGCGAGGGGCGTGCTGGGACGTGCCACGGTCGCGCTGGAAGGTGGCGCGGGAGCGACGCAGCGTTCCTCGCTGTCCGCCTCTGCCGGGCTCCTCGATCTCCCAAGCCCCCGGAACGCATTCCCCCCTTTGAAAAGGGGGCAGGGGGGATTTGCTCTTGCTGTCGCCCGCGAGAGCGCAGGGCGATCGTATTGTCCGGCGGAAAAGCAAATCCCCCCTAGCCCCCCTTTTTCAAAGGGGGGAATGCGTTCCGGGGGCTTGGGAGATCGAGGAGCCCGGCAGAGGCGGACAGCGAGGAACGCTGCGTCGCTCCCGCGCGGCCTTCCAGCCTGAACGCCGGGTCGGCGCCAGTCGGGCCGAAACCGCCGCGGCTGGCGGAGAAGCGGGTTTTCGCGTAAAGTCCGCCCCGTTCAGCGCACGGCTGCCTCCCCGCAAGGGTACGTTTCCCAGGTTGCCTGTCGCCCCGCACCGAGTTCTCGGATTCGCCGGCGCGACCTTATCCCGCACGTCTTTCGTAGCGCAGACACGGTTCCGGAGCATCCGGCGCCGTTCATCCGATCACTCGCAGCGCGGTTCAAGGGAACGCTGGAGTCGTCACGCGATCGTCCGCGATCGGCCGCAGGCTCGCTGCCCGCGCCGTCGTCGACGCCGCGCAAGCTGGAGTTTCACCATGACGTTCGAATCGCTTGGGCTGGCGCCCGCGTTGCTGCGCGCGCTGTCCGAACAGAACTACACCACCCCGACCCCGATCCAGGCCGAAGCGATCCCGCTGGCCCTGGCCGGGCACGACCTGCTCGGCGGCGCCCAGACCGGCACCGGCAAGACCGCCGCGTTCGGCCTGCCGCTGCTGCACCGCCTGGCCACCGTCCAGGGCGGCGGCCAGCGCAAGCCGCGCGTGCTGATCCTGGCGCCGACCCGCGAGCTGGCGCTGCAGGTCAGCGACAGCCTGCGCGGCTACGCCAAGTACCTGCGCCTGAACATCCACGCCATCTTCGGCGGCGCCGGCATGGGCCCGCAGCTGGACGCGCTGCGTCGCGGCGTGGACGTGCTGGTGGCGACCCCGGGCCGCCTGATCGACCATCTCGAGCGCGGCAGCGCCAAGCTCGACGCGGTCGAACTGCTGGTCATGGACGAAGCCGACCGCATGCTCGACATGGGCTTCCTGCCGGCGATCAAGCGCATCCTCGGCCGGCTGCCGGCCTCGCGCCAGACCCTGCTGTTCTCGGCCACTTTCGAGGCGCAGATCAAGCAGCTGGCGCTGGAATTCATGCGCGAGCCGCGCCAGGTGCAGATCGCCGCCAACAACGCCGTGGCCGATGCGATCAGC
The DNA here is from genome assembly GCF_019733395.1 of Lysobacter sp. BMK333-48F3. Classification (NCBI taxonomy): domain Bacteria; kingdom Pseudomonadati; phylum Pseudomonadota; class Gammaproteobacteria; order Lysobacterales; family Lysobacteraceae; genus Lysobacter; species Lysobacter sp. BMK333-48F3. The sequence continues at coordinate 5,010,199 of NZ_JAIHOO010000001.1, read as the reverse complement.
CACCGCGTGCATCCGGTCGACGGCGGCCGCAAGCGCGACCTGCTGATCGAGATCCTGGCCGCGCGCCCGAACGATCAGGTGATCGTGTTCGGCCGCACCAAGCACGGCTGCAACCGCCTGGCCGAGCAGCTCGAGGACGCCGGCCTGAAGTCGGTGGCGATCCACGGCAACAAGAGCCAGGCCCAGCGCCAGAAGGCGCTGCGCGATTTCAAGGCGAACAAGGCGCGGGTGCTGGTCGCGACCGACGTCGCCGCGCGCGGCCTGGACATCCCCAGCCTGCCGCTGGTGATCAACTTCGATCTGCCGATGGTGGCCGAGGACTACGTCCACCGCATCGGCCGCACCGGCCGCAACGGCGCCAGCGGCGAAGCGCTGTCGCTGGTGTCGCCGGACGAGGGCGGCCTGCTGCGCCAGATCCAGCGCATCCTCAAGGACGACATCGAGATGGTGACGGTCGCCGGCTACGAGCCGTCGCGCCCGATCCGGATGGGCTCCGACGCGCCGGGCGCGCGCCGTCCCGGTCCGGGCGGCAACCGCGGCAACAACGCGCCGCGCAAGCCCAGCCACCGTCCGCACGGCAAGCCGGCGCCGCGCCATGCGCACGCCGGTCCGAAGCAGCATCGCGGCGGCGGCCAGGGCGGACAGCGCCGCGACCGCAACGCGGGCTGATCGTCCCGCGCAAGCGGATCCAGGAAGAGGCCGGCGCAAGCCGGCCTTTTTCTTGCCGCAAATGCGGCGCCATCCCCTGTAGGAGCGGCGTTAGCCGCGACAACCGCAGCGACGTACGCAAGCGCCCCCACCCGAAGCCCGGCCAACCGGCCATCGCCATCAAGCAGCGTTCATCAAGCACACAAGCCACGCACGCAGGCGCCTCAGCCGAAACCCGATCAACCGTCCACCGCCACCGCACCGCGCGCAGCGCCCGGCAAACACGCAAGCGACATACGCAAGCACATGCCGCCCGAGAAGCCGTCCCTCGTCGTCGCAACCGCATCGCGCGCGGCATCGAGCAAACGCACACGTTTGTGTGCCAAGCGTTGCGTCTCAGATACGTCCTGCGCATCCACAACCGCATTCGCAACTGCGATGCGCGGTCAAACCGTGTGCGCGATCCCCGTTTGAACGAGCGTGATGGCCGGGGCGAAAAGGCACGGTTCCGATGACCGGGATCGGCCGTCGCGTCGCGGGACGCGGCGGGGGCCGGTCCACCTACGGAGGCTTCACTCATGCAACGCGCAACTCTCGTCATCGCCGCGCTGGCCATCGCCGCCGCGGCGCCCACGCTGCACGCCAAGCAACCGGTCAAGGCCGAGGCCGAAGCCGCCGCCCAGGTGCGCTGCGGCAACCCGGTCGGCACCTGGCGCAACCAGATGGGTTCGGAAATGCGGATCACCGCCTACGATCCGCGCAGCGGCGCGATCCAGGGCCAGTACCGCACCAGCAGCGGCGCGCCCGGGTTCTATCCGCTGGTGGGTTGGGTCAACAGCGCGCCGGCGCAGCCGGGCGGCAGCAACCTGACCACCTATGCCTTCACCGTGCGCTGGAACCAGATCGGCAGCATCACCGCCTGGACCGGCACCTGCGTCGACGGTCCGACCAGCAGCGGACTGCGCACCTTGTGGCAGCTGGCGCGGCCCAACAGCCAGTTCGATTGGGATCACATCCTCGCCGGCGCCGACACCTTCGTCTCGCCCTGAGGAACGATCGGGAGGGCCGGGCGCGGCCGCCGCTCAGGGCTCGGCGCTGCCGAGCCGGCTGGCGACGCGGCGGTCGCGGCCGTTTTCCTTGGCCTGGTACAGCGCCGCGTCGGCGGCGTCGAACAGGGTGCGCACGTGGGTGTGCACGCCCGGCACGCAGGTGTACAGGCCGATGCTGAGGCTGACCCGCTGGTCGGCCGAGGCCTTGCCGTAGCGCGCGTCGAGCTTGCGCATGTCGTCGAGGATGCCGTCGGCGACGCGCGCGGCGCCTTCGACGTGGGTGTCCGGCAGGATCAGGGCGAACTCGTCGCCGCCGAAGCGCGCGGCCAGGTCGCGCGGGCGGCGCGCGTGCGCGGCGATGATCTCAGCGATCTCGCGCAGCAGCTTGTCGCCGGCGCGGTGGCCTTCGGCGTCGTTGTAGGCCTTGAAGAAATCGACGTCGATCAGCGCCAGCGACAGCGGCGCGCGGGTGCGGCGGGCGCTGGCCAGTTCGCGCTGCAGCACGTGGTCGAAGCGGCGCCGGTTGCCGAGCTGGGTCAGGGTGTCGAGGTTGGCTTCGCGGCGCCAATGGCGCAGGTGGCCGATCACCCACAGCAGGTAGGCCAGGGCGATCATGACGATGGTCGTGGCCGGGGCGAACCAGACGTTGCCCAGGCGCAGCAGGGCGACGCTGCCGATCGCGGTCAGCAGGGCGCCGCTGCCGGTCACCAGCAAGGGCCGTTCCAGGCGCGGATGCAGCATCAGCAACACCACCGCAAACAGCATCGCCGCGGCCAGCAGCGCCTGCCACAGCGGGTGCAGCGGCACGATCGCGCGATCGTGCAGCAGCATCTCGATCACGTTGGCCTGGTACTCGGCGCCGTGCATGCGCGCGTCGTCGGCCATCGGCGTCAGGTAGCTCGGCACCAGCCCGGTGGCGGTGACGCCGACCACGATCCAGCGCCCGCGCAGCAGTTCGGTCGGCACCTGGCCGTTGATCACGTCGGCGTAGGAGACCTGGCCGAAGGTGCCGGGCGGGCCGGCGAAGCGGATCCGCACGTAGTTGTCGCGGGTCCACTGGTACGGCGAGCCCTGTTGCGACCTCGGCCGGCGCAGGCCGGGCAGGGGATGCGGCGCGGTGCCGGGCTCCAGGCCGATCAGGGCCAGGCCCAGCGCCGACCAGCGCGATTCGCCCAGGCCGGCCTTGAGGTACATGCCGCGGGTGGTGCCCTCGGCGTCGAGTTCGATGTCGGTATGGCCCAGGGTGGTGGCCGCGGTGGCGATCAGCGGGGTCGGCAGCACCTCGACCGGCGGCGCGTTCTGGCGCAGCGGCGCGGTGATCACCGGCAGGGCGACGCGGCCGAGCCGGCGCATCGCCGCGGCGAGGGTGCGGTCGTGCTGGTCGCCGTTGCGGTCGGGCTCGGTCAGGACAAGGTCCAGCGCCACTCCGCGCACGCCGGCGTAGCCGAGCCGGTCGAGCATCTGGGCGTGGATGTCGCGCGGCCACGGCCACTGGCCCAGTTCGTTGAGGCTGCGGTCGTCGATGGCGACGATCACCACGTCGTCGTCGGGCGCATAGCCCCATTCCGACAGGTGCAGGTCGTAGAAGAAATCGTCCAGGCGCCAGGTGGCGCCGCTTACGGTCAGCAGCGCCGCCAGGCCGGCCACGACCAGCGCGGTCGCGCCGCGCAACAGCCAGGACCGGGCGCCGAAGGTCATAGAGCCAGCAGCAGGAGGACGGCGCCCGCCGCGCCCGCGCCGTAGCACAGGCGGCAGGGCAGGCGGATTTCCTGCGGCGGGCCGAACGCCGCCGCGTAGCCGTCGTCCTCGACGGTCTGCACGCGCACGTACCAGCGGCCGCCGCCGGGGCGCTTGAGTTCGATCTGCGGCACGTCCACCACCTCTTCGAGCAACAGCGTGGAAAAATCGGGCTTGCGCGCGATCTGCACGCGATAGCGCTGGCCCGGTTCGCCCTTCTGCCAACGCAGGGTCAGACGCCCCTGCGCGGCTTGCGGCGCTTCCAGGCCGGGATCGGCCGGCGCGTCGCTGACCTGGAACGGCAAGGCGTTGCCGAACCGGCCGACCCGGCCCTGCGCATCGCGCGAAGCCACGCGCCAATAGTACTGGCCCGGAGCCAGGGATAGTGCCGGGCGGAAGCGCTGGCCGTCGACCTCGGCATCGATCAGCGGCTGTGCGAATCGCTCGTCGGCGGCGACCTGCAGGCGGGTGCGCTCGGCGCCCTGGGCGCGGGCCCACTCGAAGCGCGGCCGCGGCAGGCCGATGCGTTGGCCGTCGATCGGGCTGATCGTCAGCGGCGGCGGCAGATCGTGGACGACGAAGCTGCGCTCGCTGTCGCGGCCGCCGAGGCCGTTGTCGGCGACCGCGCGCACCCGCGCTCGCTGGCGTCCGGCCGGCAGCTCGTCGATGCGCACCCGGGTGTCGGCGGTGCGGGTTTCGAACAGCAGCACTTCCGGCGCGTCGTCGCGCACCACTTCGACCCGGTAGGCGACCGCGCCGGGCACCGGCGCCCAGGCCAGTTCGGCCGGCAACTGCTCCAGCCGGGTCTGCGGGTCGGACCAGGCCGGCGGCGGCAGCAGCGCGATCGGCGCGGCCGGCGCGGCGCCGGCCGCGGCGACGGTGCCGTAGCCCGGGCGCAGCAGCACCTGGCTGTGCTGGGCGCCGACCGCGACCTTGCCTTCCAGCACCTCGGTCGCGTCGGCCGCGCCCTCATCGCCGGCGCTGACCCGGAAATGGGTGCCGCGCACGCTCGAGGTCGCCGAGGGCGTGTCGATGATGTAGCGCGAGGCCGGGCCCTTGGCCGGGATGACCCGGTTCAAGGTACGGCCGCGGCGCAGACGCATGCGGGTGTCGACCATGCCGGTGCTGCCGTAGCTGCTGAGCTGGTCGAACACCACGCTGCTGTTGTCCTGCACCAGCAGGCGCGAGCCGTCGGCGAACTCGAGCGTGGCGCTGGCGCCGGGCCCAGTTTCCAGGCGGCTGCCGATGCCGATGCGCATGCCCTCGCTGACCAGCTTGGCCGGACTCGTGCTGGGCGCGGCGCTCGGCGGCAGCAGATTGACCGCGCCGCGCACCGCGATCACCCGCGCCTTGGCCGGTTCGATCCGCAGCCAGCCGATCGGGAACTGCATGCGCGAGCCCGGCGGCAGGTGGTAGGGGTCGGCGATGCGGTTGTATTCCTGCAGCTTGCGCCAGTTGACCCCGACCTTGAGGTGCTTGGCGCCGAGGTCCCACAAAGTGTCGCCGGGGCGGACCCGGTAGGCCCAGTCCTCGGCCTGGGCCAGGCCGGCGCCCAGCAGGAGCAGGCCGCCCAGGGCGGCCGCGGCGGCGGGCCGGCGCGCGGCGGCCAGGCGGCGCACGGCGCGTACGAGGGCGGGGAGCGGGAGCGCTGAGGTGGGATGCATCCGTTTTCCGTAGCTGGGTGGGACAGCGGGGCCGACGGGGCGGCAGCGGCATTGCAACCGCCAATTATGCGCTTTCCATCACATTTTTTCCGCAGCGACTGGCACGGAACGTCGGCCCGGACCTCCGGGGCATCCTAGCGCCGCCCGGCCCGGGTTCGCTGTACGGAACCGGACCGGCCCGTCGCGGGCCGGTCCTCGGTCTTGCCCCGGGTCTCGTCCGGGCAGGGGGCGGCGGCCGTCCCACCGGCCGCCGGCGCCCGGCCTCAGCCGCGGCGCGACTGGATCCAGCGGTCGATCTTGCGCTCCAGCACGTCCAGCGGCACCGCGCCGTCCTTGAGCACTTCGGCATGGAATTCGCGGATGTCGAAGCGCGTGCCCAGGGCCTGCTCGGCGCGCTTGCGCAGCTGCATGATGCGCAGCTCGCCGATCTTGTAGGCCAGGGCCTGGCCGGGGATGGCCATGTAGCGTTCGGCCTCGGCGGTGGACTGGGTCTCGCTCTCGGCCGAGTTCTCCAGCATGTAGGCGATCACCTGCTCGCGGGTCCAGCCCTTGCTGTGCAGGCCGGTGTCGACCACCAGGCGGATCGCGCGCCACAGCTCGTTCTGCAGATAGCCGAAGTAGTTGTAGGGATCGGTGTACACGCCCAGGTCGCGGCCCAGCGATTCGGCGTACAGGCCCCAGCCCTCGGTGAAGGCGGTGGCGCCGCCGAAGCGGCGGAACTTCGGCAGCTCGCTCAGTTCCTGCTGCAGGGCCAGCTGGAAGTGATGGCCCGGAATGGCCTCGTGCAGGTACAGGTCTTCCGCGTCCCAGGTCTTGCGCGTCGGCAGGTCGTAGGTGTTGACGTAGAAGATGCCCGGCCGGCTGCCGTCCTCGCTCGGCCGCATGTACGAGCCGCCGGCCGCGGACTGGGCGCGGAAAGCCTCCACCGGGCGGATCTCGAACGGCGCCTTCGGGGTCAGCGAGAACAGCTCCGGCACCTTGCGGTTGATCTTGGCTTCCAGGCCGCGGTAGTGGGCGAGCAGGGCCGGCTCGTCCTTGAACACGAAGCGCGGATCGTTCTGCATGAACTTGAAGAAGTCCTGCAGCGAGCCCTGGAACTTGACCTCGGCCATGACCTTGCGGATCTCGCCGTGGATCCGCGCGACCTCGTCCAGGCCGATCTGGTGGATCTGCGCCGGGCTCAGCTCGGTGGTGGTCGAACGGCGGGCGTTGAACGCGTACCAGTCGGCGCCGTCGGGCAGCGCGCCCAGCCCGGCGCTGTCGCGCGCCTGCGCCAGGTAGTCGTTCTTGATGTAGTCGCGCAGGCGGGTATAGGCCGGCATCAGCTCGGTTTCGATCATCTGCCGGTATTCGGCGCTCAGGCGCGCCTTGTCCTGCTCAGAGAACCCGGCCGGCCAGTTGGTCACCGGCTTCCAGAACAGGCTGTCCTCGGCGCGGGTTTTGATCAGCGCGTCGAGCTGCGGCAACACCTTCAGCATCAGCGCCTTGGGCTGGACCACGCCGCGCTTGGTCCCTTCGCGGCTGTTGGCGATCAGTTGGTCGAACACCGCCGGCGCCAGCGCGGCGCGCTTGCGCCAGTTGTCGTAGTCGGCGACGGTCTTGAACGGCTGCGAGCCGGCGCCGGAACCGAGCTGGGCGATCGAGGCGGCGAAATTGTTGAACTGATTGACCGGCTGCATCCAGCCCGGGAAGCGCTCGGCCTCCAGGTCCATGCGCGCTTCGCGGACGAAGATCTCGTAGCTCAGCAGGTCCTGCGCCGACAGGCCTTGCGAGCCGACCGACTCGATGGTCTTGAGCCAGCGCTGGTCGAACTCGCGGCTGCGGCGGCGGAAATCGGCGCTGGCGAAGTTCTGCAACTGGTCGTTGTAGCGCGGGTCGCCCTGGGCGGTGGCGAGCAGCGGATTGAGCTTGAGCGTCTCTTCCCAGTACTGCTCGTACAGGCGATCGAGTTTCTCGGCCTTGGTCTGCACGGTGACGCGCGGCGCCGGCGTGCCGGCGTCGGCGGCCAGCGCGGCGGCGGGCAGGGCCAGGCCGAGCGCGGCGCTCAGGGCCGCGGCGAGGGCGAGGCGGGACACGGCGGCCGGACGCGCGGCGCGCGCCGGGTCCGGTCGGAACGGGGTTGGGGTCATGGGAACGGGCGTTCGCAACGGACGGACCCGCAGGCTCCCGTGCGGGCCATGCCGCGGCAAGCGCCGAAGGTCATGCGCCGCCGCGACGGCGGCGTGCGCGACGTCGCGGAACGCCGGCGCGAGGCGCGCCGGCGTTCCGGTCCGATCGGTCGCGCGCGGCGGTCCCGCTCAATCGTCGAGATCGGGCAGACGCAGGCGGGTGGTGTAGAAGTCGCTGGGCTGGCCGATGTCGCGGGCGTAGAACAGCTGCCGGCGCTCCCACAGCACGGTCGGATGGAACTCGTCCCACTTGGTGTTGACGCAGGGGCCGAGGTTGACCGCGGTGCCGAAACGGCCGTCGCGCAGCCGCGCCGCGTACAGGTCGCCCCAGCCGTGGCCCTGGTCGGGCAGCGCGTCGGGGAGGTCCAGGCGGGTGAACAGCAGGGTGCGGCCGTCGGGCGAGATTTCCGGGTTGAACTCCCAGCGCTCGGCGGTGTTGACCCCGCCCGCGACCGGCTGTGCCGGGGCGTACCCGCCGTGGCGCAGCCGGCGGCTGACGTAGATGTTCCACTCGCCGCCGCGTTCGCTGGCGAAATACAGGTGGCCGTGGCGGTCCAGGCTCGGGTAGAGCTCGTCGCCGGCGCTGTTGACCGCGGCGCCGAGGTGGCGCGGTTCGCTCCAGCCGTGCGCGCCGCGCCGGGCCATCCACAGGTCCATCTTCGCCGCTTGCCCGTCCGGGCGCGGGCGCTCGGAGGAGAACACCAGCCAGCGGCCGTCGGGCGAGACGAACGGGTCCATGTCGCTGTGCACGCCGGAGAACGAGGCCGTCTGCGGCGCGCTCCAGCCCTCGCCGTCGCGCGATGCGGTGCGGATCGTGGCGCGTTCGCGCGTGCCCGGCCACCAGCCGGCGGTGTGCGACCAATAGGCGCGGCGGCGGTCGGGGCTGAAGCTCAGCCGCCACTCCCAGCCGGCGGTGTTGAGGCTGCCGTCGCCGTAGCGGCGGACCTCCGGGCAGGCGTCGCCGGCGCGGACCGGCGCGGCCAGGACCAGCAGGCTGGCGGCGAGGGCGAAGGCCAGGGGGGCGCAGGCGAGCGGCAGGGAACGGCGCATGACGGTGTCCTTGCGGAAGCGGAAGGTGGGCGCAGCCTGCGCCGGCCGCTGCGCGCCGCGACGGCGTGGGGGACGAACCGGAGCCGCCCGGTGACGAACGCCGCGCCTGCGATTGCAAGCGCGCCCGCGTCGGTCCAGCATCCGCTTCCATGCGCGATCGAACCTTGCTGCTGCTCGCGGTACTCGGCTGGTGGACCCTCAGCGGGCTGGTCTGGGTCGGCCAGATCGCGACCATGCACGAGGCCGCCGGCCAGGCCCCGGACTGGAGCGGCACCCTGCGCAAGGAACTGGCCAGCGCCTGGCTGTGGGTGCCGCTGACCCTGTTCCTGTTCGAATGCGTGCGCCGGCAGCCGATCGAGCGCGGCCGCGTCGCCCGCGCGCTGTGCCTGCAGGGACTGGCGGTGGCGGCGGTGATCGTGGCGCGCGCCGGCGCGGTGCTGCTGTTGAACCGCTGGATCGGCTGGTACGAAGCCTTGCCCTCGCCGGGCCAGGTGCTGGCGACCAGCGTGCTCAACAACACCCTCAGCAGTTGGATGATCGTCGGCGTGGCCCACGCCGGCGCCTACGCGGCGCGCGCGCGGGCGCGCGAGCGCCAGACCCTGGAACTGGAGTCGCGGCTGGCGCGGGCGCGGCTGGAGGCGCTGTCGGCCCAGCTCAATCCGCATTTCCTGTTCAACGCCTTGAACTCGATCGCCGAGATGGTGCACCGCGACCCCGACGGCGCCGACCGCATGCTGGTCGACCTGGGCGCCTTGCTGCGCCACAGCCTGGACAATTCGCGCACCCAGGAGATCGCGCTGCGCGACGAACTGGTCGCGCTCGACCATTACCTCGGGATCGAGAAGATCCGCCTCGGCGAGCGCCTGCAGGTCGAGTGGGCGATCGATTCGGCCCTGCTCGACGCCAGCGTGCCGCAGCTGTTGCTGCAGCCGCTGGTCGAGAACGCGATCCACCACGCGGTCGCCACCCGGGTCACGCCCGGCGCGGTGTCGGTGAGCGCGCAGCGCGAGGCCGACCGGCTGATCCTGGAAGTCAGCGACGACGGCGGCCAGCGCGCCGCCGCGCCCGGCCAGGGCGTCGGCCTCAGCAACACCCGCGCGCGCCTGCAATGCCTGTACGGCAACGGCCATCGCCTCGAGATCGGCGCGCGCCCGACCGGCGGCACCTGCGTGCGGCTGCAATTGCCGTACCGGCGCTGGACGCCGGACGAGGCGGCGGCATGAACCCGGCCCCGCTGCGCGCGGTGGTGGTCGACGACGAGGCGATGTCGCGGGCGCGGCTGCGGCGCCTGCTCGACCAGGCCGGCGCGGTCGAGGTGGTGGCCGAATGCGCCGACGGCGACAGCGCCATCGCCGCCTTGCGCCGCTTGCAGCCGGACGTGGTGTTCCTCGACATCCGCCTGCCCGAACTCAGCGGTTTCGGCGTGCTCGAAGCGCTGCCGGCGCAGCGCCGGCCGCAGGTGGTGTTCGTGACCGCCTATGCCGATCACGCCCTGCGCGCTTTCGACGCCGACGCGGCCGATTACCTGCTCAAGCCGTATTCGGCCGAACGCCTGGCGGCCGCGTTGGCGCGGGTGCGGCGGATGCGCGATCCGGCGCCGCGCGCGGCCGAGGCGGCCGACGGCCAGGCCTATCCGCAGCGCCTGGCGGTGCCGGTCGGCGCGCGCCTGCGCCTGATCGCGGTCGACGAGATCGAATGCGTGCTGGCGCAGAGCAACTACGTCGAGCTGCGCTGCGGCGCGCAGTCCTATCTGTTGCGCGAGACGATGAGCGGGATCGAAAGCCGGCTGGACCCGGGCCGGTTCCTGCGCATCCATCGCTCGCGCCTGGTCCGGGTCGATGCGATCCGCGACATCGAGCACCTCGACGGCGGGCGCTACCTGTTGCGGATGGCCAACGGCCTGCGCCTGGGCAGCGGCGCGAGCTACCGCGACAAGGTCCGCGCCGGCCTGGGCTTGGGCTGACGTTCGTCCGCGGCCCTGTGAGGTAGGAGCGACGTCCCACAGGGATTTCCTTCGGTCACAAGCTTCGACCGCCATCGCGCCCGTTCGCCGCGTCTTTGTCCTGTGCCCCTGTAGGAGCGGCGTCCCACAGGGATTTCCTTCGGTCACAAGCCGCGACCGCCATCTCGCCCGTTCGCCGCGTCTTTGTCCTGCGCCCCTGTAGGAGCGGCGCAAGCCGCGACCGCCATCTCGCCCGTTCGCCGCGTCTTTGTCCTGTGCCCTTGTAGGAGCGGCGTAAGCCGCGACCGCGTTCTTGCGGTCTCGCGGCGTCTAAAGCTCCAAAGCAAAGCTTCCGTCCGCAAGCGGCCGGGTCACTTTCTTTGTCCAAGGCGACAAAGAAAGTAACCAAAGAAAACGCCATTCCTGTTTCGAATCAAAAGCCACTATGGGACGAGGTTTGCGCGGGGCTGCTCCGCACAGGCCATCCCTGGCCTGGCTGCGCACGGGCCGCATCCCTGCGGCCCGCCCTCCGGGGCTTCAGGGCGTTCTCGCGAGATCGAGGCTGCGCCATGCTCTTCACGGCAACGGCAACGGCAACGGCAACGGCAACGGCAACGGCAACGGCAACGGCAACGCTGGGCGCCGCTGTTGCTTACGGGGTAGGAGCGGCGTCCCACGGGGATTTCCTTCGGTCACAAGCCGCGACCACGGGACGCGCAGAATCTTCAAGGCTTGCGCCATCCGTCGAAGCCCGGACCTACCGCCTGTAGGAGCGGCGTGAGCCGCGACCACCGCAGCGGTGTACGCGAGCGCAGTCGCCGCAGCCCGGACGATCGGGGCTCGTCGTCCGGCGGCGTTGCCCGCTCAGTCCGCCGCGGCTTCTTCGCGCAGCTGCCGCGCGCGCGCTTCGCCCAGGTAGCGGTGGATCCAGCGCCGCAGCAGATAGATCAACGGGATCATCGCGAACGCGGCCAGCATCTTGTAGCCGTAGTTGACCGTGCCGATCGCCAGGAACTGCGGGATCGGCCAATGCTGCGGGCCGAGCACGAAGGCGATGTAGAGCACGACGAAGCTGTCGACCAACTGCGAGACCGCGGTCGAGCCGGTGGCGCGCAGCCACACGTGTTTCTCGCCGGTGGCGCTGCGGATGCGGTGGAACACCGAGACATCGATCAGCTGGCCGAGCATGAAAGCCACCAGCGAACCGCCGATGCTCCACAGGCCCTGGCCGAAGATCGCCGCGAATGCGGCTTGGTAATCCGGCACGCCCTGCGCCTGCGCCGCGGTCACCCACCAGCCGGCCGGGGCCAGCGCGATCGCCGCGAACGCGAACAGGAAACCGTAAGCGATCAGCAGCGTCGCCAGCCAGGAAATGAAGCGCACGCCGCGACGGCCGAAGAACTCGTTGACCACGTCGGTCATCAGGAACACCACCGGCCACAGCAGAGTGCCGGCGGTGAAGTTCAGCGAGCCCGTCTGGCCGAACAGGTTCCACTGCAAGGGTGCGATGCGCAGGGTGTCTTCGAGGGCGAAGATCTTGACTCCGATGAACTCGGCCAGCGCCGCGTTGACGCAGAAGAACGCCGCCAACACGATGAACAAGCGCAGCGCGCGATCCTGCAGGGTACGCGTGCCTTCGCCGCTGGCGGCCGCGATCGGCGACGGGTTCGCGCTCACCGCTTCGGCCTCACCCGATAGATCACTCCGCTCTTGTCGTCGGTGAACAGGAAGCTGTCGCGGCCGGTGCGCAGCACGTCGCAGGGGCGGCCCAGGACCTTGCCGCCGGCGAGGAAGCCGCTGACCAGTTCGCCGCCGCTGCGGCCGTCGGCCTTGACCCGCACGATGCGGTAGCCGTGGTCGAGGGAAAGCTTGCTGGCGCCGTGCAGGGCGACCAGGAACTCGTCGCGCAGCAGGCCGCCGTCGGCGGCGGGGAACCAGCTCAGGCCCAGCGCCGAGGCATGCGAGGGGAAGAAAGCGAGCGCCTTGGGCACTGCGGCGCAGCCGGCCTTGCGCGGAAACTTGGCGTCGGCCAGCGGCTTGCCCTGGCTGTGGTAGCAGTACGGCCAGCCGTAGTCGGCGCCGTCGCGGACCTCGAACAGGGTTTCGTCGGGCTTTTGGTCGCCGAGGTGGTCGGAGCCCTGGTTGGTCGCGTACAGGCGGCCGTTGCGGTACAGCAGGCCGACCGCGTTGCGCAGCCCGGTGGCGTAGAAACGGCGGCCACTGCCGTCGGGGGTCATCTGCAGGATCGCCGCGCGCACGTCTTCCTTTTCGACGCAGGCGTTGCAACTGCTGCCGACCGAGACGTAGAGCTTGTCGCCGCCGAAGGCGAGGGTGCGGGTCAGGTGCCAGCCGCCGTATTTGTAGCTCAGGCCGTAGTCGGGAAAGCTGGCCAGCACCTCCGGTTCCGAGGACGGCTTGAGGTCGCCGTTGCGGTAGCGGTAGCGCAGCAGCTTGTCGGTGTTGGCGACGTACAGCCAGCTCTTGCCGGAGGGATCGGTATAGAAGGCGACGCTGTTGGGATTGCGCTGCTTGTCCAGGTAGACCGATACCTTGGTATAGCGCTCCTTCTGTTCGTCCCAGCCGTCCAGCGCGTAGACCCGGCCGCGCTGGTTGTCGCTGAGGTCGTGCATGTCGGTGACGAACAGGCGCCCGTCCGGGCTGCGGGCGAAGAAGCGCACCCGCTTCAGGCCCTGCACCACCGGCACGATCTCCAGCTCGGCCGGCAGGTTCAGACTGAAACGGCGGCCGTCGTCCAGGCGCACCGGGTGCGGGGTCAGCGCGGCCGGCGCGGCGGACGCGGAGGCGGCGGCGAGGGCGACAACGGCGAAGGCGGCGCAGCGCAGGCGTTGCAACAGGCGTGAGGTCATTGCGGACGATCCATGTCGGGGGCCGCGCCCGCGGCCCCCGACATGGATCGTCCGCAATGACCTCACGCCTGTTGCAACGCCTGCGCTGCGCCGCCTTCGCCGTTGTCGCCCTCGCCGCCGCCTCCGCGTCCGCCGCGCCGGCCGCGCTGACCCCGCACCCGGTGCGCCTGGACGACGGCCGCCGTTTCAGTCTGAACCTGCCGGCCGAGCTGGAGATCGTGCCGGTGGAAAAGATCACCCCGACCGACTGGACCGTCGACCAGGCGATGAGCTTCATCATCTCCGGCGACACCGCGCCGCCGGAGATGATGAAGCTCATCGCCTGGTCGACGGTCCAGTCGGTCGGGGTGATCTTTTCCACCGGCACGATTTCCAGGTAGCCCGAGGTCGGGTTGGGCGTGGTCGGCACGTACACCGCAGCCAGTTCGCGGCCGCTGCCGGCCTCGCGCAGGACCTTGGTGACGAAGCCGATCGACTTCATCTCGTTGTGCGGGAAGTCGATCAGGACCACGCGCTGGGTGCCGTCGGGCTTGGTCTGCAGGATGTCGAGCAACTGCCGCGCGCTGCCGTAGACGATGCTGGCCAGCGGCACCCGCTTGATCAGCGATTCGAACCAGCGCAGCACGGTCTGGCCGACCACCACCCGCGCCATCGCGCCGGACAGCAGGATCACCGCCAGGGTCGCGATCAGGGCCAGGGCGGTCTGCACCCACTGCGCGCCGAGCCAGGACAGCGTTTGCGGATGAGCCAGGGCGAGGTCCTGCAGCAGCGGTCCGATCAAGGGCCGGCTGATGTCCGACAGCATCACGAACACGAACTTGACCACGACCCAGGTCAGCCAGATCGGCAGCAGGGTCAACAGGCCGGTGAGGAACAGGCGTTGCAGGGTAGGCGGGCGCATGGCGTCGATTCTAACGGCCATGCCGCGGCGGCCGCATGGCGGCGTGGGTTCGGAAGGGGGCGCACCGCCCCGCCCGCGGCGGCGCAGACCCTTGCAGGAGCGGCGTCAGCCGCGACAACCGCAGCGGTGGATGCGAGCGTGGTGGCCGAAGCCCGGTAGATCGGAAGGGGGCTGTGGAGTCGTCGGCTTCGGAGGACGGCGTGGTATTGCGTCGCTTCGGTTGGTCGCGGCTTACGCCGCTCCTACAGGAGGGCGTCCCAATGAATGACGGCCGCGTCGCCGCGGCCGTCGTCTCAGCGTTCGCGCACCAGGCGGAAGCCGACGTCGTCGTAGCCGCGGCCGCCGCTCAGCGGGCGCTGCGCGGTGCGGCTGCGCCAGGAGGTGCCGCCGACCTGGCGCTGCTGGCAGTTGCGGCCGCAGTCGCCGGACCACATCGACAACGCGCGGCCGCCGGCGGCGGGCATGCGCTGGGCTTCCTCGGCGGTCGGCAGGCGGTAGCTGCGGCCGGTCTGCTGGCTGTACCAGCGCGCATAGGCTTCGGCGTCGGCGATCGACACGCACACCACCGGCTCGGCCTCGCCCTGGTCGAAGCCCGGCGCGCGCCAGTCCTTGGGCGCGATCACCCGCAACAGCGAGACGCGTTCGCGGCACAGCGCCGGGGTGCGGCCGTTGGCGTTGGCGAAGCGCGCGTACTCGCCGCGGCTGACCGGGCGCGGATTGAAGCTGACCGCGACGCTGGCGGTCGGCGAAGCGGCGATCGCGCCCGGCGCGCCGCGCGCCACCGCGCCGTCGCCGGCGATGCCGCGCGCCTGCGCGACCAGCCGGGTCGAAACGTTGCGCGGCAGGCCGAACTCCTCGGCCAGGGCGATCACCTTGCCGGCGTCGGCGCCGTCGCCGCGGCGTGCGGCCTGCTCGAGCCGGGCCTCCAGCGCGGCAGAGGCCTTTTCGCGCAGGCCGCGCTGGGCCGCCGAATCGGCGGTGCCGGTCTGCTGGCCGAGCGCGGTGGCGTTGACCAGATGCTCGCGCGCACGCTGGTCGCGGCCTTCGCGCAGGTCGCGGGCCATTTCCTCGGCGAAGGCCTGGGTCAGTTCCTCGACCACCGCGGCGACTTCCGGATCGGTGCTGTCCAGGTGCCAGGCGGTGAGCAGGCTGTTGTAGGCGTTGGCGTCGGCCGGCGCGGCCAGCCGGCCCTGGGCGATGTAGTTGCGCGCGGACTGCAGCGAATCCTGCAGCGGCGCGGTCGGCAGCGGCGCCATCATCGCCTGGGTCGGATCGGGCTCGGCCGCGGCGCTGCGTTGCGCATCGGCCGCGGGCTGGGCGCGGAAGAAACCGTCCTTCTCGACCCGGTTGAGGCCGAAGGCCAGGGTCACCAGGGCGATCGCGACCACCGCCAGCCCGGCCCAGGCCGGCGTGGCCCAGCGCTTGAGCGGGCGCAGGTGGGCCATGCCGCGGGCCAACGCGGACATCTCGCCGCGGTGCTTGATCTCGGCCATCGCGGCGGCCATTTCGGCCGCGTCGGCGAAGCGTTGCTCGGGCTGCTTGGCCAAAGCGCGGTTCATGAAGCGCTGCCAGTGCTTGAGCGCCGGCGGCAACTTGGGGATCGGGTCCTGCGCGTGCATCACCGCCATCGACAGCGCATCCGGCGCTTCGAACGGCAGCCGTCCGGTCAGCATTTCCCAGATCAGCACGCCCAGGCTGTAGAGGTCGGCGCGGCCGTCGACGTCTTCGCCGCGCGCCTGCTCCGGCGCCATGTAGGCGGTGCTGCCGACCGCCAGGCCGGTCGCGGTCATGCGCGCGCCGTAGCCGCGGCGCAGGGCGATGCCGAAGTCGGCCAGCAACGGCCGCTCGGCGATGTCGAACAAGACGTTCTCGGCCTTGACGTCGCGATGCACCACACCGCGCGCATGAGCGTATTCCAGCGCCGCCAACAGCGGCTCGGCGATCGCGATCACCTCGCGCTCGCCGCCGGCGAAGCCCTGCTCGATGCGCTTGCCCAGATGGCCCAGCGGCAGATACGGCATGGCGTAGTAGGGCAGGCCCTCGCGGGTGCGCCCGACTTCGTGGATGCCGACCACGTTGGGATGTTCCAGGCGCGCGATCGTGCGCACTTCGTTCTCGAACCGGCGCCGGCTGACTTCGTCGGCCAATGCGTGCGGCAGCATGATCTTGACCGCGACTTCGCGGCCGAGCGCGGCTTGCTCGCCCAGGTAGACGGTCGACAGACCGCCGTGGTTGATGATCGCGCGCAGCCGATAGCCCGGAATCTCCGGCATCGGAGCGCTCGCGCTTTCGGTTGGATGGTTCGTGGTGGACATCGCGGCCCCATATCGCGACCGGTCGGCAATCCCGCCGCCAGTGCCCGCATTCGAGCTAGTGTGTCTGTTATTCGACCGTGATGACAAGGGGAGCACAGTCGGACGCTGCCGCGATTCGCTCTGCGAACGCGGTCACAGCTTGGGGCCTGGCAGGTTACGGCGCCGTTAGCGCCGGTCGCGCTTGCGTCGCACGTACAGTTGTTTGCGGATCTTGGCGACAACCTCGCCCTGGCTGTCGACGATGTCGGTGTCGAACCAGCGCAGGCATTTCTCGCCGCCGTCGGTCGCGGCGCGCAATTCGTCCAGGATCGCGTCGTCCAGGACGAATTCGGCGCGCACCGTTCCGCGCCCGGGTTTGACGAATTCGATCGAACCGGAGCGGTCCCAGACGATGTAGTCCTTGCCCAGGGCCTGCAGCGCCAACAGCATCCAGAACGGATCGGTCATCGCGAACAGGCTGCCGCCGAAGTGGGTGCCGACGTAGTTGCGGTTCCACGGCCGCATGCGCAGTTCGACCGCGGCGCGGCGGTAATCGGGCGCGATGGCGGCGACGTGGATGCCGGAGAACAGAAACGGCGGCCACAGGTTGAGGCCGTGGCGCAGGGTGCTGGCTTTCATGCGGGCGATGCTGGGGAGGGCGGGAGCCGAGGCCCCGCCATCCTGCCATACGCATGCGTATAGTCAACCCCGGGGCGGCGCGGCCGACCCGGGCGTGGCCCGTTCAGAACAGCAGCGAGGACATCTTGCGCCGGTACTGGCCGACCAGATCGGCGTCTTCGACCACCCGGAAGGCGTCGATCAGGGCCTTGCGCGGCAGGCCTTCCTGGTAGCCGCGGTCGCGCCGCAGCAGTTCGATCAGCTGGTCCAGGCCGGCCTGGTCGCGGCCGGCGGCGATCAGGCGCGCGCCGAGCAGGTAGCGCGCCTGCAGGTCCTCCGGCTGGGCGGCGATGGCGGCCTCCAGGGTTTCCAGCGGCGGCGCGTCGCGGGTCACGGCGAGGAAGCCGAGCCGGGCTCGGGCGCGCAGGCTGCGGTCGTCGGTGGCCAGGTTGGCCGGCAGGCTGTCGAGCAACTGCTCCGATTCCTGCGCGGCGCCGGTGGCGAGCAGGGCCAGGGCCAGGTCGAGCTGCAGCTCGGGCTTGTCCGGCTGTTCGGCGGCTTCGCGACGCAGGCGCACCACTTCGGCGTGCGGATCGACCGGTGCGGCTTCGACGGGCTCGGCTTCGGCCGGCGCTTCGCCCGGCTCGATGCCGTGATGCTTGAGGAACTCGCGCACCGCGCTTTCCGGCAGCGCTTCGGCGAAGCCGTCGACCAACTGGCCGCCCTTGATCAGGAACACGGTCGGGATCGAGCGGATCTGGAACGCCGCGCCGAGCTGCTGCTCGGCCTCGACGTCGACCTTGGCCAGCTCGAACGCGCCGTTGTATTCGCCGGCCAGCTTTTCCAGGATCGGCCCCAGCACCTTGCAAGGCTGGCACCAATCGGCCCAGAAATCGACCAGCACCGGCGTCTGCAGCGATTTCTGCAGCACCTCTTCCTGGAAACGTTCGGTGGTGGCGTCGAAGACGTGGGGCAGGGCGGTGGCGGTCATCGGCTGGCTCTTCAAGGGTTCGGCGCGCAAAGTCCGCGCGGGGCGAACTCGGAGGTGGGGGCGGCGCGGACGCAAGGCAAGCGCGCCGGGTCGGTGCGCACGCTAGCATGTGACGATGAAACGCTCATCCAGGCCCGGTCCGGCGACGCCCGGCGCTTCCGCCGCCGGCGCCCCGGCGCCGCGCGCATCGAATTCGGCCGACCCGCGCCTGCGCTTGGAACCGGCCCTGGCGCTGCTCGCGGCCGTATGCTGCCTCGGAGCCTTGCTCGGCTTCGGCGCCGCGCTCGACGGTTATTCGCACTGGCGCCACCCGCCCGGCCTGCTCGGCGCGCAAGGCATAGCGCGCGCGGCTGCGTTCAACCTGTTCGGCTTCATCGTCCCGGGCCTGCTGCTGGCCGCGCTGGCCTGGCGCCTGCGCGAACGCTACGACGCGCTCGGCGCCGCTGCGCGCATCGGCGCCTGGCTGTGCGCGCTGTCGGCGCTGGCCTGGGCCGGGCAGGGCCTGTTGAGCCTGGACCCGACCGACCTCGACGCCCATGCCAGCCGCCTGCACGCGACCAGTTGGATGCTGTGGTGGCTGGCCTTCGTGCCCGGCGCCGCGCTGCTCGCCCTGGGCGCGCGCAAGACCCGACCCGCGCTGGCCGCATTGGCCGCGACCGGCGCCGCCGCGGTGCTGGCGATCGTGATCGGCTCGGAACTGCGCCTGGTCGCGGCGCCTCCCGCGCAGCGCCTGGCGTTGCTGCTGTGGCTGGGCACCTACGCCGGCGCGGCGTGGATGGCGCCGCGCGCCGGCCGCGTCTGAGCCGCGCCGACAGCGAAGCCCGGCGCACCGGGCCCGCTGCCGAGCGCCGCGGATCGGCGCGCGAGTTCGATCAGGGGATCGAACAGAACATCGCATAGCACTCCTGGTACTCGTCCGAGCAGGCCTGCTGCTCGGCCGGCGTCGTCGCCGAACGCATGCAGGCCCGATACGGGTAATAACAGTCGGGGCACGGCGGCGCGGCCTGGGTGGTGGCGATCGAGAACGCACCGCCGAACACCAGGGCGCAGACGGCGAGCAGGGATTGCGATCGGGTCATGGCGAAACTCCGTTTTCGTGGGGCGGCGCCGCACGCGCGCTGACGCGGACGGACGAGGCCCGGGTGGCGAGATAGGAACT
Organism: Lysobacter sp. BMK333-48F3; assembly: GCF_019733395.1. Classification (NCBI taxonomy): domain Bacteria; kingdom Pseudomonadati; phylum Pseudomonadota; class Gammaproteobacteria; order Lysobacterales; family Lysobacteraceae; genus Lysobacter; species Lysobacter sp. BMK333-48F3. The sequence goes on along the minus strand of NZ_JAIHOO010000001.1, from coordinate 4,991,111 downwards.
CCTGCCGGGTGTGGCCGGCGGCATGCTTATGGCATGCCTGATAGGGCGCTGCCGTGATCGGATTCACGCGGCAGAGCGGCATGACAGCAATGCCGTCGCAGTGCCGCTAGCTGCGGCATCCCAGCTACATCGTCATCCGATTGACGTTCTGGCTTTGCAGTTGCGTATCCCATTGCTGGGATCGGTTGAGCTCTTGGGCTTGTTGCCGGTTGATCTGCTCGATCTGTTCGAGGCTGCGCTCGGCGGGAATCCGGGCCGCCGCGTTCATTTCCACTCGGGTGGTGAAAAATGGATCTTTGCCGCCATGAGGTGCGTAGACAGCGAACACGTTGGTCTCGCCTTGCGCGGTCGTGTTGCCGATGATTACGCGGTCGAGTCGATGGCTGAGCGGGTCGGCCTTGTGCTCTCGTAGCAGTGCTGCGGCGATATTGCTGGACTGCTCGTCGTCCCATCTTCCGTCAGCGCGTACAGCCGCTCGGATACTGTCGAACGCGGGATGGTCGGGGTGATCGGGATGGTCCGCTCGGAAGGTGGGCGCGTCCGGTGCCTCGGTTCTGGCCACAGGCTCGCGCGGATTTGTCGGTTGTGCCGCTCGCCCTGAGTGGGTGTGAGATACGGATTCGTACTCGCGGCGGCCGGCGCTGGTGTCGATAAAGTCGAAAGAGTTTCCGCGGCCACCCAGGTCCACCCCAGCGCGTTCGATCTTGCGTGGATCCAATTTCAGTTTTGCCAGATCGAGTTCGATATCGGGGACGTGCATCGTCGTCCCCTTGGCGTATTCCCGACGGGCCTCGTACAGGGTCTCCATGAGACCGCCGCCGTAGTACGCCCGATAGCCGGAGTCGCCGTGCTGTCCCAAGCTTGAGGCGTTGTCCGCATAGCATTGCGCCACGGCCTCCACGGCGGGGCTTATGAGCTTGTTGCCGGTGAACTGGATGCCGCCTTCGCCTAGTGCGATGCCTTCGGCCAGAATCCCGTTCTCGATGCAGGGTGTCGATGGATCTGCCCGGGCCAGGAATTTATCGCGATCGAATGCGGCGGCGACGCCGCCGGTCGTGCGGCTGGCCAGGGAATTGAGGCCGATCAACTCAGCCAGCGCCTCATTTCTCCTGGTGAAGCTAAGGTAACGTTCCACCGAAGCGGTCAGGTCGGCCGCAGTACCGTCGCGCGAAGCGGCCCGGATGGCATCGGTTGTCTCGTAACTCAGCTTGTAGCGCTCGCGCAGTTCCGCATCGGCCAGCAGGGCGTACCCCGCTTCGTGCCCAAGTATGACCGCCAAGTTGTCGCGATGAGCCAGCAAGCTTCGGGACTGGCTCGAATTGAAGTTGTCGACGTCCAGGTTGATCGTTCCGCTGGAGCCGACATAGCGCCCGCCTTCGTGCGGTGCGTCGGTGATGGCCAGATGCTTCAGCGTTCCGCCTTTGATGGCGCTCGCCATGACGTTCTGCAAGTAGGGCGAACTGGCGATCGTCGCCTCAAGATCGGACACCGCGTTGGGCGGTAGTCCGTCCTGTTGCGCAAACTCTTCGAGCAGAGGCCTGATTTCCGCGCGCATCTGGCTCATTACCGATCCTCTTCAGTATTGGCTTCGATGATCAGTTCGCGGATGCAAGGCGGAGAGCCGGTGGCTCGTGCGACATCGGCTTCTATGACGAACTCGATGTCTTCGGCTGTCGTCGGCAAGCGATACAAGGCGCGTTCGCCCCCATCGCGGCGACGTATGTTCTCCGTGGCCCGAAATCCTTTTGTCGCCGTGTGTCGGCGCAGAGTCTCAAGGGGGAATGTGCAATTCGAATCTGCTCCAGAAGGGAGCAGCAAAATGCTGGTCGTCCACTTGTCGGGTCGCTCGCGATAGAGCGCCTGGCTTGAGATGGAATAGGTTCCGCCCTCCGCCAACGCTCCCTTGACGCTGTTTCCGTTGCGTTCGGAAAGTTCGACCCCGACTGCGTCGCCGACGCGTTCCGGGGATAGATCTCGCGAAGACCTGAGGCTATCGATGAGCTGCAAGGTGATTGCGATCAATTCGTTTGCAGTCAGTGCCTTGCCCTGTGCGGCCGGTCGTTCGTTGACGGGCTGTGGCGGTGCGGCCGATGTGTTCGTGGACTCTCGTGCGATGCGGTCCAGCATCGCGGCCACTTCATCCGCGGCGCGTTCGCCGCTCTCGGGGACGGGCTGAGTCATGGGGGCGTCCTTTCCCTGGGGAGAAGCCTGAGCTGGCTTCTGTGCGCAGCCGGCCAGCGCCAAGCAGGCCAGCAGGCCGATGGCGGCAGATCCGACAGGGCGGAAGGGGAGGGGCATAGCACGTCCTTTGCCGGGAATTCGATTGACGTGGTCGAGCGCGCAGCTTGGGTCGAGTTTACGCCCGCCCTGTCCGGCGGTCTCCTTAACATTCGTCTACAAAACAGTCGCCGGTTCTTGCGCCAGTAGGTGAGCTGCAGAGGTCCAGAGGTCCAGAGGTCCAGATAAGGGCCTGTTCATGCCGACGGATTGGCGGGATGAAACAGGTGAGCGTTCTCGCTAAAGCCTGCCTGGAGTTCGTTCGGTATCTGGCCCAGGAATCGTTCGAAGCTCGAGAACGAACCGCCGTAGGTGGTGCCCGGCGGCCGGCGCGCGAAGATGGTCCACGGTGCCGTGTTCGCGCCCTGGTCGTGCAGGATCGCGACCCAGTCGGTGCCGCTCACACGGAAATGAAAGCTCCGCCAGCGCTCGCCGTTTCCGTTGAGTCGGCGGCCTTCGTAGGCGAGGAACGGCAAGGCCTTCAGCGCGGCGATATGGGCGGCGACATCGGAACGCTTCGGCCGCCACAGTGCGATCCAATCCTTGAACATGCTGGAGGGCTCCAGGAACGACATCCGCCACGATGCCGCGACAGGGGCGGTCGACGCAATCGATCCGGACCGTCAGGCCTGCGTCCGCGGGCGCAGGCGTTCGCCGCAGCCCATGCCGTCGCTGCGCTGTCGCGCCGACGAGCGCTGCAGGTGGCCTTCGCCCCATACCCGTACCGCTTCGACGATCGGCGACAAGGTCAGGCCGTAATCGGTGAGTTGGTAGATCACCGGCGCCGGCACCACGCCGGTCGGGGTGCGCACGACGATGCCGTCGGCTTCGAGTTCGCGAAGTTGCTCGGCGAGCACCTTGGGCGAGATCGGCGCGACCCGGCCGCGCAGGCCGGCGAAGTGCAGTTCGCCATGCGCCAGCCAGTACAGAATGGTCAGCTTCCATTTGCCGCCGATCGCTGCGAAGGCCGCCGCCAGCGGGCAGCCTTCGAGCGGATTGGGCCGGGCCGGATTGGAGCGGGCCGGATTTAGTGGGTCCGGATTTGGTCTGGAATGGTTACCTGCAGGTGCGTTCTTGTTCATGGCGGCCTCGCGCTCGCATCCTCGCCGCATCATGGGAGCGAGGACGAGACGATGCAACGCAAGGGATCGAAATGGATCGGCCGTGCCTGCCTGGCGATCGCGCTGCTGGCGCCGAACGCGATCGCGCAACAGTCGCCGCGGCATGGCGTGGCCCAGGCTTTGCCCAGTGACGGCCAGCACGATTTCGACTGGGAGATCGGCGTGTGGAGAACCGAATTACGCAGGCTGGCGAACCCGCTGTCGGGGTCGCAGGAGTGGCTGGAGTACTCCGGCACCAGCGTCGTGCGCAAGGTGATGGGCGGGCGCGCCAACCTGGTCGAGCTGCGCGTGCAGGGGGCGGCGGGGCAGATCGAGGGCTTGAACCTGCGCCTGTACAACCCGCAGGTGCGGCAGTGGAATCTGCACTACGCCAGCCTGCGCAATGGCGCGTTGACGTCTCCGGTCCATGGCGGCTTCCGCTTGGGGCGCGGCGAGTTCTACGGGCAGGAGGACCTCGACGGCAAGGCCGTGCTGGTCCGCTTCGTCATCACCCGCATCGCCGCCGACACCGCGCGGTTCGAGCAGGCGTACTCGGAAGACGGCGGGCGCAGCTGGGAGGTCAACTGGATCGCGACCGATACGCGCATCGGCGACGTCGGTCAGGCCAGGCCTTAGCCCAGCGCTATCGAAGCGGAGCGGGGCCGCGACAGGGACGGAGGGGGTTAAGCGGGCTTAACCCCCTCCGTCCCTTAGAAGTCAAAGCGCCTGCTTGTAGACCTGGCCGTCCTTCATCACGAAGTCGACCTTCAGCACCGCGTTGATGTCTTCGACCGGGTTGCCGGGGACGGCGACGATGTCGGCGCGCTTGCCAGGCTCGATCGTGCCCTGGTCGTCCACGCCCAGCACTTCGGCGGCGCGGATGGTCGCGGCCTGCAGGGCCACCGCGGCGGGGATGCCGGCTTCGACCATGTAGAGGAATTCGCGCGCGTTGTCGCCGTGCGGGCCGACGCCCATGTCGGTGCCGAAGGCGATCTTGACCCCGCTCTTGTAGGCCTTGGCGGCGGTGTCCTGGATCAGCGCGCCGATCCGCGCCGCCTTGGGCCGCACCACTTCGGGGAAGTAGCCGTCGAGCTTGGCCTTGTCGGCGACGAAGCGGCCGGCGTAGACGGTGGGCACGTACCAGGTGCCTTTCTGCTTCATCAGGCTCATGACCTCGTCGGTCATGTAGGTGCCGTGCTCGATCGAGGTCACCCCGCCCATGATCGCGCGCTTCATACCCTCGGTGCCGTGGGCGTGGGCGGCCACGCGGTAACCGTAGTCGCGCGCGGTGTCGACGATGGCCTTGACCTCCTCGACGGTGAACTGCGGCGCGTCGCCGGACTTGGCGTAGCTCAGCACGCCGCCGGTGGCGGTGATCTTGATCACGTCGCTGCCTTCCTTGTAGCGCTGGCGCACGGCCTGGCGGGCGTCGTCGATCGAATTGATCACGCCCTCGGTCGGGCCGGGCGGGCCGATCAGGTGCGAGAGCGCGTCGTTGTAGCCGTTGGTCGGGTCGGCGTGGCCGCCGGTGGTGGCGATGGACTTGCCCGCGGCCCAGATCCGCGGGCCGTCGACCAGGCCCTGGTTGATCGCGTCGCGCAGGTGCGGGCTGACCTCGCCGCCGAGGTCGCGCACGCTGGTGAAGCCGGCCAGCAGGGTCTTCTTGGCGTAGCCGACCGCGCGGAAGGCGTAGTCGACCTCGTCCAGGCGGAAGCCCTCGGAATAGCTCTGCGGGCTGGACTGCGAGCCCAGGTGCACGTGCAGGTCGGTCCAGCCGGGGCTGCAGGTGTGGCCGGACAGGTCGATCGCGCGCGCGCCCGGGGCCTCGGCGCGGCCGGCCAGGACCTCGGCGACCTTGCCGTCGCGGACCACCACCGTGCGCGCCTCCAGGATCTTGCCGCTGCGTGCGTCGAACAGGCGGCCGCATTGCAGCGCCACCGGCTCGGCGGCGGCGGGAGCGGCCCCGGCGAGGGCGGGGGCAGCGGCGGACAGCACGGTGACGACGGCGGCGGCAAGGCGGGTCATGGGCGGTTTTCCGGTGCGGAAGGGGCGGAGAAAGGCCCGATCCTACCCAGGCCCCGGCGGCCGCGGCCGATGCCAAGAGTCATGGTCGGCGGGACCTAGACCGGCAAAAAAGGCCCGGCTCGCGCCGCGCCGCGCATGGCGGCGGTTTGTGCGCTGCGGTAGGCTTGCCGGTCCTGTCCTTTCGCTTCCCGCCTGCCCGTGTCCACCGACGTCTCCCCCGCATCGCACGACCCCAAGCACGAAACCAAGGCCTTCGACCCGGGCGCGGTCGAATCCGCCGCCCAGCGCTATTGGGACGACTCCCGCGCGTTCGAGGTCGACGAATCGTCGGACAAGCCCAAGTACTACTGCCTGTCGATGCTGCCGTACCCGTCCGGCGCGCTGCACATGGGCCACGTGCGCAACTACACCATCGGCGACGTGATCAGCCGCTACAAGCGCATGACCGGCCACAACGTGCTGCAGCCGATGGGCTGGGACGCGTTCGGCCTGCCGGCCGAGAACGCCGCGATCAAGAACAAGACCGCGCCGGCGAAGTGGACCTACGCCAACATCGCCCACATGAAGGCGCAGCTGAAGCAGCTGGGCTACGCCATCGACTGGTCGCGCGAGTTCGCCACCTGCACCCCGGACTACTACGTCCACGAGCAGCGCATGTTCGTGCGCCTGATGAAGCAGGGCCTGGCCTACCGCAAGAACTCGGTGGTCAACTGGGACCCGGTCGACCAGACCGTGCTGGCCAACGAGCAGGTCATCGACGGCCGCGGCTGGCGCACCGGCGCCCTGGTCGAAAAGCGCGAAATCCCGCAGTGGTTCCTCAAGATCACCGACTACGCGCAGGAGCTGCTCGACGGCCTGGACGCGCTGCCGGGCTGGCCGGATGCGGTCAAGACCATGCAGCGCAACTGGATCGGCCGCAGCGAGGGCCTGGAGATCCGCTTCGACGTGGTCGACGAGCACGGCGCCGCGGTCGAGCCGCTGACCGTGTTCACCACCCGTCCGGACACCCTGATGGGCGTGAGCTTCGTCTCGATCGCCGCCGAGCATCCGCTGGCCGCACATGCCGCGCAAGGCGACGCCGACCTGGCCGAATTCATCGCCCAACTGCGCCAGGGCGGGGTGTCCGAGGCCGAGCTGGAAACCCAGGAAAAGCGCGGCCGCGATACCGGCCTGCGCGCGATCCACCCGGTCACCAGCGAAGCGGTGCCGGTGTACGTGGCCAACTTCGTGCTGATGAACTACGGCACCGGCGCGGTCATGGCCGTGCCCGGCCACGACCAGCGCGACTGGGAGTTCGCCAAGCGCTATCAGCTGCCGATCAAGACCGTGATCGTGCCCGACGCGGTGCGCGACGCCCTGGCCGAGATCGGCCAGGACCTGATCGCGCACAAGGACCCGATGCAAAGCGCCCTGGGCGGTGCGCCCGCGGTCGACGTGTACGAGACCAGCGCCGCGGTGCAGGTGGTCGAGCAGTTCGTGCAGGGCATCGCCGAGCAGGCCGCGTTCACCGAGCGCGGCTGGCTGGTCAATTCGGGCGAGTACGACGGCCTGGACTTCCAGCAGGCGCTGGACGCGCTGGCCGCGCGCTTCGAGGCCGACGGCCGCGGCGCGCGCCGGGTCAACTACCGCCTGCGCGACTGGGGCGTCAGCCGCCAGCGCTATTGGGGCTGCCCGATCCCGGTGATCTTGTGCCCGGCTTGCGGCGACGTGCCGGTGCCTGAGGACCAATTGCCGGTGGTGCTGCCGGAGGACGTCGAGTTCAGCGGCGTCGCCTCGCCGATCAAGGCCGATCCGAACTGGCGCAAGACCACCTGCCCGAGCTGCGGCGGCGCGGCCGAGCGCGAGACCGACACCTTCGACACCTTCATGGAGTCGAGCTGGTACTACGCCCGCTACACCTCGCCGGGCGCGGCCCAGCAGGTCGACGAGCGGGCCAAGTACTGGACCCCGGTCGACCAGTACATCGGCGGCATCGAGCACGCGATCCTGCACCTGATGTACTTCCGCTTCTATCACAAGCTGATGCGCGACCAGGGGCTGGTGAACAGCGACGAGCCCGCGGTCAACCTGATGACCCAAGGCATGGTGATCGCCGAGACCTTCTATCGCGACAACGGCGACGGGTCCAAGGACTGGATCAACCCGGCCGACGTGGAGACGGTGCGCGACGAGCGCGGCCGCATCACCGGCGCGGTGCTCAAGGCCGACGGCCAGCCGGTGCAGATCGGCGGCACCGAGAAGATGTCCAAGTCGAAGAACAACGGCGTCGACCCGCAATTGATGGTCGGCAAGTACGGCGCCGACACGGTGCGCCTGTTCTCGATGTTCGCCGCGCCGCCGGACCAGTCGCTGGAGTGGAACGAGGCCGGCGTGGAAGGCATGGCGCGGTTCCTGCGCCGGTTGTGGACGGCGGTGCACAAGCACGCCGACGGCGGCGCCGCGCCGGCGCTGGACGCGGCCGCGCTGAGCGCGCCGCAGAAGACCCTGCGCCGGCAGATCCACGAGGCGGTGCAGAAGGTCGGCGGCGACTACGGCCGCCGCCACAGCTTCAACACCGCGATCGCCGCGGTGATGGAGCTGCTCAACCACGTGTACAAGTTCGACGACGCCGGCGACAACGGCCGCGCCCTGCGCCAGGAAGCGCTGGAAGCGATGGTGCTGCTGCTCAACCCGATCACCCCGCACACCAGCCATGCGCTGTGGCAGGCGCTGGGTCACGCCGAGACCCTGCTCGAAGACCTGCCGTTCCCGCAGGCCGACGAGGCCGCGCTGGCGCGCGACGCGGTGACCCTGGCGGTGCAGGTCAACGGCAAGCTGCGCGGCACCATCGAGGTGGCGGTCAACACGCCCAAGGACGAGATCGAGCAGCTGGCCCTGGCCGAGCCGAACGCGGTCAAGTACATGGAAGGCCTGACCGTGCGCAAGGTGATCGTGGTGCCGGGCAAGATCGTCAACATCGTCGCCAGCTGACCGCTTCGAAGCCGCAAGCGCGGAGCGGGAGGCGACGGAGTAGGGAAGAGCGCAAGGCAAGAGCGCAAGGCAAGAGCGCAAGGCAAAAGCGCAAGGCAAAAGCGCAAGGCAACAGCGCAAGGCAACAGCGCAAGGCAAATCCCCCCTGGCCCCCCTTTTTCAAAGGGGGGAACCCGGTAGGTGGGTGCATCGTTGTCGTAGCTGGCGCTGGCGCCGTTGGCTGTTGTCGTGTTGCTGTTGGCTGTTGCCGTTGCTGGCGCTGTTGCGGTTGCTGTTCCCCCCTTTGAAAAAGGGGGGCAGGGGGGATTTGCTCCGCTCTTACTCCCACCCTCATCCCCAACCCCATCTCCGACCCGCCCGCCATGACCCCGATCCTCTACTGCCACCCCGATTCCGGTTTCAGCTACAAGGTCGCCCTGGCCCTGCGCCTGCTCGGGATCGAGTTCGAACAGCGCCAGGTCGACATCCGCCGCCCGCGCGACCAACGCTCGCAGGAGTTCCGCGAGCTCGCCGCGCACGGTGAGATTCCGGTGCTGCGCATCGACGGCCGGGTGCTGTGCCAGTCGAACGTGATCCTCGACTACCTGGCCGAGCGCGAGGACCGCCTGGACGGCGCCGATCTCGACCAGCGCCTGCAGGTGCGCGAATGGCTGAGCTGGGAGGCCAACCGGGTCAGCCTCAACGTCGCCCACTCGCGCTACGGCCGCCAGTTCGGCGGCTACGACCCGGCGGTGCTGGCCTGGTACGACCGCCGCTCGATCGCCGACCTCGACCGCCTGCAGGCCCAGCTCAGCGCCACGCCGTGGCTGGCCGGAGCGGCGCCGACCATCGCCGACGTGGCCTGCAACGGCTACCTGTTCTACGCGGTCGAGCCCTGGGCCGAAGCCGCCGGCTTCCCGGCGCGGACCTGGGCCGAGCGCTGGCCGGCGGTGCAGGCCTGGCAGCAGCGGCTGCTGGCGCTGCCCGGCGCGCAAACCCCGCAGGCGCTGTTTGCCGGGCATGAGATCCGGTACTGAGTCGCGCCATGGCGCGACAAGGCGGCGCGGTTCAGGCTCCGCTATTGATGCCCGCAGCCGCCTCGTCCAGACTTTGCCCCATGACGCCTCGCTCCCCCTTTCTGCGCGCCGCCGTGCGCACTTCGCTCGCGGCCGCGGTGCTGGCCCTGTCGGCCTGCGGCTTCCAGTTGCGCCAGGCCCTGACCCTGCCGCCCGACCTCGGTCCGGTGCGGGTGGTCTCCTCCGACCGCTACAGCCCCTTGGCCGAATCGCTGGCCCAGGCCCTGACCCGCGCCGGCGCGGTGCCGGCGACCGCGGACAGCAGCGAAGTCGCGGTGCTCGACCTGATGTCCGAGCGCTGGGGCGACACCCCGGCCGCGCTCGACGAACTCGGCCGCGTGCAGGAGTACACCCTGCGCTACGCGGTGGTGTTCGAACTGCGCAAGGCCGACGGCTCGGCGCTGCTGCCGCGACAGAGCGTGGAGCTGGCGCGCGACTACGTCGCCAACCCGGTCAACGCGATCGGCACCGAGGGCGAGCGCGAAATCCTGATGCGCGAGCTGCGTCGCGAAATGAGCGCCGCGGTGCTGCGCCGAGTCGGCGCGGTCAGCGAGCGGCGCTGAGCGGCGCCCGGCTCGCGCCGATGAGGCATCGCCGATCATGGAACTGACTCCCGAACGCCTGCTCGGCCAACTCGACGCCGAACCGCTGCGCCCGGCTTATCTGATCGCCGGGCCGGAGCCGCTGCGCGTGCTCGAGGCCGCCGACGCGGTGCGCGCCGCCGCGCGCAAGCAGGGCATCGGCGAACGCGAAGTGTTCGAAGCCGAAGGCAACCAGCGCGAGCCGGACTGGAACGCGCTGGCCGGCGCGTTCCGCGCGCCCAGCCTGTTCGCCAGCCGGCGCCTGCTCGAGCTGCGCCTGCCCAGCGGCAAGCCGGGCAAGGAGGGCGCCGAGGTCATTGCCGATTTCTGCGCCGACCCGCCGCAGGACGTGAGCCTGCTGGTCACCGCCGGCGAGTGGAGCAAGCAGCACGGCGGCAAGTGGAGCGAGGCGATCGCCCGCATCGGCCACGTCGCCGTCGCCTGGGCGATCAAGCCGCACGAGCTGCCGGAATGGATCGAGCGCCGCCTGCGCGCGCGCGGCCTGCGCGCCGAGCGCGAGGCGGTGCAAAGCCTGGCCGACCGGGTCGAGGGCAACCTGCTCGCCGCCGCGCAGGAGGTCGACAAGCTCGCCCTGCTGTCCGACGGCCAACCGCTGGACCTGGAACGCATGCAGGCGCTGGTCGCCGACGCGGCGCGCTTCGACGTGTTCCGGGTGCTGGACGCGGCGATGAACGGGCAGGGCGCGCAAGTCTCGCGCATGCTCGCCGGCCTGCGCGCCGAGGGCGAGGCGGTGCCGGCACTGCTCGGCATGGTGGTGATGGAACTGCAGCGCACCGCGGCCCTGGCCCGGGTCAACGCGCGCGGCGGCAACATCGCCGCCGAGTTCAAGGCGCAACGGATCTGGGATTCCAAGCAGCCGATGTACCGGCGCGCGCTGCAGCGCCACGACGCGCGCCGCTGGGAGGCGTTGCTGGCCCAGGCCGGGCGGGTCGACCGCATGGCCAAGGGGCGCGAGGCCGGCGACGCCTGGGTCGCGCTGGAGCGGTTGCTGCTGGCGGTCGCCGAACCGCGCGCGCTGCGCCTGCTCGCCCTGTCGCCGGGCTGAGGTCCGCCGATGCGTGCGGCGAACGACGGCGAAGCCGATCTGCTGGTGTTCTACGGCGGCACTTTCGATCCGATCCACGACGGCCACCTGGCCATCGCCTGCGCCGCGCGCGACGCGCTGGCCGCGCAGGTGCGGCTGATGCCGGCCGCCGATCCGCCGCATCGCGCGGTGCCGGGCGCCAGCGCCGCGCATCGCGCGCGCATGCTCGACCTGGCCGTGGCCGGCGAACCCGGCCTGGTGGTCGACCGGCGCGAGCTGCGCCGCGACGGCCGCTCGTACACGGTCGAAACCCTGCGCGAGGTCCGCGCCGAGGTCGGTGCGGCGCGGCCGCTGGCGCTGCTGGTCGGCGCCGACAGCTTCCTCGACCTGCCGCAGTGGCGCGAATGGCAGGCGCTGTTCGATCTGGCCCATTTTGTTATTGCCGAACGCCCCGGCAGCCCGCTGGAGGCCGAGCGGATTCCGTTCGCAGCCGGACGCGAGACGGCATCGGTGGACGCGCTGCGCCAGGCTCCGGCCGGCCGGGTCTATCGCCTGCGCCAGCCGTTGCAGGCTGAATCGGCCAGTCAGGTTCGCGCCCGGATCGCCGCCGGCGAGCCCTGGGCGGACCTGGTGCCGCCGCCGGTGGCCGCCTACATCGAGCGGCACGGGCTCTATGACGTGGCCGTTCCCGACGCTCCGGTATAATCCCGGCACATCCGAAGACAGAGCCGATCGTCCCTTGACCAGCCAAGCCCAAGTCATCAAGACCCAGCTGCCGAACCCGCCGCCGCCGACCGAGCTGCTGCTCAAGACGGTCCATGCCGCGGTGGAAGAACTCAAGGCCAAGGATGTCGTGGAAATCGATGTGCGCGGCAAGAGCAGCGTCACCGACTACATGGTGATCGCCTCGGGCACCTCGACCCGCCACGTCAAGTCGATCGCCGACGAAGTGGTGAAGTTCGCCAAGAACCTCGACGTCATGCCGCTGGGCGTGGAAGGCGAGCGCGAGGCGGAGTGGGTGCTGGTCGACCTCGGCGACGTCGTCGTCCACGTCATGCTGCCGCGGGTGCGCGAGTTCTACGCGCTCGAGCGCCTGTGGACGGTCGGCGACCAGCCGCCGGCGAAGGAAGGCATCGAAGGCGAGTTCGAGATCCAGGACGACGACCGCTTCTGAGTTCCGCAGCGGGCGCCCGTCGCCCGATCGCGAAAACGGCGCCCGCGAGGCGCCGTTTTCGTATCCGCCGCGGACGCTCTCGAAGGGGCAAAAAGAAAGGGGCGCCGTGGCGCCCCTTTCTGCCCGACCGATGCGGCCGGATCAGTTGCGCGACTGCAGCTTCGACAGCAGGCGCAGGAACTCGACGTACAGCCACACCAGGGTGACCATCAGGCCGAACGCCGCGTACCACTCCATGTGCTTGGGCGCGCCGCGCTCGACGCCGGTTTCGATGAAGTCGAAATCCAACACCAGGTTCAGCGCGGCGACCACGACCACGAACAGGCTGAAGCCGATGCCGATGATGCCGGACTCGTGGATGTAGGGGATGTTGATGTTGAACAGGCGCAGCACCATGCTGACCAGGTAGATCAGGAAGATGCCGCCGGTGGCCGCGGCCACGCCGAGCTTGAAGTTCTCGGTCGCCTTGATCAGGCCGGAACGGTAGGCGAACAGCAGCGCGAACATGGTGCCGAAGGTCAGCATCACCGCCTGGATCACGATGCCCGGGAAGCGGGCCTCGAACATCGAGGAGATCGCGCCGAGGAAGAAGCCCTCGACCAGCGCGTACAGCGGCGCGGTGACCGGCGCCCAGGCGTGCTTGAAGCTGGTGATCAGGGCCAGGATCAGGCCGCCGATCGCGCCGCCGAGCAGGTAGGGCGTGGCGCCCACCGCGCCCTGCGGGGTGATCTGGATCTGGTTCCAGGCGAAGGAAGCGGTCAGCACCGTCAGCAGCAGCAGGATGCCGGTCTTGTTGACCGTGCCGTTCAGGGTCATCGCCTGGTCGCTGCCGCGCACGACGGCGCCGCTGCCGAGGTCGAGGAAGGTCGATTCCTTCAATGCGGGATTGCCGCTGCGCATGTGTTGCTCCTTGGGAAACGTATCGCTGGATAGGGCGCGGCGCGGGAGACCGGCCGACCGCCGAAGCATACACGGGGCCGGCGGAGGCCGGATCGGCCGGACGGCGGGCCCAGCCGCGCCGCCGGATTCGGCCAAGGCGGCGATGCCCGAAACGAGTGCTGCGAACCCGGTCGGTTCGGCGTGCGTTTCGGAATGCGTCGAGACGATTGACACGGACCGCATCGCCGACCACACTATGCGGCCTTTCGCGGCATTGGCGTGCCTAGGAAGTCCCTTCGGGGTATAGCTCAGCCTGGTAGAGCGCCAGCTTTGGGAGCTGGATGTCGTGGGTTCGAATCCCTCTGCCCCGACCATCCGTCCCAGGCCGGCCGTCAGTTAAGATTGTTCGACTGGCGCCCGTAGCTCAACCGGATAGAGCACCGGCCTTCTAAGCCGGTGGTTGCAGGTTCGATTCCTGCCGGGCGCGCCAAATCGCAGTGGAACGTGGGCCGAATGGCGGTGCGTTCCGAACGTTTTATGGTGGCTGTAGCTCAGTTGGTTAGAGTACTGGATTGTGATTCCAGATGTCGGGGGTTCGAGTCCCCTCAGCCACCCCAGTTGCATGGCAGTACGCGGTAATGCAGTAATTTGAAGTTGTTGTGCGGTGCGAAATACTGGTGTATCATTTCGCTCCTAGCTTCACCGGGCCGTTAGCTCAGTTGGTAGAGCAGTTGACTCTTAATCAATAGGTCCAAGGTTCGAATCCTTGACGGCCCACCAATCCCGGAAAGCCCCAGCGGAAACGCTGGGGCTTTTTCTTTGTCCGTCCTTATCGCGCGAGGCGCGCGCCGGCCGGCGCGGTTGCGGCGGGCGGTAACTAGCTAGCCAACGAACGAACGCGATGCAGGAGGTTCCCTGCGCTTGCGGCATTCGTTGCGATGGCGCGCGTACGTGATGCGTTCCGCACGGTGCGCTCTGCGGGGTATGAGCGCAATGCGTCCTGCGGCGGTTTGCCCGGGCTGTCCTTCGGACTCGGCCGCGGCGGCCGTCTTGGCTGCTGAGACGGAACGATGCTCTAGTCGCGAACCACGGCGGCGCGCGGCCGGGAGCCGATCGGCACGACAGTGTGATCGCCGGAGCGCGCCTTCTTTTCGCGCACCTCCACTTATCCCTCATGACCTCATCCCGCATCGATCCGAAGCTCGTTCTCGCCTGGCAGGCCGCGCATTCCATCGGCCGCGGCTCGCCGCCACCGGTCCTCGATCGCGGCGGCTTCCGGGTGGATACCCATTCGGAAAAGGAAACCAAGCGCTGGGTGTTCCCGCAGCTATGCGACGGTCTGCGTGCCGTCGCCGACGAGATCGTCGCGCCGCGGCATTACCTGAAGCTGTGCGGCACCGACGAGGAACTGCGCAGCGCGCTGCCGGCGCGTTGGCAAATCCAGCCGATCAACTATTTCATGCTCGCCAGCGCCGCCAGCGCGGATACCAGGCCGCTGCCGGACGGCTACCGGGTACAGGTGGACCGGGTCGGTCCGGTCGCGCGGGCCAGCGTCTTCGCCCCCGACGGCGAGTTGGCCGCAAGCGGTTGCGCGGCGGAAACCGATGAGGTCTTCGTCTACGACCGGATCGAAACCGCGCCGGCGCACCGGCGCAAAGGCTTGGGCGTCGCGGTGATGATCGCGCTCGGCGCGGCGAAGCGGTCCGCGGCCACGCCGCAGCTGCTGGTCGCGACGGACGAGGGCCGCAGCCTGTATGCGACCCTCGGCTGGTCGGTGCTCGCGCCGTTGGCCGCGGCGGTCATCCCGGAACTCGAACCCCCGCGCTGATCCGGCGAGCGACGCTCCGGCGCCGATCGAAGCGCGCTGGCGCCCGCTTCGATCGCAAACCGACATCCGTTGCGCGACCGGGTACTCTGGGGCCGGCACCGAACCGGCGGCCGGCGCCCGCACGGCGCCGCTGCCGGCCCAGACCGACCGCTCGACCTGCGTCGGCCGTCCAGGAGGGAATATGGCCAGTCCCAAGCCCAAACCCGCGGCGTCCGTCGATGCTTTCGTCGCGGCGCTCGCGCCCCCGCTCCAGCCGGAGGTCGAGGCGCTGCGGCGAACGATCCGTTCGCTCGGGCCGGGCATCGGCGAGGAGATCAAGTGGAACGCGCCGAGCTTCCATGCCGGCGAACACTTCGCCACCCTGCGCCTCAACGGCAAGGTGCCGCTGCAGTTGATCCTCCATCTGGGCGCGAAGAAAAGCCTCATGCCGCCGGATGCGATCGACGACCCGGCGGGCCTGCTGCAATGGTTGGGGCCGGACCGGGCCTGCGTGAGTTTCACCCGGCCCGGCGAGGTGGACGCGCAGGCCGATGCGCTCAAGGCCATCCTGCGCCAATGGCTGCAGCATGTTCCCGCCCGGACCTGAGCGCGACTGCCGTGCGGCCGACCAGCCGCGCGGCCCGGCCCGGTCCGTGCGCGGGCGTGCGCAGCACCGCATCGATGGAGGCATGGACATGGCGCAGCATCGAATATTCGCCACCGCGTTCGCGAGCGTGTATCCGCTCTATCTGCAAAAGGCCGAACGCAAGGGCCGCAGCAAGGACGAGGTCGACCGGATCATCGCCTGGCTGACCGGCTACGACCCGGCCGGGCTGGAACGGCAGATCCAAAGCGGCAGCGATTTCCGGACCTTCTTCGCGCAAGCGCCGCGGATCCATCCGAACGCCGCGCTGATCAAGGGCGTGGTCTGCGGCGTGCGGGTGGAAGAGGTCGAAGACCCGCTGATGCGCCAGATCCGCTATCTCGACAAACTCGTCGACGAGTTGGCCAAGGGCAAGCCGCTGGACAAGATCCTGCGCAGCTGACCCGTCCGTGCGTCTCTTCGCAGGGCGCTCGCAGCTTGCGCGGCGCCCCCTGGTTGGATTTGATGGATCGCATCCACCTTCGCCTGCGTGATCTAGGACGGGCCCGACCGATACGGCGGCGGACAGTCAAACCGAGCAAGCCATGCGCGATATCGACCGAATCATCCGGACTCTTGTCTACGCCTAGCCTCAATTGCAGGTGGAGCGCCTGCGGGTCCTGCACCCGGGGGCGGACGACGACGGGCTGTGGTTCTTCCGCCTTCCACCGTATCCGGACGAACTGCAGCTGGAGTCGCCGAGCGGCGAATGCCCGTTCGCGCTCGAAAGCGCCGGCGAGCGCGCCCGCGCCGATACCGTCGTGGAGGCGGTGGACTGGATAACGCAGCGTCTGGGGCCGATTCGGCGCTGAGCGCATGCGCGGTTTGTTCAAGCCGCGCATCCGCCGCGCAGGCGAGGCTGTGGCTCCCGTTCTGTGCGGAAGCGACTGTGAAGACCTGGATATTGCGTCTGTATGCGCCTGTGTTTCTGTTCGGCTTCGTCGCCGCGGCGGCGTGGTGGGTCGGCTATCGCCACGGCAGCGCGCTGTGGTTGTTGCCGGGATTGGCCCTGGCGATAGGGCTGTCGTTCTTGGCCGAGCGGCGCTGGCCTTACGATCCGGCGTTCAACCGCGACCACGGCGATCGCGGCCGCGATGTCGCCCATGCGCTGGTCAACGAAGGCCTGAACCTGGCCTCGATCGCGCTGGTGCCGTTGGCGGCGGGCTGGGTGGCGTGGCAGGCCTGGCCGAGCCAGTGGCCGTTTGCGGCGCAGCTGCTGCTGGCGGTGGTCTGCGCCGATTTCGGCATCACCCTGATGCATTACGCCAGCCATCGCGTCGGCTGGCTGTGGCGCCTGCACGCGGTGCACCACAGCGTGACCCGCATGTACGGCTTCAATGGCTTGATGAAGCATCCGCTGCATCAGGCAGTCGAAGCGCTGGGCGGCGTGCTGCCCCTGCTGCTGCTCGGCATGCCGCAGCCGGTGGCGGCGGTGCTGGCCTTCGCCATCGCGGTGCAACTGCTGCTGCAGCACGCCAACGTCGACATGCGGCCCGGGGCGCTGTGGCGGCTGATGGCCTGGGCGCCGCTGCACCGATTCCATCATCTGCGCTACGGCAGCGCCGGCGACGTCAATTTCGGCCTGTTCTTCACCGTCTGGGACCGGTTGCTCGGCACCGCCTTCGACGCGCCGGGCTATCGGATCGGCGGCGGCGACCTGGGCATCGGCAGTCAGCCGGATTACCCGCGCGACTATCTCGATCAGTTGCGGGCGCCGTTCGCCCGCTTGCCGCAGAAGGCCGAACCGGCCTTGCCGGCGGCGCTGCGAAGGACAGGCGCTCAGTCGTTGTCGTAGCGGCGCAATCGCAACTCGCGCAGCTGCGCCGCGCCGATGCCGAACATGCGCCGCAGGTTGCGCGACAGGTGGGCGAGGTCGGCGAAGCCGGCGGCATGCGCGCTGGCGGTCAGGCTGTCGCCGGCCAGGTGGCGGACCAGGGCATGGCGCAGGCGTCGCCACAGCACCCAGCCGCGCAGGGTGATGGACAGGTCGGATTGGAAGCGCCGGTGCAACTGGCTCGGCGACAGGTGCGCGGCCTGGGCGATGTCGGTCGCGGCGATGCCGTCCGGCAATCGCGCGCCGATCTCGGCGACGGCCGCGCGCAGGCGCCGGTCCAGCGCTTGCGCGCGGCACAGGCCGGGCAACAAGGGCTGCAACGCCGGCAATCGCGCCGGCAGTTGCGGCAGTTGCCGCAGCACCGCGGCGACGTCGGCATGGCCGGGTTCCAGGAACACCGTGCAGCCGTCCGCCGGCGCGGCGAGCACGGCATGGGGTTGGAACGAGGGCAGCCACAGGCGTCGCCCCTCGCGCCGCTCGCCGTCGATCTCGACCTGCCACGGCGCGTGCTCGCTGAGCAGCAGCTGATGCGCGTAATGGGCATGGCGCAGGCTGCCGCCGGCCCGGCCCTGCAGCACCGCGACGTGTTCGCCGAGCAGCAGGGTGCCGGTCCAGAGGTCCTGGCGGGGTGGGGCGGGCATGGCGGGCGAAGGTGGAGGCGGGCGCTCGATTCTGGCCGACGCGGGCTGCGCGGAGAATAGGGCGGCGCATCGGCGCAGGGAGCGTGTCCGGCCCGCGTCGTTGCGTCCGCGCGCCGGACATCGCCGCCGCGAGCGGCGATCGAGTCCGGTCACAAAAAAACACTTCCGGTCGCGCCGCGGATGTGCGGTGATGCGCGAGTCGACCCGCTCGGCAATGCACCGTGGGACCGCGTCACCGCACCCGCCGATCCGTGCGCCGCTTGCCGGCGCCGCGGCGCTTGCGGCGGCGCGCGCGTTGCGTTTGCGCCGTTCCGCCGGGGTGCCGCGCGACCCCGGCCTGGAGTGAGCCGGGCCATCGTTCGCACCCCGGCCCTTCGCCGCAGACGTGGCCGACCGACGCCCTGCCGCGCCGCGCCTCATCAGGATCCAGGACCATGCCCAGACTGTTGCGTCTTACCGCCTTGTTCGCCGCCTTGGCCGCGGCCGCCGCCGCGCCGGCCGAACCGCGTCGCGGGCCGGATATCCGCACCGACGACGTGACCCGTTTCTACGCCTTGTACGACGCCACCGATGGCCGGCCGACGGTGGAGCAGATCGAACGGGACTATCTGGCGCAGGGCACCCAGAGCCTGCACGAGTTCGCCCAGGCGCGCCGAGTCACCGCGCAGCGCATCGCCGAGCGGATGAGCGCGGAGCCGGCGATCTACGCCAAGGCCAAGGACTGCCTGGCAGTGCTGCCGGCGGTGAAGCGGCGCCTGCTGCCGGTGTTCGCCGAACTGGCCGAACTCTACCCGCAGGCGAAGTTTCCGCCGGTGGCGATCGTGGTAGGACGCGGCAAGCCGGTCGGTATCACCAACCCGGCCGGCGTGACCCTGGGCCTGGAGGCGCTGTGCGCCGCGGATTTCATGCATCCGGATCTGGAAGAGCGCTTCGTCCGAGTCATCGCCCACGAGTACGGCCATATCCAGCAGACCCTGCAGACCGAGTTCGAGCCGGGCGACCCGAACGCGACGGTGCTGCGCTTCGCCCTGGCCGAGGGCACCGCCGAACTGCTGGCGGAGTTGACCTCCGGCGGGGTCGGCAACGGCAAGCACGCCGGCTGGACCCGCGGCAAGGAGGCGCAGATCGAGACCGCCTTCGTCCAGGCCATGGACGGCACCGACATCAGCCAATGGTTCTACGACTACCGCCCGGGTTCCGACCAGCCTTACGACCTGGGCTACTGGGTCGGTTACCGCATCGTCAAGGCTTACTACCTGCAGTCCAAGGACCGCAAGGCAGCGCTGAAGGCGATCATCGAGATGGACGATCCCAAGGCCTTCCTGCAGCGCAGCGGCTGGACGCCGGGAATGAAGCTGCCGGAGTCGGTTCTTGGGCACTGAGCGGACGCCGCAGGCGGAGTATCAGGTCGATGTGTCGGTGACGATCTTCGTATCGCCGACCCAGGCGCTGGGGTTCGCCTCGGGCACGCTCGCCGTCGCGCGCCCGCCCGAGGCGGAGCGCGCCTTTCCCTGGCCGGTGGAGTGGGTGCGGCAAAAGCCCGAGTACCTCGGCGAAGGGCAGAGCCGGGTCTGGAGCGCGCAACGCGATCCGCGCAGCGGCCGCTACCAGGTCATGCTGTACGGCATCGTCTGCGACGGCGAAGCGGCGGCCTGCGATTGCATGCGGTTCCTGGAGCAGGTCGCGGGGATGATGTTTCACCCCAATTGATGCGCCGGCGGACGCCGCAAGGGCGGCAGGCTCAGTCCTGCGGCGGGACGGCCGCCGCGGCGTAGTGCGCGCGCAGATACTCGACGAAGGCGCGCACCTTCGGCGGCAACTGGCGCGCGTTCGGATAGACCGCGTAATAGCGGCGCCGGCCGGCGTGATGTTGCGGCAGAACCCGCAGCAGGCGTCCCGCAGCCAGGTCATCGCGCACGGTCGGAAAGGTGAAGGCGGCGATGCCGAGGCCGGCCACGGCTGCGGCATGCAGCGACAGGATCGAGTCGACCCGCAGCCGGGCGTCGAATTCGACCGACAACTCTTCGCCGCGTTGCGAACCCAGCGCCAGGCCGCGGCCGTCGCCGGCATAGGCCAGCAGACGATGGTCGGCCAACTCGGCGATCGCGCGCGGCAGTCCGTGCCGGGCGACGTAGGACGGCGCCGCCACCAGCACGCGTTCGAACGCGGCCAGTTCGCGCGCGACCAGGCGGCTGTCGGCCAGCGCCTCGCTGATCCGGATCGCCAGGTCGAAGCCGCCCTTGACCAGGTCGACGATGCGGTCGTCGCAGGACAGGTCCAGTTCGATCTGCGGATGGCGGCGCATGAACTCCGGCAGCCACTGCGCCAGTTCCAGGGCGCCGACCGCGTGCGGCAGGCTCAGCCGCAGCCGGCCTGCCGGCTGTGCGGCGTCTGCGCTCAGCGCCTGGCGGGCGGCGTCGACGCGTTCGAGGATGTCCAGGCAGTCGCGGTAATAGCGCTGGCCGGCTTCGGTCGCGGTCAGGCCGCGGCTGTTGCGGTTGAGCAGGCGCACGCCCAGGTGCTCTTCCAACTGGCGCAGCTGGCGCGAGAGCGAGGTGTGGGTGGTGCCCAGGCGTTCGGCCGCGCGGGTGAAGCTGCCGGCTTCGACGATGCAGCGGTAGGTGCGCATCGCGGACAACTGATCCATCGCGGCCTCCGCCATCGCATCGACAGGGCGGCATCCGCGCAGTGCGGATGCCGCGTTCAGCCCCAGGGTATCAGCGCACCGGCAGCGAGAGAATCCGCTCGGTCGGCATCACGTCGCCGAAGGTGTCTTCGATTTCGGCCAGGGCGGCGGCGTGCAGTTGCGCGTTGCCGATGCGGGCGCCGTCGCGCAGGTCCAGGTCGCGGGTGGCGGTGGCGTCGGAGGACACCAGCACCTTGTAGCCGCGCGCGGCGGCGTCGCGGGCGGCGCCGGCGACGCAGGCGTGGGTCTGCAGGCCGGCCAGGATCAGGGTGTCTGCCTTCGCCTCGCGCAGCAGCCGGTCCATGGTCGCGGCGGAGGCGCCGGCGAATACGCTGACCGTGTCCTTCTGCACCACCGGTTCGTCCTTGCGCGGCTGCATCGCCGGATGGAACTTCGCCGTTTCGCCGCCTTCGGCGAACAGCGGCGCGCCGGCCGGCAGCACGTGCCGGACGTGGACCACGCGGATCCGATGGCGGTCGGCGAAGTCGAGCAGGCGTTGGGTCTGGCGCAGCGCCGCCGCGCCGTCGGGGATCGGCATGCGGCCGCCGGCGAAGTACTCGTTCTGGAAGTCGATCACCACCAGCACGGTCTTGTCGGCTTGCAGTTCGGCGATCGGCGCGGCGCCGGCCATGGCGCGGATGGTGGGATGGGCCTGGGCGGCGCTCGCGTCGAGCGGGCCGAGGGCGGCGATGCCGAGGGTGGCGATGCCGAGCAGGGAAGTCAGTCGCATGGGCGTGGGCCTCTGGATGGGAGGCGCCATGCTGCGCGCCGCCGCCGAACCCAGGCAGCCCCGCGCGCGCACAGCAGCTGTGCGCGCTGTGCACGCCGGGGTGCCGGGGCGTCGCCTAGCGGAGGATCTCCGGTTCGGCGAAGGCGATCACGTCGATGGTTTCGTCGCCGACGCTCAGATAGAAGTGCCTCGGCTCGCCCTGCTCGCGGGTGTAGCAGCCGCCGGCTTCCTGCTTGAAGTCGCTGTCGCCGGTGAATTCCATCAACAGGAAATCCTCGGGCACCGCGCGCCCGGTGGCCGTCAGTCGCGGACGGTCGTTCTGCACCCGCACGATCAGGCAGTCGCGCAAGCGCACCGCCACCAGCGGCGTGCCGTCGCTGCGCAGTGCTTCGACCAGCAGCGCGGCGCCGGTCTGGTAGCCGATCCGGCAGGTCGGCGCCGAGTCGTCCAGCTTGAGCAGTACGCGGTCCATACGTTGCGGCGCCATCCGTCGCGGGCGGGAGGAACCGCAATATATCAACGCCGCCCCTGCAGCTCCGGGCGCCGGCCCATCGCCTCCGGTCACGCCGCGAACCCCGCCGCGATCACATTTGGCGCGGCCAGGCCATTCGCAAGTGGCAGTCGCGCTTGATCCGGCGCCGCGCTTGCGATCAGCTGCGGCTTCGTACCGACAAGGAGGCGTCATGAACATCATCGCAAGGCATTGGATGCGGGCCGCGCTGTTCGCTTTGCTGTTGGCCTGCGCACAGGCCGCGTTCGCGCAATCGGCTTCGAAGCAGATCGCGCAGGGCACCCAGCTTTGGGCCGGCGAGGAGATCTATTCGAACAACGGCCAGTACAAGCTCAGCATGCAGCACGACGGCAACCTGGTGTTCTACCGCGTGGCCGACCTGCGTCCGTTGTGGAACAGCGGCACCCAGGCCGCCGGCGGCCATCGCGCCAGCTTCGAAGCCTACGGCATCCTGACCGTGCGCGACTTCAACGACGCCATCCTGTGGAGCAACGCCAACGGCTGGCCGGGCTATTTCCACCCGGGCATCTACTGGTACCTGACCGACACCGGCTACTTCGTCGCGCTCTACCAGGGCAGCACGGTGGTGCGGGTGCTGGGGCGCGATCCGGACCGGAGCTGAGGCCGAGCCGAACCGCGCCGTCCTGTCGGGCGCGCGCGACCTATCGGGTCGCGCTTCGCAGCGCCGCGGTACCGCCGTGCCTTGCGGTTGCGTTGCCCTCAATTCACCGTGCAGGCGAGCGTCACCGTCATCGTAGCGCCGTTGGCCAGCAAGCCCAGCGCCACGCCGCTGTCGAGCGCGGCCACCGTCAGCGGTGCGGCCGGGCAGGCGCTGCCGCTGCAAGTGCGGGGCTGTTGCGGCTCGCGCCGCGCCTGCAGGCGGTGAGGCGGCCCGGCATCGGACAAGGCGCGCGGTATCGCACCGGTGGGTCGCGACTCGCGCCGCTCCCGTCCCGAAGGCCAGGAGCGGCGGCGGGCGTGGGTCAGCCGAAGCGATCGGCGAGGGCGTCGGTGGCGCTCACCAGGGCGTCGATGATCGCCGGGTCGGCGGCGCTGTGGCCGGCCAGGACGATGCGCAGCTCGGCTTCCGGCCAGGCCCGGGCCAGGTCGATCGCGCTGGCGACCGGGCAGATGATGTCGTAGCGGCCGTGCACGATCGTCGCCGGGATATGGCGGATCCGGTCGACCCCGTGCAGCAACTGGTCCGGCTGCAGGAATACGCGGTTGCGGAAGTAGTGCGCCTCGTTGCGCGACACGTTGACCGCGACCTGCGGCTCCTCGCGGGTGTCGGCGCCGTCGGGGTCGTGGACCAGGGTGCTGCCGCCGCCTTCCCAGTCGCTCCAGGCCAGCGCTGCGGCCAGGCGCACCTCGGGGTCCGCGCTGTCGAGCCGGCGCCAGTAGGCCTCGGTGAGATCGCCGTGTTCTTCGGCCGGGATATGGGCCAGGTAGCGCGCCCAGCGCTCGGGGAAGATGTAGCGCGCGCCGCCGTCGAGTTCGTTGAACCAGCGCAGCTCGAAATCGCGGCCGAGGAAGATGCCGCGCAGGACCAGGCCCAGCGCGCGTTCGGGATGGGCCTGGGCGTAGGCCAGGGCCAGGGTCGAGCCCCACGAGCCGCCGAACACCACCCAGCGCTCGATGCCGAGGTGGGCGCGGATCTTTTCGATGTCGGCGACCAGGTGCCAGGTGGTGTTCTCGCGCAGTTCCGCGGCCGGCGTCGAGCGGCCCGCGCCGCGCTGGTCGAACAGGACGATGCGGTAGCGCGCCGGGTCGAAGAAACGGCGGTGATAAGGCGAGACCCCGGCGCCGGGGCCGCCGTGCAGGAACAGCACCGGCAACCCGTCCGGGTTGCCGCATTCCTCGATGTGCAGTTCGTGGATCGCGTCGACCTGCAGGCGTTCGCTGCGATAGGGCTCGATTTCCGGGTACAGCTCGCGCACGGGCGTTCTCCGCTGGGGACGGGCGAGCATAGCGCCCTCGCAAGGCCGTGCCGTACCCCGGGCGGGCGGAAGATCGTGCCGACGGCGGCGACCGTGACGGCGGCGCGCGCCGCCACCGCTTGCGCGACAGTCGTGGCGGTTCCCCCGGCGCGGCCGCTAGAATGCGCCGGCACCGCGCGTACCGGCGCATGCGAAAGTGGCGGAATTGGTAGACGCACTGGATTTAGGTTCCAGCGCCGCAAGGCGTGCGGGTTCGAGTCCCGCCTTTCGCACCACGTAGGCGGGTCGAGACTAGTCCGCGACGAAAGCAACAATGGCCGACCAACCCGTCCGGTCCTTGAGTTCGGCCAGCGAGCCCACCCAGGGAACCCGCCCAGCCCGGCCGTCGGCGCGACGAGTGCGCGGATCGCACCTATCCCGCGTTGCCGGCCGCCCAGCCGGAGCGGGTGGATGTTCCTGCCGCAGCGATCGCGGTTTACCGGACTGGCGGCATCGGAAGGAACCGGCATGAGCGAAATGGAAGTCACCCGGGAGGACGTAGCGGGGCGCAAGCGCGCCGGCGAACTCGCGCTGCTGGACACCGCCCGCGCACTCGCCACGGCCCGCGCCATCGGGCACCCCTGGTACCGCTGCCAGGCCTTGTCGATGGCGGCCGAGTACCTGAGCGGCCCGGAGCGTGAGCGGGCGTTGATGTCGGCGCTGGCGGCCGCCTGGGAACAGGACGAGGTCAACCGCATCGTGACCGTATCGGCCTGGCCGATCCGTGGCCTGGCCGATGCCGGGAGCGAGGCGGCGGGCGGGCAGGTCGCGAAGTTGGTGCGATTGGCGCAGACCGAGCCGCACCATCTGCGGCGCTCGCATGCCTTGCGGGCCCTGGCGGCCGCGGTCGGCGAACATCCACTGCTGCTCGAACGCGTGGTGCCGGCCTTGGCCGCCGCGTTGCTGGGCGGGTATGGCCCGCGCATCGACCGCTGCATCCGCGACAGCTTCGATCTGGTCGTCCGGGCCAAGCCGGAGCTGGCCTGGGCGCTGGCCATGCACCACAAGGCCAGCCGGCGGCAGTCGCTGCTGCTGGCGCAGATTCCGCAGTAAGACGGCCTTCGCCGGCGATCGCGGTTGCGGCGCCCGTGCCGGCGGGGTCGAGCGTCTCAATGCCCCGGGATACCGTTGGGTGGGGTGGGCGAACCCGCCCCCGTGCCCGTCCGGGCCGCCGCGGCGGTGCCCGGCGGCGCAAAAAAACCGCCGAACTGCGCGCAAAACCCCGTCCGGAGGGGATTTGCCGCCTGCGGGCGCTGGCAGCGGCGACCTTTATCGGCCAAACTAGCAAGTTCCGCTGGCTGGTGCTGTCGCTATAGCCGGCGGCCGGACAGGATCATCAACATTCGTGCCGCGGCGGGGCCGCGGTCGCAGGAGTGGATATGCAAGTTTCGCTCGAATCGCTGGGCTCGCTCGAACGCCGACTGACCTTCAGCTTCCCGGCCGAGAACCTGGAGAACCAGGTCGGCGGCCGCCTGCGCGAGATCGCGCGCGGCGCCAAGATCAAGGGCTTCCGCCCGGGCAAGGTGCCGGCCAAGGTCATCGAGCAGCGCTTCGGCGCTCAGGTGCGCGCCGAGATCCTCGACGGCATGCTGCGCGAAGGCTTCAGCAACGCCGTGCGCCAGGAACAGCTGCAGATCGCCGGCCAGCCGCGCATCGAGCCGGCGGCCGACGCCGGCGAGACCCTGTCCTACGTCGCCACCTTCGAAGTCGTGCCGGACTTCGGCGACATCGACGTGGCCAAGCTCAACATCGTCCGCCACACCTCCGAAGTCGCCGATGCCGACATCGACGCGATGATCGAGAACCTGCGCCTGCAGCGCCGCACCCTGCAGAAGGCCGAGCGCGCCGCGCAGGCCGGCGACGTGGTCGAGGTCGAGACCTGGACCGAGATCGGCGACGAGCGCTTCCCGGCCGAAGGCGCCGAATACGGCAGCACCGTGATCGGCTCGGAATCGATGTTCAAGCCGCTGGAAGAGGCCCTGGTCGGGGTCAAGGCCGGCGACGAGACCGTCGCCGAGGTCGAGTTCCCGGCCGACTGGCGCGCGCCGCAGCTGGCCGGCAAGCAGGCCAAGGTCCACCTCAAGCTCAACAACGTGTCCGAGCCGGTCCTGCCGGAAGTCGACGCCGAGTTCATCCAGAGCTTCGGGGTGAAGAGCGGCGAAGCGGACCAGTTCCGCAACGACATCCGCACCAACCTGGAGCGCGAGCTCAAGGGCGCGCTGATGACCCGCCTGCGCCGCGAAGTCGGCGAGCAGCTGATCGCCGCCTACGAGTCGGTGGAAATGCCGCCGAAGCTGGTCGAGGCCGAAGCCCGCGACATGGTCTGGCAGACCGTCGAGCAGGCCCGCCGCCAGGGCCGCCAGATCGAAGCCCCGGCCGACGCCCACCTGAACTACATGGATGCGGCGCGCAAGCGCGTCCTGGTCGGCCTGCTGGTCGGCGAGATCGCCCGCCGCAACGAGCTGCGCCTGGAGCCCAAGCGCGTCAACGAGACCCTGCGCCTGATCGCCTCGACCTACGAGGAGCCGCAGCAGGTGATCGACCTGTACCGCAACGACCAGCAGCTGATGGCCGGCCTGCAGAACCGGGTGATGGAAGAGCAGGTGATCGACTGGATCGCCGAGCGCGCCCAGCACACCGAGCAGCCGCTGTCGTTCAGCGAAGCGATCCGCCCGGCCTGAGCCGGGTCCGTGCCGGCGCGAGCATGCCCGATCGGGCGTTCGCGCCGGCGCGCGAGCAATTAGCAATCGCGCCTCTTGCGCTGCGGCCCGGCCGGCCCCAAGTTGGTCGGGCCGCGCTTGCGTTAACAAGCGCAACTTCTATGTCAGTCAATAGGTGCCGTCGAAATGGATAACCTGACCAAAGCCCTCAATCTGGTGCCGATGGTGGTCGAGCAGACCAGCCGCGGCGAGCGCGCCTACGACATCTATTCGCGCCTGCTCAAGGAGCGGGTGATCTTCCTGGTCGGCGGCGTCGACGACCACGTCGCCAACGTGATCGTGGCCCAGATGCTGTTCCTGGAAGCCGAGAATCCCGAGAAGGACATCAACTTCTACATCAACTCCCCGGGCGGCGTGGTCACCGCCGGCATGGCGATCTACGACACCATGCAGTACATCAAGCCGGACGTGAGCACGATCTGCATCGGCCAGGCCGCCAGCATGGGCGCCTTGCTGCTCGCCGCCGGCGCCAAGGGCAAGCGCCTGGCGCTGCCGAACTCGCGGGTCATGATCCATCAGCCGCTGGGCGGCTTCCAGGGCCAGGCCACCGACATCGACATCCACGCCCGCGAGATCCTGACCCTGCGCCAGCGCCTCAACGAGATCCTGTCCAAGCACACCGGCCAGTCCCTGGAGACCATCGCGCGCGACACCGAGCGCGACAACTTCAAGAGCGCCGAGGCCGCCCGCGACTACGGCCTGGTCGACCAGGTGCTGGAACGCCGTCCGGACGAGACGATCCAGTCGGTCTGAACGACGCGGGCCGCAAGCCATTGATCCGCATCGGATAACCGTCCGGCCCCCGACCCAAGGCGGGGGCGGACCGCTGTGTTATCCTCGGGCCGTGACAGCTGAACGAGCTGCGGCGGCCCGGGCCGCCGGACCCGCTCCGGAACACGAGTACGATTTAGAGCACCAACGGGCCAACGCATGACCGACGATCGACAAGGACGCAGCACGGGCGACAGCAACAAGATCCTGTATTGCTCGTTCTGCGGTAAAAGCCAGCACGAGGTCCGCAAGCTGATCGCGGGCCCGAGCGTGTTCATCTGCGATGAGTGCGTCGAGCTGTGCAACGACATCATCCGCGAGGAGCTCGAGGAAAAGGCGCAGTCGGCACGCAGCCACCTGCCCAAGCCGCGCGAGATCCTCGAGGTGCTCGACCAGTACGTGATCGGCCAGCAGCGCGCCAAGCGCACGCTCGCGGTCGCCGTGTACAACCACTACAAGCGCATCGAGAGCCGGCAGAAGAACGACGACGTCGAACTGTCGAAGTCGAACATCCTGCTGGTCGGTCCGACCGGTTCGGGCAAGACCCTGCTCGCCGAGACCCTGGCGCGCCTGCTCAACGTGCCGTTCACGATCGCCGACGCGACCACGCTGACCGAAGCCGGCTACGTGGGCGAGGACGTCGAGAACATCATCCAGAAGCTGCTGCAGAAGTGCGACTACGACGTCGAGAAGGCGCAGCAGGGCATCGTCTACATCGACGAAATCGACAAGATTTCGCGCAAGAGCGATAACCCCTCGATCACCCGCGACGTGTCCGGCGAAGGCGTGCAGCAGGCGCTGCTGAAGCTGATCGAAGGCACCATCGCCAGCGTGCCGCCGCAGGGCGGCCGCAAGCACCCGCAGCAGGAATTCCTGCAGGTCGACACGCGCAACATCCTGTTCGTGGTCGGCGGCGCGTTCGCCGGCCTGGACAAGATCATCCAGCAGCGCAGCACCGAGGCCGGCGGCATCGGCTTCGGCGCCAAGGTCAAGAGCAGCGAGCGCAAGGCCGACATCGGCAAGGTGCTGGCCGAGGTCGAGCCGGAAGACCTGATCAAGTTCGGCCTGATCCCCGAGTTCGTCGGCCGCCTGCCGGTGGTCGCGACCCTGGAGGAGCTGGACGAAGCCGCGCTGATCTCGATCCTGACCGAGCCCAAGAACGCGATCACCAAGCAGTTCCGCAAGCTGTTCGAGATGGAGAGCGTCGAGCTCGAGTTCCGTCCGGACGCGCTGGCGGCGATCGCGCGCAAGGCGCTCAAGCGCAAGACCGGCGCGCGCGGCCTGCGCACCATCGTCGAGTCGGTGTTGCTGGACACGATGTACGAACTGCCCTCGCTGGAGAACGTCAGCAAGGTGGTGGTCGACGAGTCGGTGATCGAGCACAAGTCCGAGCCCTACCTGATCTACCAGAGCGCGCCGGCCCAGCCCAAGGTGGCTTCGGCCGAGTGAGCACCTCGCCCCCGCCTTGGCGGGGGCGATTGGTTTGGCCCCCGCTCCGGCGGGGGCGATCGGTTTATGGCCCCCGCTCCGGCGGGGGCTGTTCGTTTGTAGCCCCGCTCCGGCGGGGCGCTTCGTTTCTGGCTCGACGCGGGGTCAAGTCCGCGCAGCCGGGGCGGCCCGCTCCGGCTCCGCCGGCGACTGGCGCCCGATCGCGGGCGGGGCGGTCGCCGCAGAACAGGGTCGCCCGTTCAGGCGTCCTCGTCGCACCACTCGATCATCGCCGCGCGCATCCGCTCCACGCCCTCGCACAGCGCCTGCTCCAGGCTCTGCCGGGCCGGGCTGGCGGCGAGCAGGGCGCGCAGCTCGCGCGCGGCCGCGTCGAACCGGTCCTGGTCGTAGAACAGGGCGCCGAAGCGGCCGTCCGGGTCGGCGTACAGGTACCAGGCGCTTTCCAGCACGGTGTAGGTGCGGTACCAGCCGTAGCAGCGGTAGCGCCCGTTCAGCTCGTCCAGGTCGGCTTGCGAGAAAGCACGGCCGGGGGCGAACTCCGGCCGGTCGTTGCCCCAGCTGTAGACGATCATGTCGGCCAGGCCCAGCGAGCGGATCCGGGCGTAGCCGTCGGCCTGCTCCAGACCATCGGCCAATTGCTCCGGCGCCGGCAGTTCCATGCAATGGGATTCGGTGTTGTCCCGGTTGTGCAGGCCGCCGTAGCGGCGATAGAACGCCACCAGTTCGGCCGGCAGCGGTGCCGGTTCCAGCGCCTGCAGCCGCTCGAGCTGCGCCGGCTCGGCCGGGCCGGCGGCGAGCAAGGTGTTGTAGTCGTCGTCCCAGTAGCGGGCCCGGCTTGCGTTGTATTGATCGATGGCGTCCTGCAATCGTTGCATCGGTGGCGTCCTGGCGATGGGGCGGGCGGCTGGAATGCTCTGTCCCGGGCTCGGCTTTGTATCACAAGGCGATGATTTTCAAGCGGTTTTTGTCGATTTTGCGGGCCGCCCGGCAGGCATTGCTTGCGCTCTCGGGCCGGCACCCCCATAACGGGAGCCTGGATGCCCCGGCATCCTCACCCCACGCTTGTCGAGACCCCCGATGACTCAGTCTTCCGCCGAATTCATGACCCTGCCGGTGCTGCCGCTGCGCGATGTGGTCGTGTTCCCGCACATGGTGATCCCGCTGTTCGTGGGCCGCGACAAGTCGATTCGCGCCCTCGACCTGGCGATGGAAGCGGACAAGCGCATCCTCCTGGTCGCGCAGAAGTCCGCCGAGACCGACGACCCGGGCGCCGCCGATCTGTACGAGATCGGCACCCTGGCCCAGGTGCTGCAACTGCTCAAGCTGCCCGACGGCACCATCAAGGTGCTGGTCGAGGGCGTGTCGCGCGTGCGCGTCACCGAAGTGGTCGAGGCCGACGGCGCGCTGTCCGGCCAGGCTGCGTCGGTCGAGCCGGTGATCGATCGCGAAGAGCGCGAGATCGAGGCCATCGCCCGCTCGCTGATGGGCCTGTTCGAGCAGTACGTCAAGACCAACCGCAAGCTGCCGCCGGAGCTGATGCAGACCCTGGCCGGCATCGACGAGCCTGGCCGCCTGGCCGACACCGTCGCCGCCCACCTGGGCGTGCGCATCGGCGACAAGCAGAAGCTGCTGGAAACGCACGAGATCGGCGCGCGCCTGGAGCAGTTGGTCGGCCTGGTCGACGGCGAAATCGACGTGCAGCAGCTGGAGAAGCGCATCCGCGGCCGGGTCAAGTCGCAGATGGAGAAGAGCCAGCGCGAGTACTACCTCAACGAGCAGATGAAGGCGATCCAGAAGGAGCTCGGCGAGATCGACGACGCGCCCAACGACGTCGACGAGCTCGCGCGCA
Organism: Lysobacter sp. BMK333-48F3; assembly: GCF_019733395.1. Taxonomy (NCBI): domain Bacteria; kingdom Pseudomonadati; phylum Pseudomonadota; class Gammaproteobacteria; order Lysobacterales; family Lysobacteraceae; genus Lysobacter; species Lysobacter sp. BMK333-48F3. Next base: position 4,960,388 of record NZ_JAIHOO010000001.1, on the reverse strand, counting down.
AGATCGCCGAAGCCGGCATGCCCAAGCCGGTGGAGACCAAGGCCAAGAACGAGCTCAACAAGCTCAAGCAGATGTCGCCGATGTCGGCCGAAGCCGCGGTGGTGCGCAACTACCTGGACTGGCTGCTGGGCGTGCCGTGGAAGAAGCGCAGCAAGATCCGCAAGGACCTCAAGGCCGCGCAGGACGTGCTCGACGCCGACCACTTCGGCCTGGAGAAGGTCAAGGAACGCATCCTCGAGTACCTCGCGGTGCAGACCCGGGTGAAGAACATGAAGGGCGCGATCCTGTGCCTGGTCGGCCCGCCGGGCGTGGGCAAGACCTCGCTCGGCCAGTCGATCGCCAAGGCCACCAACCGCAAGTTCGTGCGCATGTCGCTGGGCGGCGTGCGCGACGAGGCCGAGATCCGCGGCCACCGCCGCACCTATGTCGGTTCGATGCCGGGCCGGATCGTGCAGAACCTCAACAAGGTCGGCAGCAAGAATCCGCTGTTCGTGCTCGACGAGATCGACAAGATGTCGATGGACTTCCGCGGCGATCCGTCCTCGGCGCTGCTGGAAGTGCTCGACCCGGAGCAGAACAACGCCTTCAACGACCACTACCTGGAAGTCGACCTCGACCTCAGCGAGGTGATGTTCGTCGCCACCTCCAACTCGCTCAACATCCCCGGTCCGCTGCTGGACCGCATGGAAGTGATCCGGATCCCGGGTTACACCGAGGAGGAGAAGCTCAACATCGCCATGCGCTACCTGCTGCCCAAGCAGATCAAGGCCAACGGCCTGAAGGTCGAGGAGATCAAGATCGCCGAATCGGCGGTGCGCGACATCGTGCGCTACTACACCCGCGAATCGGGCGTGCGCAACCTGGAGCGCGAGATCTCCAAGATCTGCCGCAAGGTGGTCAAGGAAATCGCCCTGGCCGGGCCGAAGAAGAAGAGCAAGGAAGGCGCGGTCAGCGTCGGCTCCAAGAACCTGGAGAAGTACCTGGGCGTGCGCCGTTACGACTTCGGCCGCGCCGAGGAAGCCAACGAGATCGGCCTGGTCACCGGTTTGGCCTGGACCGAAGTCGGCGGCGACCTGCTGCAGGTCGAAGCGACCCTGGTGCCGGGCAAGGGCCAGCTGCTGCTGACCGGCCAGCTCGGCGACGTGATGAAGGAATCGGCGTCGGCGGCGCTGTCGGTGGTGCGCGCGCGCGCCGAGCGGCTGGGCATCGACGTGGAGTTCCTGCAGAAGCACGACGTGCACGTGCACGTGCCGGAGGGCGCGACGCCGAAGGACGGCCCCAGCGCCGGCATCGGCATGGCCACCGCGCTGGTGTCGATGCTGACCAAGAACCCGGTCAAGGCCGACGTGGCGATGACCGGCGAGATCACCCTGCGCGGGCGCGTGCTGCCGATCGGCGGACTGAAGGAAAAGCTGCTCGCCGCGCTGCGCGGCGGCATCCGCACGGTGATCATCCCGGACGAGAACCGCAAGGATCTGGCCGACCTGCCCAAGAGCGTGACCCAGGGGCTGAAGATCGTGCCGGCGCGTTGGATCGACGAAGTGCTCGACCTCGCACTGGAGCGTCCGATCGCGCCGCCGAGCGCTTCCGGGGAGGAAGAAATCCCGGTGCGCGAGAGCGGCAAGGCGGCGACTCAGCCCGACGTCAAGCACTGATTCGGGCCGCCTGTCGGAAACGTCGAAAACCGCTGAAAGCCGCGCCACAGCTAGCTTTCCAGCTTGCGCCCCTAATATGCCGCTGGTATAACGACCGCAACCGCGTCGCAGGCATTCATCACAAAACTGCGACGCGGCTCGCTTGATCGTAGCGACGCCGCAACGTCGCGGCGATTCTCAGAACACGCGGTCTATCCGCATAGGAGTAAAGAAAATAATGAACAAGGCCGAACTCGTAGCGGCAGTCGCCGAAACCGCAGAGCTGTCGAAGACCGACGCTACCGCTGCCGTTGACGCGCTGATCGATGTCGTTACCAAGGCGCTCAAGAAGGGCGACACTGTTACGCTGGTTGGCTTCGGCACCTTCCAGGTGCGCAAGCGCGCCGCTCGCCAGGGCCGCAACCCGAAGACCGGCGAGACCATCAAGATCGCCGCTTCGCAGAATCCTTCCTTCAAGGCTGGCAAAGCTCTGAAGGACGCTGTAAACTAAGCAACTCGCCGGGGCTGCCAGGGGCAGTCGCCAGCGGAACCCTAGACTCGGGGTGCTTAGCTCAGCGGTAGAGCGTCTCCCTTACAAGGAGAGGGTCGGGGGTTCGAAACCCTCAGCACCCACCAGGTTCGGCCTGGTCTTCTGCCGGATCCGTCCAACGACGGGATCCAAGCGGGTACGAGTCGGGTTCGGTTGCACCGAGTTCAAAACGCGGAGTGGTAGTTCAGTCGGTTAGAATGCTGGCCTGTCACGCCGGAGGTCGCGGGTTCGAGTCCCGTCCACTCCGCCAGTTTTGCCGAAGGCGCCGGAAACGGCGCCTTTTCTTTTGCCCGCGCGGACCGCGGTCGCGGCGCGTTTTCGTTTTGCTGTGCAGCATGGTTCGGCGCCTGCTCCGGCCGGCTTGTGCGGCCGGGCGACCGGGCCGGAGAGCGGCCCGGACAGCGGGGCGGACCGGGCCCGGCCGGGCGGATTGCGACCGGCGTCGCCGGCCTCCGCCCGCCGCCCGGAACCGCGCTAAACTGTCCGGCTTACGACTGAACGCGACCCGGAACATGCTGCAGACACTTCGCGACAAGACCTCGGGCTGGATCGCCACGGTGATCCTGGGCCTGCTGATCATTCCCTTCGCCTTCGTCGGCATCGAGCAGTACCTGGTGCAGCGGGTCGACAACGCCGTGGCGCGGATCGAGATCGCGCCGTCGTGGTGGCGTTCGGCGCCGTCGTGGTGGCCGGCGTCGATGCTGTGGAAGAAGGCGGCGATCGAGCGTTCCGAGTTCGACGAGCGCTTCCAGCGCGAGCGCGACCGCCGCCGCGCGGCCGAAGGCGAGGCCTTCGACGCGCGCGAGTTCGAGAAGCCGGAAAGCAAGCGCAAGGTGCTCGACCAGCTGATCGACGAGCGCGTGCGCATGCTCGCCGCCGAGGTCGAAGGCCTGGCGGTCGCCGACGGCGCGGTGGTCAAGACCATCCAGGCCGTGCCCGAATTCCAGGACGGCACCGGCAAGTTCAGCCAGGAGCGTTACCTGTACGGCTTGCAGATGCGCCAGCCGCCGCAGTCGCCGACCGAGTTCGAGCAGTTCGTGCGCGACCGCCTGATGGAGAACATCATCGTCGGCAACGTCGGCCAGAGCAGCTTCCTGACCCAGGCCGAGATGGACCGCCTGATCAAGCTGATGGGCGAGCGCCGCGACGTCAGCCTGCTGCTGATGCCGCCGCCGGCCGCCGACACCGCCGAAGTCGCCGCCGCCGACATCCAGAAGTGGTACGACGGCCACGGCAAGGATTTCCGCGCCCCGGAAAGCGTGATCCTCGAGTACGTCGAGCTGACCGGCGCGACCCTGCCGCCGCCGGGCGCGCCGACCGAAGCCTCGCTGCGCAAGCGCTACGAGGACGAGAAGAGCCGCTTCGTCGCCGAAGAACAGCGCCTGGTCTCGCACATCCAGATCAACGTCGCCGCCGGCGCCGACGCCGCGGCGCAGAAGGCCGCCGAAACCAAGGCCGCGCAGCTCGCCGGCCAGGCCAAGGCCGTCGGCGCCGATTTCGCCGCGTTGGCGCGCGCCAACAGCGAAGACCTCGGCTCCAAGGCGGTCGGCGGCGACCTGGGCTGGATCAACAAGGGCACCTTCCCGGGCGCGTTCGAAGACGCGATGTTCAAGCTCAAGGTCGGCGAAGTCAGCGCGCCGGTGAAGGACGAGTCGGGCTGGCACGTGATCGTGGTGCGCGAGGTCAAGGCCGGCCAGGTGCAGCCGTTCGAAGCGGTGCGCGAGACCCTGCTGCGCGAAGAGAGCGAGACCGGCCGCGAGCGCGCGTTCAACGACTTCTCGGCCAAGCTGGTCGACATGGTCTACAAGAACCCGACTTCGCTGGCCGAACCGGCCAAGGCGATGAACCTGGCGGTGATGAAGACCGGCCCGATCACCCGCGATGCGGCGCTCAACAACGGCGGCATCGGCGCCAACCCGGCGGTGATCCGCGCTGCGTTCTCCGAAGCGCGCCTGCAGGACAACACGGTCAGCGATCCGATCGAGATCGGCCAGGAGCACAGCGTGCTGATCCGGGTCGTCTCGCATACCCCGGAGCGCGCGTTGCCGCTGGCCCAGGTCCGCGACAAGGTGATCGCCGCGGTGCGCGCCGACCGTACCGGCAAGGCGGCCGAGCAGGAAGCGCAGGCGCTGGTCGCGCGCGTCAACGCCGGCGAGACCCTGGCCGCGGTGGCCGCGTCCAAGCAGCTGTCGGCGCCGGAAGCGGTGCCGAACGTGGCCCGCGGCATGCCCCTGCCGACCCCGGAAGTGAGCGAAGCGATCTTCGCCCTGAAGGCGCCGGCCGCCGGCAAGGCCAGCGCGGGCAAGGCCAAGCTGCCGGACGGCCGGGTCGCGGTGTTCGCGGTCGACAAGGTGGTGCCGGGCAGCAAGACCGAGATCCCGCCGGCGCAACTGGACATGATGCGCACCCAGATCTCGCAGCTGGGCGGTTACGAGGAAGGCCGCGAGCTGACCTCGGAGCTGCGCAAGCGGGTCAAGATCCAGGTGATCGAAGACAACCTGCGCTGATCCGCGCGCGGGGCGCCGGCGACGGCGCCCGCGACACGAGAAAGGCCCGGCTCGCGCCGGGCCTTTTTCTTTGCCTTTGTCGTTCCGCATCGATCGCGGATCGGGCCGGCCGCCGCCGCACGTTGGCGGCGGCCGGCGGCTTTACAGCGGGCCGCGTTCCCAGGGACCGGTGATGGCGAAGGTGATGCCCGGGCTCTGCATGTTGACGAACAGGGTGCGCCCGGCCGGATCCCAGCAGGCGCCGCAGAACTCGCTGTCGCGGTAATCGCCTTCGGCGACCTGCTTGCCGGCGTCGGCGATCTGGCTGGAGGTCAGCTCGGCGTTGTTCTTGCACAGGTAGAACGATTCGCCGGCGCGGGTCAGGCCGAGCAGGCGCGTGCCCGGGCCGTACTCGTCGGGGCTGCCGGCCGGCGCGGCGTCCGGGTCTTCGCACAGCACCACGCCGCCGCGCACGTTGACGGTGATGTTGTCCGGGTTGTGCGCGGCGAGCTGGTGATTGCTGACGAACAGCGCGCGCAGGCGCTGGGTGAACAGATCCAGCACCCACACCGTGCCGTTGCCGCGGCCCTTGCGGCCCTGGGCGTCGACGCCGGTGCTGGTGTCGACGATGAACATCTTGCCGTAGCTGTACCAGATGCCTTCGCCGCGGCTCATGCGCAGGCCGCCTTCGCTCCAGGCCTGGGCGAACGGGCCGCTGAGCGTGTCGCCGGCGCCGATGTCGGGGAAGCCGTTCGGGGCGACGATCGAATCCAGGTCCGGATCGGGAATGTCGACCCACTCGAGCTGGAACTCGTTGCCGATCGAGGCGGTGGTCAGGTCGGCGTTGCGCTTGCCGCGCACGCGCGCGGCCTGCAGCCGGCCGCCGTGTTCGAGCGAGCCCGGGCGGCCGAAGCGGTCGTTGGGGATGAAGCGGTACAGGCCGGATTTGTTGCGGTCGTCCTCGGTCAGATAGACGATGCCGGTGCGCGGATCGATCGCCACCGCTTCGTGGCTGAAGCGGCCCAGGCCGATCAGCGGCCGGCCGGTGGTGCGCTCGCTGCGCGGGTCGACTTCGAACACGTAGCCGTGCTTGCGGCCGGTGCTGGACACCGCATTGCTCTTGATCTCTTCGCAGCTCAGCCAGGTGCCCCACGGGGTCGGGCCGCCGGCGCAGTTGACCATGGTGCCGCCGAGGCTGGACTCGGCGCTGTCCCAACCGCCGCCGTGGCGGCCGCCGTCGTAGCGGTAGCGCAGGGTGGTGGTGCCGCCGCCGGGCTGGCCGCCGGCGAAGGTGCCGGTGTCGTACATGCCCGGCGCCTGGATCGGCGAGGTGCCGGCGCCGCGTTCGTGATTGCGGATCAGCACCAGCTCGTGGCTGGCGTGGCCGCGGCCGTGCGGACGATGCGGCACGCGGCGCGCGGCGACCACGGCCATGCCGTCGTGGCGGTCCGGACAGGGGCGGCCGTCGGCCATGCGGTCGCCGCTCCAGGCGAACGAGCGATAGCTGAAACCGCGCGGCAACTGCAGCAGCGGCAAGCCGGTGCTGAGGTCGGCGACCGGCGCGAGCGGGCCGTAGCGGCTCGGCACCGGGGCGATGCGGCTGGGGTCGGTCGCGGCCTCGGCCTGGCGCGAATACAAGGCGCCGAGACTGCCGATCGCGCCGACCGCCATGGCGGCGGCGCTGCTCTTGAGGACCTGGCGGCGGGAGGGGGCGAACGCATCCATCGGGATACTCCTGCGGGGCTGGGGGGCGGGGGAACCCTGCACCCTAGGCCGGCGCGGTAACCGGGATATGACAAGCGCGCGATGAGGTGCCGCGCTTGGCTACCATGCGCGGATGAAAAGCAGATTGATCGCGGTCGGCGAACGCGCGCCGCGCTGGGTCGCCGAGGGCTTCGGCGAATACCAGAAACGCCTCTCGCACTGGCTGCCGCTGGAGCTGGTGGAGATCGAGCCCGGCCTGCGCGGCAAGGGCCGCGACGCCGCGCGCGCGACCCAGGACGAAGGCGCGCGGGTGCTCGCCGCGCTGCCGAAGAACGCCTGCGTGGTCGCGCTGGAAGGACGCGGCCGGCTATGGACCTCGGAACAACTGGCGCAGCGCCTGGAGCATTGGCGCGGCCAGGGCCGCGACCTGGCCTTCCTGATCGGCGGCCCGGAAGGCCACGCCCCCGACGTGCTGGCCCGCGCCGACGAACAATGGTCGCTGGGCCCGCTGACCCTGCCGCACATGCTGGTGCGCCTGGTCGCGGCCGAGCAGCTGTACCGGGCGGCGGCGTTGTTGGCGAATCATCCGTATCACCGGGCGTAGCCCGGTGATCGGGAATGGGGAATAGGGAATCGGAGAGCAACAGCAACAGCGACCTGCTCTTACGATTCCCGATTCCCGATTCCCCATTCCCGCAGCAACAGCAAAAACCCGGGCAAAGCCCGGGTTTTCGCTGTTGCACGCGCGCTCACTGCGCCAACTTGAACTCGATCGGCACCCGGCCGCGGGCCTGGACCGGTTGGCCGTCGCGCATCGCCGGCTGGAAGGTCCAGCGGCTCAGCACCGCCCGGCGTGCGGCCTGGTCGAGCAGGCGGTGGCCGCTGCTGCGGACCACGCTGACCTCGATCGGCTTGCCGTCGATGCCGACCAGGATTTCCAGTTCGACCACGCCGGTCAGGTTCTCGCGCACCGCCTGCGGCGGGTAGGGCGGGGCCGGATTGTTGAGGGCCTGCAGGCTGGCGCCGGTCTGGATGCCCGGGTTGGAGCCGGCCGGCGGGTCGGCCTTGGCGACCTGGATATGCGGCTGTTCGATGCCGACGAAGTCGGTCGGGCCCGGCTCGGGGTTGTCGACCACGATCGAGGGCGTCGGTTCGGTGCGGATCGGTTGGCTGACCGGCGGCGCGGGCTCGCGGCGGATCGTCAGCGGCTCTTCCGGCTTCGGCGGCGGCGGCTCGATCAGCACCGGCGGGCGGATGAACTGGATGATCGGACCGTCGTCGGCCTTGGGCAGGATCAGCTTGGGCGCGCTCAGCGGCGCCAGCAGCAGCAACAGCATCACGGTATTGAACGCGATCGCGCCGGTATTGCCGGCGATGCGCACGCCGTCCAGCGGCTGGCGGGGGTGGGAAGAGGGGATCGCACGAACCATGGGCTTCCTCCTTGGATGATCGACACAACGACAATCAACGTGCGGTTACCGCGAACGGGGTCGAATCTGAAGCCGGCTTTCGATCACAAACTGCTCCGTACGTTTGCCAAACGCAAGCGGTTCTCGTTTGCGACTTTGGTCGGTGCGAGGGGGCGCATCGGTGTCGGCGTCCTGGACGCAGATCGCAGCAGAATCGCCGAGGATGCAGGTGCGATCAGGACAGCGAGATCGCAGATGCCGAGCTGGGCGCGGTCCGGATCTGGCTGAATGGACGGCAACGGCTCGCCTGGGCCTAGGCCGTGGGCCACTTGCGGTCCAGGCGGGCACAAACAACGAGGCCCGCTTGCGCGGGCCTCGTCGGGTCGATCGTTGCGGCCGCCACGGGCGGCCGGCGAGGGCGGCGCCGCTCAGTCCTCGGCCGGGTCCGGGCCGGTCCCGGGCTTGCGCTTCAGGCCGCCCTCGTCGGGCGACGGCGGCGGGCGCTTGGGCCGCTGCGCGTCCTCGCGGTCGCGCGGCTGCGGCTCCGGATAGCCCGGCGCGCGCGCCGGCTTGCCGTCGGGCCCGCGCGGGGGCTGCTTGTCGGCGCCGGCCATGATCACTTGCCCAGCTCGAACACCACGTCGAGGTTCATCGACAAGGTGTTTTCGCCCGGCGAGACCGAGGTATCGGCGGCGGCGCCGGCCTTCTCCATGCGCATGGCCATCATCGGCATCGGCATCGGCGGGGCGAAGCGGCCGCCTTCGCTGACGCTGACGATCCGGCGCACCTTCATGCCCAGGGTCTTGGCGTACATGTCGGCGCGGGCCTGGGCCTTCTCGATCGCGCCACGGCGGGCTTCGTCGAAGGCGGCTTCCTTGTCCTTGTCGTCCAGGTCGAAGCTCGGGCCGTTGATCTGGTTGGCGCCGGTGGCGACCAGCGAGTCGAGGATCTTGCCGACCTTGGAGATGTCGCGGATGACGATGTTGACGTTGTTGTTGGCCTGGTAGCCGGTGATCTGCGGCGGCTGGTTTTCCTGGTAGCGGTACTGCGGGTTGAGGTTGATGCCGCTGGTCTGGATGTCGCGCTCGGCGATGTCGGCGGCCTTGATCGCGGCCACCACCTTGGCCATCTGCTCGGCGTTGGCGCGCATCGCCGCATTGGCGTCGGCAGCCTGGGTGACCACGCCGGTGGAGACGGTGGCGATGTTGGGGGTGCGCTTGGCCTGGGACTCGGCCGAGACCGACAACAAGGTGCCGTCGGTGGCGACGTAGGGCGTGGTCTGGGCGGACGCGGACATGGCGGTGACGGCTCCGAAGGCGAGGAAGGCGGCCAGCGCCAGCGGGCGCAGCGAAGCCGAACGGGAAGCGGGGCGGGGGGCGGGGACGGCGGGGTGCATCGTGCGGGCGGAACGCAGGAACGGCGACCGGATCATGTGGAGCTCCTTGGGTGACGAGGTAAGGGTCTTGCTGAACTGGTTAACGAACCGTGATTCGTGACGGGGTTTGCGCGAGGGAATGTCGGCTGGCGCTCAGTCAGCGCGGGTTATGCTTTCGCGCATGCTCTATCTAGCCTCCCAGTCGCCGCGGCGACGCGAATTGCTGGCCCGCCTGGGCCACGAATTCGGCCTGCTCGAACTCGACGTGCCCGAACATCGCCAGCCCGGCGAGCCGGCCGAGGACTACGTGCGCCGGGTGGCGCGCGAGAAGGCCGGCGCCGGCCTGCTCAAGGTGGTCGGCAATCCGGCCGCGGTGGTGCTGGGCTCGGACACCGAGGTCGTGCTCGACGACGAGGTGTTCGGCAAGCCGCGCGACGCGGCCGACGCGGCGGCCATGCTGCGCCGGCTGTCCGGCCGCACCCACCGGGTGATCAGCGCGGTGTCGCTGGTCTCGCCCGCGCGCGAAGCCCAGGCCGTGTCGGTGTCCGAGGTCAGCTTCGCCGAGCTCGACGAGGCGACCATCGCCCGCTACGTGGCCGGCGGCGAGCCGGAAGGCAAGGCCGGCGCCTACGCGATCCAGGGCGCGGCCGAGGCCTTCGTGACCCGGTTGTCCGGCAGCTACTCCGGGGTGATGGGGCTGCCGCTGTACGAAACCGCGCAGTTGCTGCGCCAGTTCGGCCTCGGCTAGCGCCGGCGGCGCCGGCCGCCTGCACCTCGCTTCTCTGGCTCGTCCCCCGATTTTCCGCCGCCCGCCCTGGACCCCGCGCCGCCCCCATGACTGAAGAGATCCTGGTCAACGTCACCCCGCGCGAGACCCGCGTCGCCGTGGTCGAAAACGGCATGCTGCAGGAGCTGCACATCGAACGCGGCTGGCGCCGCGGCGTGGTCGGCAACATCTACAAGGGCAAGGTGCAGCGGGTCATGCCCGGCATGCAGGCGGCGTTCGTCGAGATCGGCCTGGAGCGCGCCGCGTTCCTGCACGCCGCCGACATCGTCAAGCCGAGCCAGAGCGGCGAGAGCGAGGGCGACGAGGCGCCGCTGCCGCCGACCCCGACCCGGCCGATCGCCGAGCTGCTGCGCGAGGGCCAGGAGATCGTGGTCCAGGTGGTCAAGGACCCGATCGGCAGCAAGGGCGCGCGCCTGACCACCCAGCTCAGCATTCCCTCGCGCTACCTGGTGCTGCTGCCGCGCACCCGGGTGGTCGGGGTCTCGGCGCGGATCGAGGACGAAGGCGAGCGCGCCCGGCTCAAGAGCCTGGTGACCGCGCTGGCGCCGTCGGCCGACCATCACGGCTACATCGTCCGCACCAACGCCGAGGGCCAGCCGGAAGAGGCGCTGGCCGAGGACATCGCCTACCTGAGCCGGGCCTGGGCGCTGATCGCCGAGAAGTCGCGCAGCTGCAAGGTCGGCGAGCGCGTCTACGAAGACCTCAGCCTGCCGCTGCGCGCGGTGCGCGACCTGATCCGGCGCGACGTGGAGAAGGTCAAGGTCGACTCGCGCGAAACCTGCGAACGCCTGCGCAGCTTCGCCGCCCAGTACATGCCGGGCCTGGCCGAAAAGATCGAGCACTACACCGGCGCGCGGCCGATCTTCGACCTGTACGGGGTCGAAGACGAGATCCAGCGCGCGCTCGACAAGGAGGTGCCGCTGAAGTCGGGCGGCTACCTGGTGATCGACCAGACCGAGGCGATGACCACCATCGACGTCAACACCGGTTCCTTCCTCGGTCAACGCAACCTGGAAGAGACCGTTTACCGGACCAACCTGGAGGCGGCGCAATCGGTCGCCCGGCAACTGCGGCTGCGCAACCTGGGCGGGATCATCATCATCGACTTCATCGACATGACCGACCTGGAGCATCGCCGCCAGGTGCTGCGCCAGCTCGAGAAGGCGCTGACCCGCGACCACGCCAAGACCACGGTGTACGAGTTCTCGCCGCTGGGCCTGGTCGAGATGACCCGCAAGCGCACCACCGAAAGCCTGGAGCGCCAGCTCAGCGAGGCCTGCCACGAATGCGGCGGCCGCGGCACGTTGAAGACCCCGGAAACCGTGACCTACGAAATCTTCCGCGACATCGTCCGCCAGGTGCGCCAGTTCGACGCCGCGCGCCTGCTGGTGATCGCCTCGCCCAAGGTGGTGGCGCGGATCACCGACGAAGAATCCGCCGCGGTCGCCGAACTGGAGGAATTCCTGGGCAAGTCGATCCGCTTCCAGGCCGACGATCAGTATGCGCAGGAGCAGTTCGATGTCGTGTTGCTCTGAGGGCGGGAATCGGGAATGGGGAATGGGGAATCGTGAGAGCGGTTCGGCGCGGCCGTGCGTCCGGCGCCAGCCAAGCAAGCTCTTGCTTGTTCGACTCCCCATTCCCCATTCCCCATTCCCGGCGCGACCCGGAGCGGCGCGCTGATGCCCACCCCGCTGCGCCGCCGCCTGCGCATGGCCCGCCGCGGCGCCTTCTACGGCGTCGCGGTGGTGCTGGTGCTGGTCGCCGTGCTGCTGGGCGCGGCGAGCCAGGTGCTGCCCTTGGCCGAGAGCCATCCCGAGCAGGTCGCGCAGTGGTTGAGCCAGCGCGCCGGGCGGCCGGTGGCGTTCGACCGGGTCGAGACCCAATGGACCCGGCGCGGGCCGTTGCTGCGTTTGAACGGCTTGCGCATCGGCGAAGGCGCGCAGGCCTTCACCATCGGCGATGCGGAGATGCTGGTTTCGGTGTATGCCGGCCTGCTGCCGGGGCAGTCGTTCTCCGAGCTGCGCCTGAAGGGTCTGGACCTGACCCTGGAGCGCGCCGCCGACGGTCGCTGGAAGGTGCGCGGCTTGCCGGGCCAGGACACCGCGCCGCAGCGCGACCCGCTGTCGGCGCTGGAAGGCCTGGGCGAGTTGCAGGTGGTCGACGGCAAGCTGGCGGTGATCGCGCCCGCTCTCGGCGTCGATGCGCGGATACCCAAGATCGATCTGCGCCTGCGCGTGGACGGGCCGCGGGTGCGCGCCGGCGCGCGGGTCTGGCCCAGCGTCGGCGTGGCCGGCGCGCCGTCGACGCCGCTGGACGCGGTGCTGGACTTCGATCGCCGCCGCGGCGACGGCCGCGCCTATGCCGGCGCGACCCGCGCCGATCTGGCCGGCTGGTCGCCGCTGTTGAAGCTGGCCGGCATCCGGGTCGAGTCCGGCCAGGGCCGCGCCGAGGCCTGGGGCGAATTGCGCGGGCATCGGGTCGCGGCGGTGACGGTGTCGGCCGCGCTCGACCGGGTCGGCCTGCGCGCCGAGCGCGCCGCGGGCAGCGCGGCGGCCGCCGGCCCGCCGGCGCGGACCGAATTCGAACATGTCGAAACCCTGTCGTACTGGCGCCTGACCGAGCAGGGTTGGCGCTACGACGCGCAGCGCCTGCGCATCGGCAGCGGCGAGCAGGCGCAGTCGCTCGACGGCCTGGCCGTCGCCGGCGGCGAGCGTTACGCCTTGCGCGCCCCGCGCATCGACGCCGGTCCGCTGATCGCGGTGCTCGCGCTCAGCGACGCCTTGCCCGAACGCCTGCGGCATTGGCTGGAAACCGCCAAGCCGCGCGTGTCGCTGAGCGAGATCGCGATCGACGGGCGCCGCAACGGGCCGCTGTTCGCCAGCGGCAGGATCCAGGCGCTGGGCTTCGACGCGGTGGGTTCCTCGCCGGGCCTGCAAGGCTTGTCGGGCCGTTTCGAAGGCGACGCCGACGGCTTCGTGCTCGACCTGGACCCGAACTCGCCGATGCGCTTCGACTGGCCGACCGGCTTCGGCGTGGCGCATACGGTCAGCCTCGACGGCCGCGTCGGCGGCTGGCGCGAAGGCGCCGGCTGGCGCGTCGGCACCACCGCGCTGCGCGTGCAGGGCAAGGACTTCGGCGTGCATGCGCGCGGCGGCCTGTGGTGGCAAGGCGACGGCAGCCGGCCGTGGATCGACATCGCCGCCGACCTCGACCCGACCCAGGTGCCGGTCGCCAAGGGTTTCTGGATCCGCGACAAGATGTCGGCGAACCTGCTGCATTGGCTCGACACCGCCCTGGTCGGCGGACGCTTGAGCGATGCCCACGCGGTGGTCTCCGGCGATCTCGACGACTGGCCGTTCAACCGCAACAACGGTTTGTTCGAGGCCAGCGCCCGCCTGCAAGGCGCGGTGGTGAAATTCCAGCCCGACTGGCCGGCGGTGGAAGGCCTCGACGCCGACGTGCGCTTCGTCGCCGACGGCTTCAGCGTCGCCGGCAAGGGCCGCCTGGCCGGCGTCGGCGTGCGCCGGATCGAAGCCGGCATCGATCACTACAAGGACGGCCGCCTGCGCGTCGAGGCCGACGGCGCCGCCGACGCGGCGCAACTGGTGGCCCTGCTCAAGCAAAGTCCGCTGCAGAAAGATCACGCCGACACCTTGAACAACGTGCGCGCCAGCGGCCCGGCCCAGGTCGGTTTCGAGATGGAACTGCCGCTGCGGCCGAACAGCCGCACCCACATCGCCGGCACCGTCGCGCTGGACAACGCCAAGCTGGCCGACCCGCGCTGGAAGCTGGCCTTCGAGCAGGTGCGCGGCCGCGCCGAGTACGGCCGCGGCGGTTTCGGCGCCGAGGAACTGGCGGTGCAGCACGAGGGCGCGCCGGGCAAGCTGTCGCTGCGCGCCGGCGACGAATACGTGCGCGACCGCGGCAACGTGTTCGAGGCCGCGCTGGATACCGCCTCCGGCGCCGACGAGATGATCGCGCGCGGTCCGGACGAATTGGCCTGGCTCAAGCCCTATCTGGACGGCCGCTCGCTGTGGACCGCGGCGATTTCGATTCCCAAGAGCCCGGGCGCGACGACCGCGGTCAAGGCCACCGGCGTGGCCGCGCCGGTGCCGACCATGCTGCGCCTGCAGACCAACCTGGTCGGCACCGCGCTGACCCTGCCGGCGCCGTTGGCCAAGCCGGCCGCGGCCAGCCTGCCGACCACGGTCGAAACCCCGCTGCCGCTCGGCAGCGGCGACGTGCGCGTTTCGCTGGGCAACGTGCTGGCGCTGCGCGCGCGCACCGCCAACGGCCGCACCGGCGTGCGCGTGGTGCTGGGCGGCAACCGGGTCGACGAGGCGCCGCCGGCCAGCGGCCTGATCGCCACCGGCCGCGCCGCGCAACTCGATGCGGTCGACTGGATCGCGCTGGCGCATGGCGACGGCGGGGGCGAAGGCGCGGGCGGCGGGCTGCCCCTGCAGCGCATCGACGTGAGCGCGCAGCAGTTGCAACTGATCGGCGGCCAGTTCCCCGATACCCGCATCATCGTCGCGCCGGCGCCGCGCGGCGCCACCGCGGTGCGCGCCGAGGGCGCGGCCCTGGAGGGCGCGGTGCTGATTCCCGGCGGCGACAGCGGCGCCATCGCCGGCCGCTTCGCCCGCGTGCATTGGCGGGCGCCGGCAAAGGCGGCCGCAGCGGCGCCCGGTACCGGCGCAGGCAGCGCAGGCGGCGCGAATGCCAACGCCAGCGCGGGCGCGCCGGCCTCGGCTGCGGCTGCGGCGAATGCCGCGGGCGCAGGCGCGGAGCAGGGCCTGCATCCGTCCGAGATCCCGGCGTTGTTGCTCGACATCGCCGACTTGCGGGTCGGCGACGCCGCGCTCGGCAAGGCCAGCGTGCGCACCCGGCCGACCCCGGCCGGGATGCGCATCGAACAGATCAGCACCCGCGCGCCGAAGCAGTCGATCGACCTTAGCGGCGACTGGACCGGGCGCGGCGGCAACGCCCGCACGCACCTGAACCTCAGCGTCGACAGCGGCGACGTCGGCGCGCTGATGAACGGCTTCGGCTTCGCCAACCAGATCGGCGGCGGTCGGGCCAAGGCCACGTTCGAGGCCGGCTGGCCGGGCAGCCCGGCCGGTTTCGCCCTGGGCTCGCTCGAGGGCAGCCTGACTCTAGACGCGCGCGACGGCCGCCTGCTGGAGATCGAGCCCGGCGCCGGCCGCGTGCTCGGCCTGCTCAGCGTGGCCCAGCTGCCGCGCCGGCTGACCCTGGATTTCCGCGACCTGTTCTCCAAGGGCTTCGCCTTCGACCGGATCGGCGGCACGGTGCGCTTCGGCAACGGCAGCGCGCGCAGCGACGACCTGACCATCGACGGCCCGGCGGCGGCGATCTCGATCCGCGGCGCCGCCGACCTGCGCGCGCAGCGCTACGACCAGACCATCGAAGTGCGGCCCAAGGCGGCCAACGTACTGACCGCGGTCGGCGCGCTCGCCGCCGGCCCGGTCGGCGCGGCGATCGGCGCCGCCGCCAATGCGGTGCTGCAAAAGCCCTTGGGCAGCCTGGCTTCCAAGACCTACCGGGTCACCGGGCCGTGGAAAGAGCCCAAGGTCGAGGTGGTGACCCGCGAACAGACCCGCGCCGCCGCCGCGCCGGCCCCGCCGGCCGGCTGAACGCCGGCCGCGCCGGGCGCCGCCGGGATTGATCGGCGGCCCTCACGCCACCATCTGTCCTACGTTCCCGGTGCGCAGGAGCGGCGCGATCGGCGTTTTTCGCCGTCCGCCTCGTCCACGCGCCGTTCCGGCCGCCTAAGATGGCCTTTCCACGACTTCACGGTTCCCCCATGACCCTTCCTCTGCAGATCGCCGAAACCCGCCTCCTGCTGCCCGCCGGGCTCGACGCCGGCGGCCTGGAGCGCAGCTTCGGCGCCTTGCTCGGTCCGGGCGTCGATTTCGGCGATCTCTACTTCCAGCATGCGCGCCGCGAGAGCTGGAGCGTCGAGGACGGCATCGTCAAGGACGGCTCGCATTCGATCGAGCAGGGCGTCGGCGTGCGCGCGATCAGCGGCGAGAAGACCGGCTTCGCCTATTCCGACGAGATCAACGGCGAAGCCCTGCTGGCGGCGTCGCGCTCGGCGCGGGCGATCGCCCGCGACGGCAACGCCCATGCGGCGCGCGCCCTGGTGCGCGGCGGCGGCCGCTCGCTGTACCCGAGCGAGGATCCGATCGATTCGGTCGCCAACGAAACCAAGGTCGAAGCGCTGCGCCGGCTGGACAAGCTGCTGCGCGCCGCCGACCCGCGGGTCAAGCAGGTCATCGTCAGCCTCAGCGGCGGGGTCGACACCATCCTGGTCGCGCGCAGCGACGGCGTGCTGGCCGGCGACGTGCGCCCGCTGGTGCGGCTCAACGTGCAGATCATCGTCGAGCACAACGGCCGCCGCGAAAGCGGCTACGCCGGCGGCGGCGGCCGTTACAGCTACGCCGAACTGCTCGGCGGCGACCGCCCCGAGCGGCTGGCGCGCGAGGCCCTGCGCCAGGCCCTGGTGAATCTCGAAGCGATCGACGCGCCGGCCGGGGTGATGCCGGTGGTGCTCGGCTCGGGCTGGCCGGGCGTGCTGCTGCACGAGGCGGTCGGCCACGGCCTGGAAGGCGATTTCAACCGCAAGGGCACCTCGACCTACGCCGGCCGGATGGGCCAGCGGGTGGCGGCCAAGGGCGTGACCATCGTCGACGACGGCACCCTGGAAGGCCGGCGCGGTTCGCTCAACATCGACGACGAGGGCACGCCGACCAATTGCACCACCCTGATCGAGGACGGCGTGCTGGTCGGCTATATGCAGGACACCCTCAATGCGCGGCTGATGGGCATGGCGCCGACCGGCAACGGCCGCCGCGAATCCTTCGCCCACCTGCCGATGCCGCGGATGACCAACACCTACATGCTCGCCGGCACCCATGATCCGGAGGAGATGATCCGTTCGGTCAAGAAGGGCCTGTACGCGGTCAATTTCGGCGGCGGCCAGGTCGACATCACCAGCGGCAAGTACGTGTTCTCGGCCACCGAGGCCTATCTGATCGAAGACGGCAGGATCACCGCGCCGGTCAAGGGCGCGACCCTGATCGGCAACGGTCCGGAGACCATGCAGCGGGTCAGCATGATCGGCCACGACCTGGCCCTGGACGAGGGCGTGGGCGTGTGCGGCAAGGACGGGCAGAGCGTGCCGGTCGGGGTCGGCCAGCCTTCGCTGCTGATCGACCAGTTGACCGTCGGCGGCACCCAGTCGTGATCGTCGCCGCGGCGGAGCGGGCGACGCGGCTCAGCGCGCCAAGTCGAGCGCGCGCAGATGGCGCAGCAGCCGGCGCGGCGTGCCGTAGCGGTGTTTTATCGCCTGCGCCTGCTGCACCAGCCGTTTGAGCCGTTGCTTGTCCGCCGCCGGATACTCGAGCACGAAGGCATCGATAGCCTCGATGCCTTCGGCGATGAAGCGGGTGCGCCAGGTCTCGATGTGGAGCAATCGTTCGTCGATGGCCCTGGCGCTCGCCCGCGGCGCGGTTCAGTCGTGCTCGGAAGCGTCGTCGTCGGCTTCGTCGCCGGAATCGCGCGCGCCGAGGATCGCATCGCGCAGTTCGCGGTACAGCTCGCGGAAGGCATGCGGCGGCTTGTTGCGCTTGCGTTCTTCCAGGGTGTTGCGGACCAGCTGGCGCAGGCGCTGGCGGTCGGCCTGCGGGTATTCGTCCAGCAGCTCGGCCAGGGCCGCGTCGCCGCCGTCGAGCAGGCGCTCGCGCCAGTTCTCGACCCGGTGCATGGCCGCGACTTCGCGCCGCGCCGCCTCGCCGTTCTCGTCCAGGGCGTCGCGCAAGGCTTCCAGCGCCTCGTCGTCCTCGCGCCGCATCTGCTTGGCCAGGTACGCCAGCTGGCGCTTGTGGGCGATGTGGGCGGTGATGCGCTTGCATTCGCGGATGTGCGGCAGCAGCGATTCGGGCACCGGCAGCTTGGCCAGCTGGGCCTCGGTCAGCGCCACCAGTTTTTCGCCCAGGGCCAGCACTTCCAGCGCTTCGCGCCGGTTCTGGCTGCGGCTGGGGCTGAAGAATTCGCCGGTGTCCTCGTCTCTGCCGCGCATCGCAAAACCTCTCTCTAACCTGCAAACTGAACAAGAATCGGCGGCGCCCGCGGCGCCGCACAGCGTAAGGATAAGACATTGAACGCAGTCGCCCTGAGTCCGGCCGCTCTGGCCCACACCTTCGCCGACCCCGAAGCGCGCCTGGACGCGCTCGCCGACCTGTCCGAGCGCCTGCTGGCGGCGGCGCGGGCGCGCGGCGCCAGCCAGGCCGAGGTCTCCTGTTCGGAAGAGACCGGCCTCAACGTGAACGTCCGCATGGGCGAGGTCGAGACGGTCGAGGCGACCCGCGACCGCGGCATCGCCGTGACCGTCTACTTCGGCCAGCGCAAGGGCAGCGCCAGCACCGCCGACCTGCGTCCGGAAAGCCTGGAGTCGACGGTCGAGCAGGCCTGCGCGATCGCCCGCTACACCGAGGACGACAGCGCCGCCGGCCTGGCCGACGCCGGCCTGATGGCCGGCGACCTGCGCGAATTCGACACCTGGCATCCCTGGCTGATCGACGCCGACCGCGCGGTCGAGCTGGCCCTGGCCTGCGAAGCGGCCGGGCGCGCCGCCGACGCCCGGATCGAGAACTCCGACGGCGCCTCGATCGGCACCGGCGCCAGCCTCGGCGTCTACGCCAACTCGCACGGCTTCCTCGGCCGCGAGCGCAGCACCCAGCACAGCCTGGGCTGCGCCCTGATCGCCGGCCGCGGCGACGGCATGCAGCGCGACGGCTGGTACAGCTCGGCGCTGGCCGCCGACGACCTGGAATCGGCGGTCAGCGTCGGCCGCCGCGCCGGCGAGCGCACCGTCGCCCGGCTCGCGCCGCGGCAGATCCCGACCGGCGAGTACCCGGTGCTGTACGCGGCCGAGAGCGCGCGTTCGCTGATCGGCCACCTGCTCGGCGCGGTCAGCGGCGGCGCCCTGTACCGGCGCGCCAGCTTCCTGGTCGACAGCGTCGGCAGCGCCTTGTTCCCGTCCTGGTTCCAGCTCGACGAGCAGCCGTTCCTGCCGCGCGGTTTCCGCTCCACTTCGTTCGATGCCGAAGGCGTGGCCACGCGCGAGTCCTCGCTGGTCCGCGGCGGGGTGCTGCAGCGCTACGTGCTGGGCAGCTACTCGGCGCGCAAGCTCGGCCTGCAGACCACCGCCAACGCCGGCGGCGTGCACAACCTGCAGGTCGCCGCCAACGCCGGCGATTTCGAGTCGATGCTGCGCGACATGGGCCGCGGCCTGCTGGTCACCGAGCTGATGGGGCAGGGCGTCAACGCGGTCACCGGCGATTACTCGCGCGGCGCCGCCGGCTTCTGGGTCGAGAACGGCGAGATCCAGTATCCGGTCGACGGCATCACCATCGCCGGCAATCTGCGCAACATGTTCGCGGCGATCGAAGCGGTCGGCAGCGACGTGGACTACCGCTCGCACGTGCGCACCGGTTCGATCCTGGTCGGGCGCATGACCGTCGCCGGCGAAACCGCCGCAGACTGAGAACCGCTAAGCGGTATCGCACTGCCGATCGGGCCCCGGCCCGATCCGGTCAACGTAGGCTCAGCTGGGACGTTCATCCTGGAAGTCCACTTCCGGGAGGCCGCATGAGCGCAAGCAAGGCGACGGCCGCGAATCGTTTCGGGCTCGGCGCGAGGCCGGGCGAACTCGAACGCAGCGGCGACGGGCGCGAGATCCTGCTCGCCCAACTGGCGCGCGTGCCGGCGCAGGCCGAGTTCCAGGGCCTGCCCAGCAGCGCGGCGACGATGCTGCGCGAGCACGCGCAACTGGCCGCCTCGCGCGCGGCGCGGGCGCAGCGCAAATCCACCGCAGGCGCGGCGGCGGACGCTCCGGCGATGGCCGCGGCGGCGCCCGCGATGAACGCCGAGACGAGCGACGAGAACGGCAGCGGCGGCCGTGCCGACCGGCGCTCGGCGGACATGCGCCGGGAATTGCGCGAACAGCAGCAAAGCGAATACGCAGCGCGCTTTTCCCACGCCGCGCATACCGATGCGCCGTTCGTCGAGCGGCTGGTGCAGTTCTGGTCGAACCATTTCGCGGTCTCCGCCGACAAGGGCGACACCCGCTTGTACGCCGCGTCGATGGAGCGCGAGGCGATCCGGCCGCACGTGCTCGGCCGCTTCCAGGACATGCTGCTGGCGGTGGAAACCCACCCGGCGATGCTGCGCTACCTGGACAATGCGATCTCGATCGGCAACGACTCGGTCGCCGCGCAGCGCGCCGAGCAGTTGCGCCGCGAGCGGCGCGGGCTCAACGAGAACCTGGCCCGCGAAATCCTCGAACTGCACACGCTCGGCGTCGACGGCGGCTACCGCCAGGAGGATGTGGTCGAGCTGGCGCGCGCGATCACCGGCTGGAGCGCGCTCAATTCCAACGAGGCCCAGGACTACGGCGATCGCGCGCCCGACAGCGGTTTCGTGTTCCGCGCCCGCACCCACGAGCCCGGCGCGCGGCGGGTGCTCGGCCGCGACTATGCCGAAGGCGGGGTCGAGCAGGGCCGCGCGGTGTTGGCCGACCTGGCCCGCCATCCCTCCACCGCGCGCCATCTGAGTTTCAAGCTGGCGCGCCATTTCGTCGCCGACCAACCGCCCAAGCCGCTGGTCGAGCGCATGGCCCAGGCCTATCTGAGAGCGGACGGCGACCTGCGCGCGATGTACCGGGCGCTGGTCGAGAGCGACGCGGCCTGGAGCGCCGACGCGCGCAAGTTCAAGACCCCGAACGACTTCGTGATTTCCGCGCTGCGCGCCGGCGAACTGGCGGTCGACTCGCGCGCCCTGACCGGCTTGCTTGCGCGCCTGGGCCAGCCGGTGTTCACTCCGCGCTCGCCGGCCGGCTTCGCCGACACCGCGGCCGACTGGAGCAGTCCGGACGGCTTGTGGAAGCGCATCCAGGCCGCGCAGATGCTGGCCGCGCGCATCGACAGCCGCGGCGCCGCGCCGTATCCGCGCGCGCTGGCGGTGCTGGGCGAGCGCGCGGTGCAGGGCGATTTCGCGATCGGCCTGCGCCGCGCCGGCTCGGCCAGCGAAGGCCATGCGTTGCTGTTCGCCGGTCCCGCGTTCCAGTGGAGGGTATGAGATGGATCCGCAACGTCGAGGTCTGCTCGCCGCGTTCGGCGCGAGCGCGCTGCTGACCCTGTTCCCGGCCGCGGCCGGCGCCGCCGCGCGCGCCGGTTCGGCCGCCGATACGCGCCTGCTGGTGGTGTTGCTGCGCGGCGGCCTGGACGGCCTGCACTGGCTGCCGCCGTACGCCGATCCGGTCTATGCGCGCCTGCGCGCCGCCGCCGCGGTGGAGGAGCCGATCCGTATCGACGGCCTGTTCGGCCTGCATCCGGCGATGACCGAAACCGCGGCCCTGTACCGCGCCGGGCAGGCTTTGCCGGTGGTCGCGGTCGCGCCGCCGTATCGCGAACGCTCGCATTTCGACGCCCAGGACTGCCTGGAGAACGGCACCGCGCGCCCGGGCGGCGCGCGCGACGGTTGGCTGGGCCGCTGCGTGAGCGCGTTGCCGGCCGGCCAGTCCGCGCTCGCGGTCGCCGCGGTGATGCCGCTGGCGTTGCGCGGCAGCGAGCGCGCGAGCAACTGGTGGCCGCCGTTGCCGAAGGCGGTCGATCCGCAACTGTTGCAGACGCTGGGACCGCTGTACGCCGCCGATCCGCGCCTGGGCGAGACCTTCGAGCGCTCGGCCCAGGTCGTCGCGCAGACGCGCGCGGGGACGGGCGCGTTCGCCCTGGCCGAGGCGATGCGCGTCGCCGGCGAGCGCATGGGCGCCGACGGCGGGCCGCGGATCGGCTTCGTCGAGGACAGCGGCTGGGACAGTCATCGCAACCAGGCGCAGCAGCTGGCGCGCAAGCTGGCCGAGCTCGATCGCGGCCTGGCCGCCGCGCGCGAGGGTTTCGGCGCGACCTGGTCGCGCAGCGTGATCGCGGTGGTGACCGAGTTCGGCCGCACCGCCCAGGTCAACGGCACCGGCGGCACCGATCACGGCACCGGCGCGATGGCCTTGCTGTGCGGCGGTGCGGTGCGCGGCGGACGCATCGCCGGCGACTGGCCCGGCCTGGGCCCGAACCAGCTCAACGAAGGCCGCGACCTGCGCGCCACCACCGACCTGCGCGCGCTGTTCAAGGCGCTGGCCGGCGAGCACCTGGGAGTGCCCGAACGGGTGCTGGAAACCGGCCTGTTTCCCGACAGCCGCGCGATCGCGCCGCTGTCGGGCTGGCGTGCGACCTGAGTCGCAACGCGTCCGTGCGCGCGGCCCGCTGCGGGCCCGATGGCCGGATCGCAGGCCGCGCTACGTTGCACGGCGCGGCCGCTGCCGCAAGCGGTCGCGTGCTTATTCTGTGACGCGGAAAGGTTTATGATGCCGGCGAGGGCGACAATGTCCGCCGTGGGCCTTGTCGTCGACCGTCAAGACGGCCACCAAAAGCACGGCCACCAAACACGACCATCAAACACGTAGGGGAAGCGTAATGAACGAAATCAGTCAGGACGAGAAGACTTGGGGCATGCTGGCTCATCTGAGCACGTTGGTCGGTTTGATCGTTCCCTTCGGCTCTGTCCTCGGCCCGCTGGTGGTCTGGCTGATCAAGAAGGACACCATGCCTTTCGCTGCCGAACAGGGCAAGGAAGCGCTGAACTTCAACATCACCGTGCTGATCGCCTTCATCGTCAGCGCGATCCTGACCATCGTCCTGATCGGCTTCCTGCTGATGCTGGTCGTCGGCCTGGCCTGGCTGGTCCTGACCATCCTCGCCGCGCTGTCCGCCAACAAGGGCGAGGCCTACCGCTATCCGATGACGCTGCGCCTGGTCAACTGATCGCGCGCGACATCGTTGCGAGACACGACGAAGGCGGACTACGGTCCGCCTTCGTTTTTTTTGCGCAACCGCTTTGCGCCGGCGCGTCCGCGCCGGTCCGTTCGCGCAGGCGCACGCTGCCCGACGATGCGGGCGGCCCATGCCGATCGAGTCGAAGCGGGTCGGAAGCGATCGCCGCGAGCGCGGCGCCGCATGGCTCAGCGGTCGCGTTCGATCGCCAGGCGGCCGAGCGCGCGCAAGGCCTGCGCAGGCGCGCCGAACGGCGCCAAAGCCTGCTCCATGACCGCCGCCAGCTCGTCCAGGCGCGCGCGCGAAGCGTCCAGGCCGATCAGGGCCGGGAAGGTGGACTTGTCCTGCGCCGCGTCCTTGCCGGCGGTCTTGCCCAGGGTCTGGCTGTCGCCTTCGACGTCGAGGATGTCGTCGCGAACCTGGAACGCCAGGCCGAGCGCATGCGCGTAACGGTCCAGCGCCGCCAAGGCGTCGGCGTCGGCGCCGCCGCACAGCGCGCCCATCCGCACCGCGGCGCGGATCAGCGCGCCGGTCTTGAGCGCATGCAGGCGCTCCAGCGCGGCCAGGCTCAGGCGTTCGCCGCGGCCGGTGGCGTCGATGTCCAACGCCTGGCCGCCGCACATGCCGGCGACCCCGGCGGCCTCGGCCAGGGTGCGCATCAGCGCCACCCGCACGTCGGCCGCGGCCGGCGCATCGGCGAGCACGGCGAAGGCCAGCGACTGCAACGCGTCGCCGGCGAGGATCGCGGTGGCCTCGTCGAAGGCCACGTGCACGGTCGGCTGGCCGCGGCGCAGGGCGTCGTCGTCCATCGCCGGCAGGTCGTCGTGGACCAGCGAATAGGCGTGGATCAGCTCGACCGCGCAGGCCGGCGCGTCCAGGGTTTCCGGCGCGGCGTCGAACAGCGCGCCGGAGGCGTAAACCAGTAAAGGACGCATGCGCTTGCCGCCGAGCAGCACGGCGTGGCGCATCGCCTGGTGCAGGCGCTGCGGCTCGGCGTCGGGCGCCGGCAGGGCGCGGGTCAAGGCGGCGTCGGCCCGCCCGCGCCAAGCGCTCAGGCGGTCCTCGCCCAGGCGGGCATCAGGCATCGATATCGCTGCCCGGCGGGCCGGCGTTGCCGAACGGTTCGGCGCTGGCCGGATCCTGCGGGTCGCTGAGCAGGCGCACGCGCAGTTCCGCCTGTTCCAGCGCGGTCTGGCAACGCCGGTACAGGCCGACGCCGCGTTCGTAGGCGGCGAGCGATTCTTCCAGGCTCATTTCGCCGTGTTCCATCTTCTCGACCAGTTGCTCGAGCGCGTCGAGCGACTGTTCGAAATCGGCCACCGGCGAGGCTTCGTTGGCGGGTTTGCGAGGCATGGGAGAAGTGTGCGGCCGCTCCCGGGCCGGGTCAATGCGGCGCAGGCGCGCGCTGCGTCAGGGGCGCCAGACCAGGCGCGCGCCGCATTCGCGCAGCCAGGCGTCCAGGCGCGCCGAATACAGCAGATCGCCGGCCGCGAGCAGCTCGCCGCCGGCGTCGCTGAGCAGCGGCAGCCGGCGCCGTTCCCAGGGCGGTACGCCGAGGTCCTGCAGCGCCTGCTTGAGCGCGTGGCCGTGGTCGCGGCCGGGCAGGACGATGCGCTCGCCGCCGCGCCGCGCATGCGCGCGCAGCGGCGCCGGGAAGGCCTCGGCGCCGAGCAGGCGCCATTGCCCGCCGTCGGGCAGGGTCAGGGCGGCGCGGCCGTCCCACTCGGCGCTCCAGTCGGCCGGCAGGGCCGGGCGTTGCGGCTGCGCATGCAGCAGGTCGCGCCAGGCCCGCACCACCGCGCCGTGCCAGGCGAACTCGGCTTCGGCGTCGGCGCGCGCGTCGAGCAATTCGTCCTCGATCCGGGCCACGCCCGCGGCCGGCAGCGGCGGCAGGCCGAGTTCGGCGATCCAGCGCCGCAGCACCCGCGCGCGCCGCGCCGGCGTCAACCCGCGCAGCGCGCTGCGCGACAGCGCCTGTGGGTCCAGGCTGCGCGCCGCGGCCAGCGCCAGCGCGTCGTCCTGTTCGAGCAGTTGCGCCGCTTCGTCCTGCAGCCGCGCCGACAAGGCGAACGCGGCATCGGCCTGCGGCCAGCGTTCGCGCAGCAGCGGCAGCACGCGCAGGCGGAGGAAGTTGCGGTCGAAAGC